>JBMYOX010000055.1:0-23917 GCA_049599735.1 Pontibacterium sp. | reverse complement strand
CGCCCGGTTTTACCGGGCGTTTTTATTTGTGTGCTTATCTGCTTGTAGCTGAAATAAGTTTTATGGTGTGTTGTAGGGGAAGTTGCCCAGGCGCATATTACGGTACTGGCTGGGTGATACACCCATGGATTTTTTAAAAATGCGTGAGAAGTAATAGGCATCTTCATAACCCACGGCAAAAGCAATTTCACTGATGCTGTTGCGGGTGGTATCGAGCAAATGACAAGCCCGTTCAATCTTTAAATGAATAAAGTGACTAATGGGTGTGCTGGTCGTTAGCTCTTTATATTTTTTAATAAAGTGATACTTCGATAAATTAACGGATGCTGCCAGGGTATCCAGATCCAGTTGCTCGTGAACACGGGCCTGCATCAGGCTGTGTACCTTTTCTATATCCAGACTATCCCCCGCCTGGCGGTGGCGTGCCAGAGGCTGTAACAGGGCAATATGAGACAGTATCTGCCGTAGCTGATTAGCTGCGCAAATATAGGCGTTAAGGTTATAAGTCGCTTCACGGATTTCAAGCAGGGCGGCAAAGTCACTCACCAGTCGGGAGTGAATGCCCAGCGGCATGATGACGCTGGGCTGTGTTTGTTTAGGTAATGCCAGGTGGTGAATAAAGTCCCCGGCGTGATGGCCGTGAAAGTGCACCCAATAGATGGTCCATGGGTTGTTTTTACGGGCTTTATAGGCATGGTTAGTACCTTTAGGTAATAACAATATGGTACCGGGTCTTATCCGGTGCTTCTGACCATTAACGGTTAATTCCCCTTCACCATCAAGGCAGTAGATCAGCAAGTGATCATCATGGGAAGGGCGCTCCATCCGGTGTCCTGCCGCCTGTCGATAGTAGCCGATACCCAGCGGGTATAGGCCACGGCTCAAAGGATGTTGTGATAATTCAGCAGCAACCCGGCGGGGAATCACAAAGCGGATACTCTCGGGGGGCAGGGGCCAGCTTGAGGGTGTGCTCATAAGTGCGACCTATGTATAAGGGAAATTACCTAAGCAATCGCAATATAGTCCATCAATCGAGCAAGATTATCAATCCTTCACCTGGTGATGGCGTGTTAAAAATTAACTTAAGAAATGACATAGTTCATAAAGACCAATAACTACAACTAACAAGTGGCAAAGGTAACAGCGATGACTCAGCAAGTACCTCTTTTGATCAATGGCGAATTTGTTCAGAGTGAATCCCAGAATTTTCTTCCGGTAGTTAACCCGGCAACTCAGGAAGTAATCGCGCAGGTGCCTTGTGCAACTGAAGCGGAAGTTGAAGGTGCAGTTGAAGCGGCTAAAGCAGCCTTTGAAACCTGGAAAGAAACACCGGTTGGTGAGCGTGCACGTTTGATGCTGCGTTACCAGGCGCTTCTGAAAGAGAACCATGACGAGATCGCAACTATCTTGTCACAGGAAACGGGCAAAACCTTTGAAGATGCAAAAGGTGATGTGTGGCGTGGTATTGAAGTTGTAGAACACGCTTGCAATATTGCATCCCTGAGCATGGGTGAAACGGTTGAGAACGTTGCCCGTAAAATCGATTGCTACAGCATCACTCAGCCACTGGGTGTTTGTGTCGGTATCACGCCTTTTAACTTCCCGGCAATGATCCCGCTGTGGATGTTCCCAATGGCCATTGCCTGCGGTAACACCTTTGTACTGAAACCGTCTGAGCAGGATCCGCTGACGCCAACACGTCTGGCTGAACTGTTCCAGGAAGCCGGAGCACCAGCAGGTTTGCTGCAGGTTGTTCACGGTACTAAAGATGCAGTTAACCAACTGCTGACACATAAAGATACACCGGCTATTTCCTTTGTAGGTTCCGTTGCCGTAGGTGAGCACATCTACCGTACGGGTACTGACAAAATGAAACGTGTACAGGCGTTTGCCGGTGCTAAAAACCACATGGTAATTATGCCGGATGCGGCTAAGAACCAGGTTGTTAACAGCATTGCCGGTGCCTCTGTGGGTGCAGCAGGTCAGCGTTGTATGGCAATCTCTGTCGCTGTCTTTGTGGGTAAGTCTCGCGAGTGGATCCCTGAAGTACGTGATGCTCTGGCTAAAGTACGTCCGGGTGCATGGAACGATCCTGAAGCCGGTTACGGCCCGCAGATCAATCCACAAGCTAAAGCAAAAGTGCTGGATTTCATTCAGCAGGGTAAAGACGCCGGTGCTGATTGTATTCTGGATGGCTCTGATGTGGTTGTTGAAGGTTATCCTGATGGCAACTGGGTTGGTCCTACCATGTTCCGCAACGTTACTACTGATATGTCTATCTACCAGGAAGAGATCTTTGGCCCGGTGCTGATTGCTCTGGAAGTGGATACGCTGGATGAAGCGATCGAACTGATCAACAACAATCCGTACGGTAACGGTACGTCTATGTTCACCTCTTCCGGTGCAGCAGCACGTAAGTATCAGCATGAGATTAAAGTGGGTCAGGTTGGTATCAACGTACCTGTACCCGTGCCTCTGCCAATGTTCTCTTTCACTGGCTGGAGAAAGTCTTTCTACGGTGATCAGCATGCTTACGGTAAGCAGGCAGTGCGTTTCTATACAGAAACCAAGACTGTGACGGCTCGCTGGTTCGAAGATGATATCGATACCGGTGTTAACACCACAATTCAGCTGAAGTAATTTTCAGCACGTAGACACTATAAAAACAACGAAGAGGGAGCGCAGCTGTTGTTGCGACTCCCTTTCATCAGGAGTGAGCGATGGATTTTGAGCTGAATGAAGACCAGATTGCATTCGCCGACATGGCACAGGCTTTCGCAGTAAATGAGTTTGAACCCCATGCCGCCGAATGGGATCAGGAACAGACGTTTCCGGTTGAAGTATTAAAACGCGCCGGAGAAATGGGCTTTTGTGGTTTATATTCACCGGAAGATGTGGGTGGATTAGGTCTGAGCCGTCTGGATGCCAGTATTGTATTTGAACAGCTTGCGATGGGATGCACCTCGACCACCGCATTTATTACCATTCATAATATGGCTACCTGGATGATAGCGGACTTCGGTAATGAAGAAACCCGCCAGTTCTGGTGCCCGGATCTGACCGCTGGTGAAAAACTGGCTTCCTACTGTCTGACAGAGCCCAATGCCGGTTCTGATGCCGGTAACCTGAAAACGACGGCTAAGCGCGAGGGTGATAACTATGTGCTTAACGGCAGTAAGATGTTTATCTCAGGCGCAGGCAGCACCGATGTACTGGTTGTTATGGCTCGTACCGGTGTTGATGGGCCAAAAGGTATCTCTGCCTTTGCAGTAGACGCTAAGGCAGACGGCATCGTTTACGGTCGTAAAGAAGACAAAATGGGCTGGAACAGCCAGCCGACCCGTATGATCACCTTTGAAGATGTGGTTGTGCCTGCCAGCGCTTTGCTGGGTAATGAAGGTGACGGTTTTAAAATTGCGATGAAAGGCCTGGATGGCGGTCGTATTAATATCGCGACTTGCTCCATTGGCACTGCCCAGGCGGCACTGAACCGTGCCCGTGACTATATGCACGAACGTAAGCAGTTTGGCCGTGAACTGGCGAGCTTTCAGGCATTACAGTTTAAGCTGGCCGACATGACCACTGAGCTGGTTGCCGCACGTCAGATGGTACGTATGGCTGCAGCTAAGCTGGATGCAGACCATGCCGATAAAACAGCTTACTGTGCTATGGCTAAGCGTTTTGCAACGGACGTAGGTTTTAATGTGGCAGACGAAGCCCTGCAGATTTTTGGTGGCAACGGCTATATCAAAGAGTATCCGCTGGAGCGTTATGTACGCGATAACCGTGTGCACCGGATTCTGGAAGGTACCAACGAAATTATGCGTGTCATTGTCGCGCGCCGTGTGTTGATGCAGGATGCGGCTGATTTGCTGTAAACCTTGTAAAACAACCTGCTGATACTGTTTTGGAGAAACGAGATGACCGATAAACTGATTGTTGAAAAACAGGGTAATACCGCTGTTATTACCATGAATAACCCACCGGCTAATACCTGGACAGAAGAAAGCCTGAAAGGCCTGGCGGTATTGGTCGAAGAGCTTAATCAGGATAAAGACGTTTATGCGCTGGTGATCCGTAGCCAGAGCGAGAAATTTTTCTCAGCCGGTGCAGACCTTAACCTGTTTGCGGACGGTGATCGCTCTGTTGCCCGTGATATGGCGCGTTATTTTGGCGAAGCCTTTGAAACCCTGTCCCGTTTCCGGGGTGTTTCAATCGCGGCGATTAATGGTTTTGCGATGGGTGGTGGCCTGGAAGTTGCGCTGGCTTGTGATATTCGTGTCGCAGAAGAACAGGCGCAGATGGCACTGCCGGAAGCTAAAGTAGGCTTGCTACCGTGCGCCGGTGGTACCCAGAACCTGACTATGCTGGTCGGTGAAGGCTGGACAAAACGCCTGATTCTTTGTGGTGAGCGTATTAAAGCACCTAAGGCAAAAGAGATTGGCCTGGTTGAAGAGCTGGTTCCTCAGGGGCAGTCGTTTGAACGTGCAATGGAAATGGCACAAGCTGTGGCTCAGCAAAGCCCGACGTCTGTGGCGGCTTGTAAACAGCTGATCCAGAACAACCGTACTTCCCACTGGGATGCCGGTTACATTATGGAACGTGAATTATTTGTTGACCTGTTCCACACAGAAGACCAAAAAGAAGGTGTTAATGCGTTTCTTGAAAAACGTGCACCTGAATGGAAAAACCAGTAATAGTAGATCCGGTGGTCGCGTTTTCTTGCCTCTGATGTATTGAGTGTATGGCACTGAAAGCGCGGCATTTTGGTTACGCAGCAGCGACAGAGATAAGCAGGGAACCGAAGATGAGCTCAGTACTCTTTAATGAATACCCGACACAGGACGGCAAAAAAGTCGTTGAGATTTGCCTGAATGCAGAGCGTTCACTCAATGCATTGACGTTGGATATGATCGACCTGATCCAGCCAAAACTGGATGCCTGGAAAACAGATGACAGCGTAGTTGCTGTGATTTTGGACGGTGCCGGTGAAAAAGCCTTTTGTGCCGGTGGTGATGTTGTAAGTCTTTATAAATCGATGGTGGGCGAGGGCGATAAGGATTTCCCACAGGATTTCTTTACCCGCGAATATGCGCTGGACTACTGCATCCATACTTATCCAAAACCGATTATCTGCTGGGGCAGTGGCATCGTTATGGGCGGTGGTATGGGCCTGATGAACGGCTGCAGCCACCGTATCGTAACCGAGACCTCTCACCTGGCTATGCCGGAAGTTACTATTGGTTTGTACCCTGATGTGGGCGGTAGCTGGTTCCTTAATCATATGCCGGGCCGCACCGGGCTGTTCCTGGGTTTAACCGGTAATGCGATTAACTCTACCGATGCACTCTTTTTAGGTCTGGCGGATCGTTTTATTGCCGCAGAACTGCGCCCTGCACTGATTGAACGCCTGCAGGCTGAATCCTGGGCGGATAATATTGATGCAGCGGTTAACCGGGTTTTACGCGAACTGGAAGAAGAGTCTCAGCCACAGTTTAAGGCTGAGTCCCCGGTGCAGGAACATTATGCATTTATCCAGCGTGTGACAGATCAGGACAGTCTGGAAGAAGTTGTTGAGTCGCTGTTGGCTGAAGACAGCGAAGATAAGTGGATCAAACGCTCTCAGAAGGCGATTGGTCACGGCAGTCCGTTGGCGATTAATCTGATTAAACGTCAGATGGACGTTACTCAGCATATGTCACTGAAAGAAATTTTCCAGAGTGAGCTGATCCTTTCCGTTCAGTGCTGTAACCATCGTGAGTTTGCAGAAGGTGTGCGCGCCTTGTTGGTCGATAAAGATCGTAACCCTGATTGGACATTCAAAACCCTGGGTGAAGTCGACAATGCCTATGTTGATGAGTTTTTTGTCGCACCCTGGGAAACTAATCCACTGGCAAGCTTGTAACGGCTTGCAGCAGTAACAGCAACAGTTAATAAAGATAAAAAAGGACAAAAGAATGGCAACTATCGGTTTTATCGGTCTGGGCAACATGGGTGGCCCAATGGCTATCAATCTGGTGAAAGCCGGACACGCAGTTAAAGCATTCGATCTGTCTCAGGATGCAATTCAGACAGTGGTAGCAGCAGGCGGTCAGGCTGCTTCAACAGCTGTTGAAGCAGCAACGGATGCTGAATTTATTGTTTCCATGCTACCTGCGGGTAAGCATGTTGAAGGCCTGTACGTGACAGGAGAACAGGCTTTGTTCGATGTAGTTGCAGATGGCGCGCTGGTCATCGATTCATCAACAATTGATGCAGAGACCGCAATCCGTGTTGCAGAAGCGGGTGAAGCGCGTGGCATCAGCTTTATCGATGCACCTGTTTCCGGTGGTGTAGGCGGTGCGGTTGCAGGCACTCTGGCCTTTATGGTTGGCGCATCGGACGAGCAGTTTGCAAAAGCAAAACCGATTCTGGATTGCATGGGTAAAAATATCTTCCACGCAGGCGCTAACGGTGCGGGCCAGATCGCAAAATGCTGTAACAATATGCTGCTGTCTGTGCTGATGGCAGGTACCGCTGAAGCCCTGAATATGGGTGTTAAAAATGGTCTTGATCCTGCTGTACTGTCAGAAATCATGAAGCAAAGCTCCGGTAGCAACTGGGCGCTTCAGGTTTACAACCCGTTCCCGGGTGTTATGGAAGGCGTACCTTCTTCTAACGATTACAAAGGCGGTTTTCAGGTTGATCTGATGTTTAAAGATCTGGGTCTTGCCGGTGATGTTAGTCATCAGAGTGGCTCCCCTACACCGATGGGTTCACAGGCACGTGCTTTGTTCAGCCTGCACAAAGCTAAAGGTAATGGTGGTCTGGACTTCTCCAGCATCCTGCGTTTGTATCAGGATCAGTAAGCCGAAGCTATAAAAACACCTGCTCCGGTTTGGGGCAGGTGGGCGGCTTTTTAAGGCGCTACACTCCCCATAGCTATCCGGATGTAGCGCCAGCCCCTATAAGAACAATAAAGAGGTTGAACGATGGGATACAATGACGAATACCAGTCTGCGCTCGACAATACAGAAGCTTATTGGGCGGGTCAGGTTGACCGTATTGCCTGGTATAAAAAGCCAGAAACCATTCTTAGCAAAACCGATTTTGATACTTACAACTGGTACCCGGATGGCGAGCTGAACAGCTGTTATCTGGCGCTGGATTATCACGTTGAAAATGGCCGTGGTGAGCAAGTTGCACTCTATTATGATTCCCCGGCATCCGGTAACAAAGATGCAATCACCTACAACCAGCTGAAAGACCGCGTAGCCAGCTTTGCCGGTGCGCTAAGAGCACAAGGTGTCGAAAAGGGCGATACGGTTCTGATCTACATGCCCATGATTCCTGAAGCTGCAGTTGCTATGTTGGCTTGTGCGCGATTAGGTGCGGTACATTCGGTTGTGTTTGGTGGTTTTGCCCCGACTGAAATGGCTATTCGTATTGATGATGCCAGCCCTAAAGCTATCCTGACCGCGTCCTGCGGTCTTGAGTTTGATAAAAAAATTGCCTACAAACCGCTGGTTGATCAGGCGATTGATTTATCTGCCCACAAACCTGCCTGCACCATTGTTTGCCAGCGTCCGATGATCAAAGCTGAGTTGAATCGGGCCAATGATCTTGACTGGTACGAAATTCAGGAAGGCGTTGAACCTGCTGATTGTGTGGCCGTAAAAGGCTCCGATCCGCTTTATATTCTTTACACTTCCGGCACTACAGGCCAGCCTAAAGGCATTGTACGTGACAACGGTAGTCACGCAGTGGCACTGAGTTATGCCCTGAATAATGTTTATGGCATGAAAGCTGGCGATGTCTGGTGGGGCGCATCTGATATCGGCTGGGTGGTTGGGCACTCCTTTATTGTTTACGGGCCACTGATGGGCGGTTGCAGCTCTATTTTCTTTGAAGGCAAACCGATTCGTAACCCGGATGCAGGCACCTTCTGGCGTGTGATTGAAGACTACGGTGTGAATTCCATGTTCTGTGCGCCTACTGCTTTTCGGGCAATCCGTAAGGAAGACCCTGAAGGTGCACTGTCTGAAAAATATGACCTTTCGAGCCTTAACTGGGTATTTGTAGCGGGTGAAAAACTGGACTCTTCCACTTATCACTGGTTATCTGGGTTGTTAAACGTACCGGTGGTTGACCATTGGTGGCAGACGGAAACCGGCTGGCCAATGACAGCACCGATGATGGGTTGGGATAATCCTTCTGAGGCACGTCTGGGTTCTACGAATAAACCTATTCCTGGTTATGATATTCGTGTGCTCGACGGTGAAGGTGACGAAGTGGCTGACGGTGAAACCGGTAATATCTGTGTGAAATTGCCAATGCCACCGGGTGTCGCCTGGAGCATCTGGAATAACCCGGCGCGTTTTATCAGCTCTTATCAGGAAGCGTTCCCTGGTTATTACCACACGGGTGATGGCGGCTTTAAAGATGATGATGGCTATATCTACATCACGGGCCGTACAGATGATGTGATCAACGTATCCGGTCACCGCCTGTCTACGGGTGAGATGGAAGAAGTTGTTTCAGCTCATCCGGCGGTTGCAGAATGTGCCGTGATTGGCATGAACGATGAACTTAAAGGCCAGTTACCGATTGGTCTGGTGGTTTTAAAAGCCGGTGAAGCGATCGAAGAAGCAGCACTGGAAGCCGAGTTGGTACAGCGTGTCCGTGATCAGATTGGTGCTTTGGCCTGTTTCCGTCGGGCTGTTGTGGTACAGCGTTTACCTAAGACACGCTCTGGTAAAATTCTGCGTGCGGTGCTGCGTAAAATTGCAGCTGAAGAAAGCTACAAAATGCCTTCCACCATTGATGATGAAAGCATCCTGCCCGAAATCAGCGAGCTTTTAGAGCAAGCCCGTCTAAAATAGTTGATTGATTGGTCACTATGTCCCCAGGCGCTGATATAGGTTTTATCTGTATCGGCGCCTTCTTATTTTGATAGCGGATAATTTAATAAGGGGAAATACCTATTTTTCTCGCATTGTCAGCTAAAACAGGTTATAAACTTACGTTAACGTAAGAGTAAAGAATAAACAGCTGCAACTATGATGTAACTCATTGTTGGCGGCGATTTCAGGAGAGCTTCTATGCAGGTTAAAGACAGTGTTTTCGTAATTACCGGTGGTGGCCGGGGTTTAGGCCGGGCAATGGCAGAGCATCTGGCAAAACAGGGTGCCAAACTCGCATTGATCGATCTGGATCAGGATGCACTGAGCCAGGCTGCAAGCCAGTGTCAGGAACTAGGTGGAGAAGCGAAGGGTTACCTTTGTAATATTACCGATGAGGCTTCTGTTGAGAATACGTTTGCCCGGATCAAAGCTGACTTTGGACAGATCAACGGTTTGATAAACAATGCCGGTCTGATGCGTGACGGCCTGCTGATCAAGATGAAAGAAGGCAAGTGGGTTGGCAAAATGGCCCTGGATCAGTGGAAATCAGTGCTGGACGTTAACATGACCGGTACCTTCCTTTGTGGCCGTGAGGCCGCGGGTATCATGGCAGAGCAGGGCACAGGCGGTGTGATTGTTAATATCTCCTCTGTATCGCGTTCGGGTAACATGGGTCAGACTAACTACTCGGCCACTAAAGCCGGTGTAGCTACAATGGCAGTAAGCTGGTCCCGTGAGTTGGCTCGTTACAATATCCGCGTGGGGGGCATCGCACCGGGTGTTATTGCCACTGAAATGACCGCACAGATGAAGCCTGAAGCGATTGAACGTATGGTTGCTGCCGTACCACTGCGTCGCTTAGGTGAAGTAGAAGAAATGGCGCATAGCCTGCAATACATTATTGAAAATGAATTTTTCACCGGCCGTATTATTGAAATGGACGGTGGTCTGCGCATCTGACAACCTGGCAGAACCGTTAAGGTTCTTTGACTGTTAGCTGAAAGGCGAACTCGTTATAAGTGTTATCACTCGTACTTATACATTGAAGATTCGTCACTTGGGGAGCTTGCTCCCCTTTTTTTATTCTAAAAATAAGCAGGTTACTAAAAAAATAATAAGAGGACTTAAAAATGAATCGTTACCTTGATGACTTTAGCGTGGGCGAACTGTTTAAAGCACCGGGTTTTACCCTCAGTGAAGGCCAGATTCTGGACTTTGCCCTGACTTATGATCCACAACCCTTCCATATTGATACTCAGGCTGCCTCCGAAAGTCCGTACGGTGGATTAATCTCCAGCGGTTTCCAAACCCTCGCTTTGTGCTTTCGCATGGTGGTGCAATCCGGCATTTTTGAAACCGTCAGCATGGGTGGTCCTGGTATTGATGAACTGCGTTTCCTTGCACCCGTCCGCCCTGGCGACACCATCCGCCCACAGGCTGAGATTCTCAGTGTAAAACCCTCCCGCTCCAAACCTGACCGGGGCATTCTGCGTATTCAGTTCCGGGGCTATAACCAGCACAATGATGAAGTGATCAGTTTTATTGTAATAATGGTAGGGCGCAGAGCCGAAGATAAAGCTGTGTGATTTAACTGGTTTCTCGCAGCTAACTGCACGTCATCCTCACGAAGGCGGGGCTCCAGACTCCGTACAATCCCATTATTTACTGCGTCTATAGATTTCCGTTTGCGCGGGAATCACAGGGGGTGGTCTTCCCCACGCCCGTGGGGGTGTTGGATCATTACAGTCAGAGCAGGGGTGAAGTTGTGATCGCGGTTGTGGTGGGTTACGCTGCGCTCACCCAGCCTGCGTGCTCGCCAGTGTCTTGATGGTTTTCATTGGCAAGAACAAGCGTAGCGGATCAGATGTAAACGCTATAAAACCGTATTGCTCATAATACGCCTGGGCAGTCTTATCCTTTGCATCTACTACAATGCCGGTGCAGCCAATATCCTCACTAATCTGTACCGCCTTAGCGAGCGTAAATCCCATTAAGTGTTTACCTGCTCCGATCCCCTTATATTTCTTATCGACCGCAATTCTGCACAAGCGAAGGCATGGGGCAATATTGGGGAGTTTCTTAAATACAGGGTTATCTTTGTCAGCCGAAAGATCAACATCACAAGCCTTCAGGGTAGTGAAGGCCACGATAAGGTTTCCGCTTTCTTTAAAGGTTAGTACATGGGTTTTTGCAATATCCTTCTTTTGGTGCTGCAAAGCCATTGTTTGTAGGTACTGATTGAGCGCTTTAACTTCGCAGTCAAAGTTCTCCCGGTCATGCGCCTTATTGAGTGGTTCAATCTTTACGTTCGACATTCAGAGAATCTTCCTGATAGCTCTGGAGCGCCGCGCATAAGCGGTCATTAGGTTTGGGTGGCGTATCAATGATGTCCAGAAAACGCCGTGCTTCATCCTGAGAGAGCTGAAGGCGACGCTCATGCTCGATAATGTTTTCAGCATTAACCAGCGCACTGCTTATCAAAAATTGGTTAATCGTTGCACCCTGTAGCGAAGCAGCGTACTCAATTTTTTCCAGCACATTAGGTGCGATACGCGCTGTAATTCGCTCTGTCTTGCGTTCAGCAGTGGCGGCTGTCATGGCTGTTGTCCTTTTCTGGCTGAGAGTGTGCTTTTATGTATTCAGTTCACTATTTCCATAGAGATAAGTACATACAGGAAATATACAACCTATGGTGACATTTTGCCACCAATTCGGTGCCAATAGGCCCCTTGCTGGAATCGGATGTATGCGGTGGCTTGATTTGACCTCTTGCCTGCAGAGGTCGACCTGAACCGGAAGAAGGCAGCCAAAGGCCTGGCCGGGTTAAGGCTGTGTTGCTGCTGAATCAGGGTCAAATACCGGCTCAGCGTCCATCTGAGTTTTTTGTTAGTCTGTACCCGGAAGGGTGGTAAAAGTACCGTAAAAGCTAGCTATTAAGGAGATAACGATGGAATTGATTATTGGAAATAAGAATTATTCGTCCTGGTCGTTGCGGGGCTGGTTGATGCTGTCGGCGTTTGATATTCCGTTTCATGAAACCAAATTGTCATTATTTACGGATGCATTTTATACCGAGCTGGAGAAGCAGGGGGTCGCAGGAAAAGTGCCTGTGCTGGTGGATGGTGATATTCGGGTTTGGGATTCGTTGGCAATCTGCGAATACGTGAATGAGACTTTTCTTGAGGGGCGGGGTTGGCCTGCAAGCAGGGCAGGGCGAGCTGAAGCACGTGCTATTGCCTGTGAAATGCATTCCGGTTTTATGGCGGTACGTTCAGCGATGCCTATGAACTGCCGGGCGCGTCGAAAAATAGAGATAACTGAGGATGTGCTAACAGAGATCGGTCGTATCGATCAGATCTGGTCTGGATTATGTAACCGTCACAGTGATCGGGGGCCCTGGTTATTTGGTGGCTTTAGTATTGCGGATGTGATGTTTGCACCTGTGGTTTTGCGTTTTAAAACCTATGGTGTTGAGGTTTCGGCGGTGAGTCAGGCTTACATGGATGCGGTGTTGAGCCACGCATCTGTGCAGTTATGGCTTAAAGAGGCACTGTGTGAAACCGAGGTGGTTGCAGAAGATGAAGCGGGTGTCGATGTTTAGCAGGCCTGCGTCGGTTTTAAACCACCAGGTCAATTTGCTGAACGGTGCCGGTGTTGCCATTTTGTCCGACAAAGAAGCTGGAGCTTTTAACTTGTCCTAAGAGTGCATTATCGTCCCCTTTGAGTTCGAAGGGGGTTTGCACGGCACCTAAGTAGATAGCGCCAATCGCTTTGTCGGCCAGTGAAAAATATTGGTCATTGTTATCGGTCGATTTAACCCAGATTTTTAACTCGGAATAAATGGCATCAGCTTCATCGATAAAGTTATTCTGGTCATCATCATAACGGGAAAGATCTGCAAAGCCATTGCCTGAAAGGGCGCCAAAAAGTTCGGTGCCGTCATTGGCTTTGCCATCATTGTTTTTATCGAGCATCAGCATGCCGCTGCCAGCAGTTGTTGCGCTAATCGTGTCTAGTTGGCCATCTGCATCTATATCAAAGCTGAATTTGTCGCTGGTGAGTTCGGTTGAGGCGGCGGCAAAGTTAATGACCAGCGGGTCTTTTAATTGTGCGCCTGCCGTTATAGTGGTGGCTTGTGTGCTGGAATAATGGTGGCTCATCTCCATCATTAGTTCGATATTGATTGTCTGGCCATCGGCGGTGCGTATTTCTCCCTGAGCACTGAAGGCAGTTTGTTCCGATTCACTGTAGTGTGCGATATGTTCATAACGCATGCCGGTGCCTGCGGGGGGTTCTTCGTCAAATTGTGCCAGATTAAAGCTGAATGCCCGGGCACCTATCCGGTTTGATTCGGTGAGGCTTTGTGCTCTGTCACTCAGGCCGTCCTGCAACGTGGTGCCATCGGTCAATTCGATAGATTTGCCGGTAATAGAGGACACAATGGCAGCAGCCAGACGGATTTGAGGATCTGTTGAAGTGGCGATATCTGTCTGTTGTACAGGGGCGGCTGATTGAAAACTGGCGGGCAGTGGTTGTGGGGCCGAGCTTTCCAGTACAGGGCCGTTGGAGCCACGTTCTGAGAGGGGGAAGCGTTGAGTATCGGTATTCAGGCGGCTGTTCTGCTCAACCCGCACAGTTTGATTGTGCCGGACTTGAGCGTTGCCCATACGCCTGGCAAGTGCCAGGGCTTTATCGGAAAGTTGGGTGCTGTCAGAAGTATCTGTCTTTGCGGCCGCCAGTGATCCGTCTGCGGCAACCTGATGCACCGTTAAGGATTCCTGTTCGCTGTGGCTCTGTTGTTTGTTATGGGTGCTGCCCAGGGTAACGTGGCTGTTAGCAATAATCATAAGATTGGCCCGACAGGTCTTTTGTAAGAATGCGCCTGAAGGTTAGCGGCTGATATGTTTAAAAATTAAGCAAAGAATGCATTCAGGGGGAGGGGTGTCGGTGGTGCAGGCACAAAAAAAGGCGCTCAGTGAGCGCCTTTTTTATTAGCCAGGGCTAATTATTTTTTAGCAGCCATCTGAGCCTTGATCAGGTCACCGATAGTTGTTGGGCCAGCGACCGCAACATCAGCATTCTGAACCGCTTTCAGTGCAGCTTTCTCTTCTGCCTGGTCCTTAGCACGGATAGACAGAGTGATTGCACGGTTGCGACGGTCAAGACCGGTGATTTTAGCTTCAACGGAATCGCCTTCTTTCAGTACGGCAGATACGTCTTCAGTACGCTCGGAAGCAACTTCAGAAGCTTTCAGTACGCCTTCGATGCCTTCAGCCAGTTCGATAACTGCGGCTTTAGCGTCTACAGACTTAACAATACCGGTTACGATAGTGCCTTTGTCATTTGCAGCTGCAAACTCAGCAAAAGGATCGCTTTCCAGCTGTTTAACGCCCAGAGAAATACGCTCTTTTTCTGCATCAATAGACAGGATAACGGCTTCAACTTCGTCACCTTTCTTATACTGACGCAGTGCTGCTTCAGCATCGGCTTCCCAGGTGATGTCAGACATGTGAACCAGACCGTCCAGCTCGTCTTCCAGACCTACGAAGATACCGAAGTCAGTGATGGTCTTAATAGTGCCCGTCACTTTATCGCCAGCTGCATACTGTTCTGCGAATGCAACCCATGGGTTAACAACACACTGCTTGATACCCAGGGAGATACGACGACGCTCTTCATCAACGTCCAGGATCATAACTTCTACAGCATCACCGATCTGAACAACTTTAGATGGGTGGATGTTTTTGTTAGTCCAGGACATTTCAGAAACGTGTACCAGACCTTCAACGCCATCTTCGATAGACGCGAAGCAGCCGTAGTCAGTCAGGTTCGTGATACGAGCCTGTACTTTAGCGCCTGCCGGGTAACGGTTCTTGATAGCTTCCCACGGATCTTCAGACAGCTGTTTCAGACCCAGAGAGATACGACCGGTTTCTTTGTCGAACTTGATGATCTTAACGTTGATCTCATCACCAGGGTTCAGCATTTCACTTGGGTGGGAGATACGCTTCCACGCCATATCAGTGATATGCAGCAGGCCGTCAACGCCGCCCAGGTCGATGAATGCACCGTAGTTAGTCAGGTTCTTAACGAAACCTTTAACGCTCTGACCTTCTTCCAGAGAAGCCAGCAGCTCATCGCGCTGTGCGCTGTTTGCTTCCTGCAGTACTGCACGGCGGGAAACAACGATGTTGTTGCGCTTCTGATCCAGTTTGATCAGTTTGAAGTCCAGTTCTTTGCCTTCCAGGTGATCAACGTCGCGTACCGGACGTACATCTACCAGAGAGCCTGGCAGGAAGCCCTGGATGTTGTTGATGCTAACAGTGAAGCCGCCTTTGACTTTACCGGAGATGTAGCCTTTAACCACTTCTTCAGCATCGAATTTCTGCTTGAGAACTTCCCATGCTTCTGCACGCTTCGCTTTTTCACGAGAAAGACGAGTCTCACCGAAGCCATCTTCTACAGCTTCCAGTGTAACTTTTACTTCATCGCCAATCTGAATTTCAAGCTCATTCGCATCGTTCAGGAACTGAACGCGTGGAATAACGGCTTCAGATTTCAGGCCAGCATTAACAGTAACCCAGTCGCTATCGATATCAATGACTTCACCTGTTACCAGGGTGCCAGGTTTCATATCTACGTTCTGGAGGGATTCTTCAAACAGTTCAGCAAAGCTTTCGCTCATGAATTATGTCCTATGATAAAGGCCACGGATGCGGCACTTTTCAACCTGTATCATCGGCAGTACAGGGTCAGAGAGTATTTACGACCGGGCCCCGTTTGCCGATGGGATAGCCTCAAATCGTAGTAAAATGAGCGCGTATTATACGGAAAACTAAACCAGGTAGATAGGAGAAAGTCTCTTTTCAGTGATTTTGAATAGATTTATGGCTGTTTTTGTGCTGAATATTTGGCCAGATTTTCATAAAGATCAACCTGGCAGGGTTTAAGTACAGTATCCAGGTCCCGCCTTAAAGCAGTGTTCAGGACGTCAGGGTCATTTTCTGAGAAGAAACGTGCCAGATTACGCTCCTCTGTCGGGGAATTAGTTGCCACATCAACACCGTCACCCAGGCAAAAGGCAAATTCCGGCAGGTAAATATGGATGAGTTCGTCTTGCTGGAAGTTGGATAAGATAAGGCGATTGCGGCGAATAAATTTTTCATACTCCACGACTGAGGCGTTAGAGACGATATCAATCTGACGGTTGTTAAAGCGGGCGGCCCCCGGGTTGTTCTGAAGTTGTTTTTTTAGTTTTCTTTTAACAACTCTCAGTTCTTCGACAAGTGTTTGTGGTGCGAAATGTTCGTTCAGGCGCTGATATTCTTCCAGTTCAGCTATGCGTGTTTTTAAAGTCGCATTTTCTTCACGCAGGCCTTGTTGCTCATTAATCAGGTTTTCTTTATCGGCCATTAAACCCTGAATGACTCTTTGGGTCGCTGTAAGCTTATTTTTACTAAAGGTGGGGCTGCTCAGCACGGAGCCTGTCGCACCTGCTGTGCCTTCGGGGAGTGAGGGTTCCGGCAGTACAGCAAGGCCGAATTTCTCAAGTTCTTTCTGGTTGCTGGCGCTTTGCTTTATCAGCGCGTGGTAACCAAAATATCCACCGATGCCCAGGAGGCCCAGGGCAGTCGGCAGAATCACTGCGAGTACGATCAGCTTTTTTATTGTCATCAGTCCCGCCTCTGAGCATCAGAGGCCCGGAATAATGATCCTGATTTCCGAGCCACCGGGGCAGCATATCAGTGCGATGCTGCTGTGTATTTCTGAGTTAAGGCTAGCATATCCATTAGAATGTGCCCGCTTTCAATCAGCATGGCCTCGGCTTCCGGATTAATCGGGCGTCCCTGTGCATCTTTTTTGAGCCCGGTATCCAGTTCGGATAAGGTTTTAACCGGTGCGAGTTTTTTGAGTGTTCTGCGGCGGTTTTCTGCCTCGATCTGCCAGGTTTCTGTTGCGCTGCGTTCCTGCTGAACGGCCGATTCCTGTAGTGATATTTCGCGCTTATCACGACGCTTTTTCAGCTCGGCAACCTGCTCATTCATAAAGAGGAAGTCCGGATTTTTGCTGATACGGGCTTTATGCTGCTGTGTCAGTGCCTGGATAAAGGAAGAGGCACCTACAAACTGGCCGTGGGGGGCTTTATGAACCTGGTCCCAGACGAGGGCGCCTTCAAGTGCGCTTTCACCAATTTCATCATGATCATAGAGCGTTGGGAAAGTAATGTCCGGGATTACACCTTTATGCTGCGTGCTTTCACCGGATATGCGATAGAACTTGGCGTTTGTCATTTTAAGCTGACCACGCTGCAGGGGCTGTAACGTCTGTACCGTGCCTTTACCAAAGGTCTGATCGCCTATCACGATGGCGCGCTGGTAATCCTGCATCGCCCCGGCAAAAATCTCAGAGGCGGATGCGGAGAGGCGGTTAACCATCACAGCCACAGGGCCGGACCACGCAATTTTTGGATCACGATCGCCCAGTACCCGAATGTAACCCTGCTGATCACGAATCTGCACGGTTGGGCCGCGACTGATAAAGAGACCCACCAGTTCGTTAGCCTCGCGTAATGAGCCACCACCATTGTTACGTAAATCAATGATCAGGCCATTAATATCTTCAGTTTGAAGTTCTTTAATCAGCTTTTCTACATCACGGGTGGTGCTTTTATAGTTCTCATCACCACGTTGCAGGGCGTTGAAGTCTATATAGAAGGTTGGGATTTCAATGACACCTAGTTTTAGTGCCTGCCCCTGATGGTCAATTTCCAGGATGCGTTTTTGGGCTGACTGCTCTTCGAGTTTGACCTTGTTCCGAATGATACGAACAATGCGAAGGGGGGCATCTTCAGTGTCGGACGCCCGAACCTGAAGTCGGATAACAGAATCTTTAGGGCCACGTATTTTCTGCACCACATCATCCAGACGCCAGCCGACAACATCTTCAATCTCGCCCTTGTCGCCCTGGCCCACACCCAGAATCAGGTCAGCGGGTTTGAGCTGGCCGGTTTTATCTGCCGGGCCTGCGGGAACCAGACGTACAATTTTAGTGAACTCGTTTTCGCTTTGCAGAACCGCACCGATACCTTCCAGTGAAAGGCTCATATTGATCTGGAAGTTCTCTGAGCGACGAGGAGAAAAATACTGTGTATGTGGGTCGTATTGCGCAGTCAGTGCGTTTGCGTAACTCTGGAATACGTCTTCGTTGTTTACCTGTTCGCTGCGACCTAACTGGTTGTTATAGCGTTTTAACAGTATTTCAGTGGCTTCTGCGATGGTTTTATCGGCAAGTTTTAAGCTTAGCAGGCCACTTTTTATGCGTTTGCGCCAGAGCTCATTCATATCAGCCTCACTTTGAATCCAGGGGGCTTCATCACGCTCGGCATTTAGTGATTCGTCAATTTCAAAATTGAACGTATGTTTGCCATCCAGCAGGCTGATAGCATAGTTCAGTCTTTCTATATTACGTTGCTGGTAGCGATTAAAAATTTCATAAGCCGCATCCAGATTACCCTTCGTCAGCGCATCGTCCAGTGTCGTTTGGTATTTATTAAACGCCTTGATATCACGCTGATAAAAATAGCTGCGCGAGGGGTCAAGGTCGCTTATGTATTGTGTGAGCAGCTTTTCAGAGAGCGCGTCATTAACCTCCATGCGCTTGTAATGGCCCTGTTTGAGCGACTCCATAATTTCGAGCATGGTTTGCTTCTGCTCGGTTTGAGCAGCCAGAGGCGTATTAGCAACTGCAAAAGCAGGCGAGAGAGAGATAAAGGCGGCAAGGCCCAGTGCAGAGCACAGTTTGATAAACGATTTGCGCATAATTCTGACGACACACCCGTTGATATTGTTGTTTATTGTGACCTGAAAAGAGGCTGCCGGGTTCCATCAGGTAGTGACTGAGTTTAGTCAGACGGCGACCTGATGTAAAATCAAACACTTATTTGGTTAATCGTGCTTAGGTAAAAGGCCTGAAAATGAAAAAAACGGTGTGGCTGGTTTTAGTGTCAGTGGTGTTGCTGGGGGGCTGTGGTGAAAGTGATGAGCAAAAACGCTTTCGTGCAGAATTAATTGATAAAGCCGTAAACGATGAAACCCGTAAGGCGGGTGTTGCATATCTGGCTGAAAATGCCAGGCGTGCCGGGGTTGTCACAACAGAATCAGGTTTGCAGTACGAGGTGCTTAAAGCGGGCAGTGGGATGTCAGCAACTATCAGAGATACGGTGGTTGTAAATTATGAAGGGCGTCGTATTGATGATGTTGTGTTTGACAGTTCTTATGAGCGTGGAAAACCCTCTGAATTTCCCGTTAAAGGTGTGGTACGCGGCTGGCGTGAAGCCTTGCGCAAAATGAAAGAAGGCGCTATTTGGAAGCTTTATATTCCGGCTGATCTGGCATACGGTGCGACCAGCCCCAGTGAGGCTATCCCTGCCAATTCTGCACTTGTTTTTAAAGTGGAATTGCTGAAAGTTAAAGCCTACAAAACGGATTAGTTGAGGAGTCGATAAATGACACAGCAGGTTTTTAATCAGTCTTTACTGGCGTTTCTGGCCGCGTCACCAACTCCTTTTCATGCGGTTAAGGTCATGGCAGCGGAGCTATTAGCAGCGGATTATGTCTGTCTGGATGAGTCTGATGCATGGGATGTAGTACCCGGCGGGCGTTATTTTGTTATCCGTAATGGCTCATCCATTGTGGCCTGGGTAATGCCAAAGACTGCCCCGGAGGTTAGTGGTTTTCGTATGGTTGGAGCACATACGGACTCACCTTGCCTGAAAGTAAAGCCTACCCCGGAGCTGCATAAACAGGGTTATTTTCAGCTCGGTGTTGAGGTTTACGGTGGTGCATTACTGAATCCCTGGTTTGACCGGGATTTATCGATTGCTGGTCGTGTCGCCTATCGAAACGAGGATGGCGAGCTGGCGGATGCGTTGGTGGACTTTGAAAAAGCCATTGCCATTATTCCAAGCCTGGCTATCCACCTGGATCGTGAGGCGAACAAAGGGCGCTCTGTTAATGCACAGACTTATTTGCCGCCTATATTGGGGCAGAGCAGTGAAAAACCGGACTTTCGCGAGTGGCTGCAGGCGCAACTTGAGGCGCAGGGTATTACGGATGTGGCTCAGGTACTGGATTATGAACTGTGCTTTTATGATACGCAGTTGCCGGGTTTTGTGGGCTTGCGCGATGAGTTTATTGCCTCGGCACGCCTGGATAACCTGCTCAGTTGTTTTATCGGCCTCTACGCATTGCTTAAAAGTGAGACGGAGCAGGGGGCTTTGCTGATTTGCAGTGATCATGAAGAAGTGGGCAGTCAGTCAGCATCCGGCGCTCAGGGGCCTTTATTAAAACAAATACTTGAGCGGGTGATGCCGGATGCTGAAGTACGAAACCGGGCGTTGTCCCGCTCGGTGATGATCTCGGCTGATAATGCGCATGGCGTGCACCCTAATTTTTCAGATAAACACGATCAGAACCACGGGCCTTTGCTGAACCATGGCGCTGTTATTAAAACCAACGCCAATCAGCGTTATGCGACTAACAGTGAAACCAGTTCCCTGTATCGCCACCTGGCAGCGCAGGAAAATGTGCCGGTTCAGGCGTTTGTTGTACGATCGGATATGGCTTGTGGTAGCACTATAGGCCCGATCACGGCGGCAGAAATTGGCGTACGTACATTGGATATCGGGGTGCCGCAGTTTGGTATGCATTCCATTCGCGAGGTGGCAGGAGCGGAAGATGCATTTAACCTGTCGAGGGTGCTGCAGCGCTTTTATGTGCAACTGTCTGTTTAAGCGGGCAGAAACCGTAATCATCAGGCTGTTATGCTGAGGGCCTGATGATTATTGCCCTGAGCTTCTGCTGTGGTGAGTTATTTGCTTAACGATAAGGTTGTTCTGTAGACAGAACAGCCATACTCTTATGTCTGAAATTATCCTTAAGGGGCGCTCAAAAATGATTAAAAGCTTCCTGGTAATGCTAATGGCATTAAGTATAAGTAACGTTGCTTTGGCGGGCAAACTCTCAGACTACTGGACTTACGACGAGTACTACGAACGGCACCCTGAGCAACAGGAAGCCTCAGGGCAGCTGATAGAAGCGGTACGTAAGGACGGGCTGAGGATTCGGGGTCAGACCGGGCAGATCAAAGTAGGTATTATTTATCCATCGTTTCAGTTTTCCAATTACTGGCTGCGCAGCGTTAAATCTTTTGAATTGAGAATGAAAGAACTCGGTATCGATTACACTATTCGAACAAAGTATACAAAGCCTAATACCGAAGTTTCAAAGCAGGCTAAGCAGATTGAAGAGATGCTTAAATGGAAGCCGGATTATTTGGTTTATACGCTGGATTCTGCCCGGCAACAAGCGCTCGTTGAACGCTTAATCAGAGGCTCGGACAGCAAACTGATCCTTCAGAATATCACAACACCTATCAAGGCCTGGGGCGATAAGCAGCCGTTTATGTATATCGGTTTTGATCATGCGGAAGGGGCTAAAATACTGGCGCGCTACCATAAAAAAAGGATGCCTGAGGGTACGTCTTATGGGGTTGTATTTCGCAGCAAAGGTTTCATCAGTGAAATGAGGGGGTTGACGTATATTCAGGAAATAGGCGACTACCACCGGTTAGCATCCGGTTACTATACGGATTCAAGCAGGCGTGGTGGTTACAAAGTGACTAAACAAATTTTATCTGATAACCCAAAAGTGTCCTATATTTATGCCTGTTCAACGGATACAGCGCTGGGCGCTGTTGACGCGCTTGCTGAGCTGGGCCGTCAGGATATTATCGTCAATGGCTGGGGCGGCGGATCAGAAGAGATAGCGGAGCTTAAGAAGGGCAATCTTCAGGTAGTTTTGATGCGGATGAATGATGGTAATGGCGTCTCAATGGCTGAGGCTATTAAGCGAGACCTTGAAGGAAAAACGGTGCCGTTAATCTATTCAGGTGATTTCACTGTACTGGATGATTCAATGTCGCTTCAGGAGATCGAAAAAATTGAAAAGCATGCCTTCCGTTATTCAGGTAAATAGCTGTGCTACGTGCTACGTGCTGAATGATGAGCATTAACCTGAAATTTAAGACAATATCATTTTCGCTCCTGTTATTGTCCATACTTATCTTTCTGACCAGCTTCCTGGTCAGTGCCTATTATGATTCAAAAAAAGTTATCAAGCGGCAGGTAGAGGCTCATACCGTTGCTCAGGTTAATCACTATGAGAACCAACTGACCGAATATCTGAATGATTTAGAGCAGGATTTTCTGACGCTGCGTTCAAATAAAGGCCTGGTGGAGTCGCTTTATCAGGGTGATCAGGGTAATTTTTTTTCCAGGCTGGCTGAGTGGGAAGAAGATGTTGAAACGACCCGCTATGATTTTATAGCGTTATCATTTTTCGATAAAAACAAGTGTTTTCTGTTTAGTGGTTATCTGACTAACCTGTCTCACATAACTTGTGCCGATCTCTTTATAAAAAATGGCAGTCTGAATAATCATGGCTGGAAAGTAATAGAGGCGAATAAAACTGTACTGGGAATTTACTCCCTGCCACTCAGCCTTAACCGCTCAGGTAAGGTGATCGGTCAGTTAATTGGCGGCATCAAGCTCAGTGATAATGAATATCTGTTGAGTAAGATGTTTTCTGACCAAAATGAGTTGGCTTCGATTGGCATACTCTACAAGGGTAATGCGATTAGCACGGTATATTTTGAGTCTTCTGCATACAAAGAGACATCTTTGTTTTTTTTGGAAGAGCATGCGAATACAGTCGCGGTCTCGCAGGGTGAAACGCCTTTTAGTGACAATATTGTTATTAAAACGCTTTCTGATGATCGTTCTTTAAGCAGGCTTCGTGAAGAAATCTCTAAAACCTTCATTTACGGAGGCTCAGTCGCATTAGTTATCTCTTTGACGCTGGCTTTGTTGTTATCAGGCTTTGTTGACTTTCAGTTGCAGTCATTAATCACATTTACACGTAAAGCCCACCGCAATAAACATACATGCTGGAAAGCGACAAATATCGAAGAGTTTAATGCGATTGGTGCTGAGATCATTGAGATTGTAAAAGACCTCAAAGATAAAGAAGACGCATTACTTGAGGCTAATAAAAATCTTAATGAGAATTATCAGGACAAGCGCCGCATACTGCATCACCTGATTGATACGGAAGAAAAGCAGCGTTTACGCCTGTCCAATGAGCTGCATGATGATATGGGGCAGTTACTGGCGGCTGTTAAAGTAAATTTGCACTTTCTTAAACAAGAAATTATTGAGGCAAAAATACCCACCAGGACAGTGGAATTATCAGAAGATATTGTTAACTCAATGTATGACACTGTCTACAATCGAATTATGTCATTACGGCCGTTTGAGATGAATGATTTTGGCCTGAACGTCAGCTTGCCTAAAATTGCGACTATCGCTCAGCTTGAGAGCATGGATTATGCCATTGAAATGGATATTCAGCAGGATAAGAAATTATCTGAAGGTGTGATGTCGAATTTATACAGAATCGCACAGGAAGCGCTTTCTAATATCATGAAGCATGCCTGTGGCACTTATGTTTTTATACAGCTTAAAGACGAAGACCTGGGAGTGCGTCTGGTTATTGAAGATGACGGCGTTGGTATACCTGAAGGGCCAAGAGATCTGCTTAAGCCGGGCGGGTTCGGGTTGATCAGTATTCGGGAAAGAACCGAATATATACATGGCACCCTTTCCGTCGAATCAAGGGAAGGCTGTTCAATTAATGTTTTTGTGCCTTCCCTTTATGCTTACGTATAAAGCAAGCGCCAGCGGGTGTGCACGGAGAGTAATTAAAAGTGATGAGTAGAAATACTTAAGAAAAGTGGTCGGAGTGATAGGATTCGAACCTACGACCCTCTGGTCCCAAACCAGATGCGCTACCAAGCTGCGCTACACTCCGAACAGGTCGCTTATCTGTTGGCAGACAAGCTTATACAGCTTTAAACTACAAGATGGTCGGAGTGATAGGATTCGAACCTACGACCCTCTGGTCCCAAACCAGATGCGC
>JBMYOX010000054.1:0-24323 GCA_049599735.1 Pontibacterium sp. | reverse complement strand
GGCAGCGGCCTAAGAAGTTGGAAGCCTCGCCCGATAAGGGCGGGGAGCAGTCACTAAGCGATTTTACTCTTTAGCTTCTCGTGTAATCTTCCAGCCTGACGCTGTTCTTACCAGACTCATCCGTTTCTGCTCTACATCCTGGTAGCGATCAGAACGATAGACCTGTCGGAAACTGGCTTCAGCACGGGTCCCGGACAGCAGGTTTACCCGTATATCCCCTAAAGTGACTTTAATAAACGCCGGTTCGCTCAGGCGTAGGGTACGGTTTTTAATCCAGTCCCTGTGGCTGTTGCCGCTTGCAGGCCGGTAGTTATCCGCGTAAGCGCTGACGTACCTGTCAACGTGCTGGCCGGACCAGGCGGTTGCCCAGTTGTGCAGGTGCTGCCTGACAGCTTCTGCAGGGCTTTCAGCAAGGGCCGGGGATGTCCGTACGGGAGCAGCAGGGGACAGTATTGCTGTCGGATTTCGGTCCAGGCTGGCCAGCAACTGTTCGGCACGTTTAGTTTCCTGGCTGATTGCCTGTTCTTCTGCCGGGGAAATCCTGGTTTCGGGAAGACGGATATCTGCCTGAACATTGCCTGCCTCAGACGGGATAGTGTCCCGTGCTGCGACAATGGCATCTGAATCTGCTTTATCCATCAGCACATTGGTATAGTTTTGTGCCGATGCAGTGACGGTGACTGGTGTATCAGCAATCAGTTCAGAGCGGGCTGGTTCAGCAGGCCGGGATATGAGGGGTTCCGGCGTTTCTGTGAGTGCGACTGCCGCCCGGGCGGAACGAATGACAGAAAGCCCTGGGGTGCTGATCGGCTCTGCCGGGGGGGGCTCAACCGGGGCCTGGCTTAGCATTTCATCCTGAACAGGCACGCCTTCTGTACCGAACTGATCGAGCAGGGCAAGGCGCGGTCCGGTTGGGTTATTGTCCTGCCCTAAGGCCTTGTTGTAGGCCTCGGCCGCGAGTACGGCATACATATCACTCAGGTTCCGGTAAACCCGCGCGTAACCGGGGTGTGTCAGGAACGCCTGCTGAAGGGTTTCAATGGCCCGGTTATGATCCCCGGCTTCGGCGTAGATAACGGCCAGGTTATTCAGGGGCTCGGGGCGGTGGGGGTAAGTCTGGCGCAGGCTGGATAGCAGGGTTTCAGCTTCGGCACTTGATCCCAGTCGCACCAGAACAGATGCTTTAAGCAGCAGCGCATCCATATGCTCGGGATTTTGGTCCAGAAACAGGTTGAGCGTGGCCAGTGCGCCGGTATGATTGCCCGCATTAGCCTGTCGCTGCGCCAGGGCGATATTAAGGGGTTCTGTTTTGTCAGCGGTCTGAGGTGTCGCCACCGGTAGCGGAGCAGGCATATCAGCAGGGGACAGCATTGCTTCTTCCGGGTTATCTGTGACAACGTACACAGCGCCTGCGATGATTACCGCGACCGCCAGAGGAAGCCATCTTTTCTTTCCTGCAGTGTTTTGTAACGATGCCATGATTACCCGGTTAATGCTGTCAGATTATTTCAGGATTTAACATTATAAACATGGCCGGGCGGTTGTGGCAGGGGGCAAAGCTGAACCAGGAATAAAAAAGTGTTTTGGGTGCATAAAAACAAACAGGCCTCATGTTAGAGGCCTGTTTTAGTCAACGGGGTGAATATTATTCACCTTGCTCCCGCTCGATTGCACGGTAAGCGATATCGTTACGGAAATAAGCACCGTCCCAGCTCACCTCTTTCAGTAGATTGTAAGCATGTTGCTGTGCTTCAGTGACACTGTCACCCAGGGCGGTCACACAAAGTACACGCCCGCCTGCGGTCACCACGTTACCGGCATCATCCAGTTTAGTGCCTGCATGGAAGATTTTAGTGCCTTCCGGGCAGGTTTCAGGGAAGCTGATGACATCACCTTTGGGGTAATCACCCGGATAACCTTTAGCCGCCATTACAACCCCCACTGACTTGCGGTTATCCCAGTCTGCGGTGGTTTGATCCAGCTTTTTATCCAGGGCCGCATTACACAGATCCACCAGGCTGGACTTTAAACGCAGCATAATTGGCTGTGTTTCAGGGTCACCAAAGCGACAGTTGTATTCGATGACTTTAGGGGTGCCATCGGCATCAATCATCAGGCCTGCATAGAGGAAGCCGGTATATTCGTTGCCTTCGGCTTTCATGCCATTAACCGTCGGCATAATCACTTCGTCCATTACACGCTGATCAATTTCAGCGGTGACAACCGGGGCCGGTGAATAAGCACCCATGCCGCCGGTGTTCAGGCCGGTATCACCGTCGCCAACCCGTTTGTGATCCTGGCTGGTCGCCATTGGCAGCACGTTATCACCGTCAACAATCACAATATAAGAGGCTTCTTCACCACCAAGGAACTCCTCGATAACAACACGGCTGCCCGCATCACCAAAGGCATTGCCCGCCAGCATATCTTTGATTGCGTCTTCTGCTTCCTGAAGGGTCATGGCAACAATGACACCTTTACCGGCTGCCAGGCCATCGGCCTTAACAACAATAGGGGCACCTTGTTCGCGTACATAAGCCAGTGCCGGTTCAATTTCAGTGAAATTAGCGTAAGCACCGGTTGGGATTTTATGGCGTGCCAGGAAATCCTTGGTAAAGGCTTTAGAACCTTCCAGTTGCGCGGCGCCATCGGTTGGGCCGAAAATGCGCAGGCCTTCAGCCTGGAAGTGATTCACAATGCCAGCAACCAGCGGGGCCTCAGGGCCAACGATGGTTAGGGCGATGGCATTGTTTTTGGCAAAATCACAGAGGCCTTCAATATCCATGACATCAATGGCAACGTTTTGCATTTTGTTTTCCTGAGCGGTCGCAGCATTACCCGGTGCAACAAAAACCTGCTTAACCTGCTCGTCTTTAGCGGCGGCCCATGCCAGTGCGTGTTCACGTCCGCCGGACCCAATAATCAATATGTTCATCGTTAACCCCTTTTAAATACACAGCAGCCCGGACAGGCCGGGCTACTGGTTTAACGCGTTGTTAGTTCTTAGTGGCGGAAGTGGCGCATGCCGGTGAAGACCATCGCCATACCGTGTTCATTCGCAGCATCAATAACTTCCTGATCGCGCATGGAACCTCCAGGCTGAATCACGGCATTAATACCGGCCGCTGCAGCAGAATCAATGCCGTCACGGAAAGGGAAGAAGGCGTCAGACGCCATCACAGAACCCGCTACCGTCAGACCTTCATCAGCAGCTTTAATGCCAGCAATTTTAGCGCTGTAAACACGGCTCATCTGGCCGGCACCGATGCCGATAGTCTGGCCGTTTTTAGCGTAAACAATGGCGTTGGATTTCACGAATTTCGCGACTTCCCAGCAGAACAGCAGATCACGGATTTCCTGTTCACTTGGCTGGCGGTTGGAAACAACCTGTAACTCAGATGCATTCACCATGCCCTGGTCAAGGTCCTGAACCAGCAGACCACCGTTAACCCGCTTGTAGTCAAAACCGTGTGAGCGGTCGGCGCTCCAGGTGCCACACTCCAGCAAACGCACGTTAGGCTTGGAGGCGATCAGGTCAGAAGCCGCCTGAGACACCTGAGGTGCAATAATTACTTCCACAAACTGACGTTCGATAATTGCCTGCGCGGTGGCGGCATCCAGTTCACGGTTAAAGGCAATAATGCCGCCAAATGCTGAAGTTGGATCTGTCTGGTAAGCGCGGTTGTAGGCTTCCAGCAGGTTTTCACCAATAGCAACACCACAAGGGTTGGCGTGTTTAACAATGACACAAGCCGGCTCTTTGAAGGGTTTCACACATTCCAATGCGGCATCTGTATCGGCAACATTGTTATAGGACAGTGCTTTACCCTGCAGTTGACGCGCGGTTGCAACGCTGGCCTCAGCCGGGTTGGACTCCACATAAAAAGCCGCACGCTGATGTGGGTTTTCACCGTAACGCATATCCTGCGCTTTGATAAACTGCGTGTTAAACGTGCGCGGGAAGTCGGCGGGCGCGTCCTCTTCACCTTCAACAATCGCACCCAGGTAGTTGGCGATCATGCCATCGTAGGCTGCGGTGTGTTCAAAGGCTTTAACGGCCAGATCAAAACGGGTTTTATAACCCAGACCACCTTCATTTTTCAGCTCGTCACTGATGGCACTGTAATCAGATGCATTAACCACAATGGCAACGTCTTTGTGGTTTTTAGCGGCAGAACGCACCATCGTTGGGCCGCCAATATCGATATTTTCGATCGCCATGGGCAGATCACAGTCAGGGCGGTTGATGGTTTCAGCAAAGGGATACAGGTTCACCACCACCATATCAATCGGGGTAATGCCATGCGTGTCCATAATGGCATCATCGGTACCGCGACGACCCAGAATGCCGCCGTGTACTTTTGGATGAAGGGTTTTTACACGCCCATCCATCATTTCTGGAAAACCGGTGTAGTCTGAAACTTCAACCGCCGGAATGTTGTTTTCTTTCAATAGCTTGTAAGTGCCGCCGGTTGAAAGAATTTCAACGCCCTGTGCGCTGAGTGCCTGGGAAAATTCTACGATGCCGCTTTTGTCAGATACGCTGATCAGCGCACGACGCACGGGAGTGGTGTTCTCTGCCATGGTTATTAATGTTCCGAATAATAAAAAAAGGCGATTACAGTAAACCGTATTGCTTAAGCTTTTTACGCAGGGTGCCACGGTTTAAACCGAGTACCTGGGAAGCTTTAGTCTGGTTGTCTTTGGTGTAAGCCATCACTGATTCGAACAGCGGGGCTTCAATTTCGGACAATACCATCTGGTAAACGTCAGTAACCGGCTGACCGTCAAGCTGGCGGAAATAGTTGCTCAGGGAAAGGTGAACACTGTCCCTTAACGTTGTGGTTGTTTCCGCAGTTGCATCCTGAGTGAGTGTCGGTTGAGCAATGTCTTTGTATTCCACTGTATTACGTATCCAAGTTGTCAGGCAGCGATAATTCGGGAACGGCTGTCAAAATAATGTTTGATAGCCGCAGTTTGGTCTGCTGCTGTTTCCAGTACATTGAATTCTTTACGGAAAGTTTTGCCTTCCGGCTGGTCTTGCAGGTACCAGCCTACGTGCTTACGGGCAATACGAACGCCCAGATAATCACCGTAAAAGGTCTGTAGTGCCTGCAGGTGTTCCAGCAGAATTTTTCTTATCTCATCCGATGAGGGAGCTTCCAGTATGTTGCCTGTTTCCAGGTAATGATTGATCTCCCTGAATAACCAGGGCCTTCCCTGCGCACCTCGACCGATCATCACGGCATCCGCGCCGGTCTGATCTATAATCTGTTTTGCCTTTTGAGGTGTGCGAATGTCGCCGTTGGCAAAAACCGGGATACTGACCGCCTGTTTAACCCGGGCGATTGTGTCGTATTCGGCATGGCCGGTATAAGCGCAGGCGCGGGTTCTGCCGTGTAAGGCCAGAGCCGTAATACCGGCATCTTCTGCGATGCGTGCAATGGTCAGTGCATTGCGGTTGTTCATATCCCACCCTGTGCGAAATTTAAGGGTGACCGGAACAGATACTGCGCTGACTACGCTCCGGAGAATTTCTGAAACCAGTGGCTCATCGCGTAACAATGCAGATCCTGCTGCTTTGTTACAGACCTTTTTGGCAGGACAGCCCATATTGATATCGATAATCTGGGCACCCCGTTCAACGTTCATCCGGGCGGCCTCTGCCATCATTGATGCATCGCCGCCTGCGATTTGTACTGAGCGGGGTTCGGCTTCACCCTGATGATTAAGGCGGAAGCTGGATTTGCGCGAGTTCCAGAGGCGCGTATCAGAAGTCACCATTTCTGATACGACCAGCCCTGCACCAAACCTGCGACAGAGTTGCCGAAAGGGTTGGTCAGTCACACCTGCCATCGGCGCCAGAATTGTCCGGCTTTTAATGGTGTAAGGTCCTATCTGGAACATGGCTTGCCTTAAATTAGGGTAAAAGAAGTCCCATGCAGCCACATAAGGGCTACAGCACTGATTTCAAACAAGGAAGGGAACCAATGATACCGCTTCGGGCGGTCAGCTCCAAGTCGTTTTTGATGGTTTTTTGTACGATTTATGGCTTGACTGTTTTGGCTTTTACTACATGAGGGGTGCTGGATGACTCCTGCAGGGAAAGGGTTTCCCTGCAGGCAGGAATGCTATAGGTTCAGGTTTAGCGGCGGGTGCCGGAAATTCGGATCCAGCCTTCGCGTTCAGCAACAGGCTCAAGGTTAAACCATTGTGAGTAAGCTTCGCGAATAGAGGCTTCCTGCTCAGTCAGCAGGCCGGAGAGGGCCAGGCGACCACCTTGTTTTACATGGCTGGCGATAGTGGGAGCCAGCTCAACCAGCGGGCCTGCCAGTATATTGGCAATTACCAGATCACCTTCCACCTCAGGGCTGCGCGCTGGCATATAGGTATCCAGGCGCTCATCTGCCAGTTGATTGCGGCTCAGATTATCTTTAGTTGCCAGCAAAGCCTGAGGGTCGATATCAATAGCAGTCACATGGCTTGCACCCAGCAGTAGTGCAGCAATACCCAAAATACCCGAACCGCAGCCGTAATCTACCACAGTACAGTCATCCAGGGACTGTGCATCCAGCCACTCCAGACAAAGCGCAGTGGTGGGGTGGGTGCCGGTGCCGAAGGCAAGACCTGGGTCGAGCATCAGGTTAACCGCCTCAGGTTCCGGCACATCACGCCAGCTTGGGCATACCCAAAGTCGAGTGCCAAACTGCATAGGATGATAGCTGTCCATCCATTCCCGTTCCCAGTCTTTGTCTTCGAGTATTTCTTCTTTAATGGGGGGTAATGGCTGGCCGGGAAACTGCTGATCGTGCGCCTGCTGAATCAGGTGATTGGTTTTATCCAGATCATGGTCGGCGGCGAAGAGACCCGTAACAATCGTGCTTTCCCACAGCGGTGTTGTGCCCAGCTCAGGCTCAAAAATAGGCTGGTCTTTGTTGTCCTGAAACGTAACCGCCGCGCAACCTGCGGCAAGCAACATATCTTCATATTGTTCGGCGTGTTCGGGTTTGGTGGTCAGTTTTATTTGTAGCCAGGGCATGGGTTTTGTCCATTTTGCTTAGTGGGAATTATCAGTTTATCGTCAGATCACGGTCAGAGAGCTTGCCGGGTACAAGTAACGGCGATTTGTTCCGTATGAGGTCAGGAATACAGCCGTTTTCTGTAAAAAAAGCCCGCTTATCAGGCGGGCTTTTCGTGGGTAGTTTACAGACCCAGTTTCTTTTCCAGATAGTGGATGTTGACACCCCCTTCCTGGAATTTTGAATCCCTGACAATATCCTGATGCAGAGGAATATTGGAACGAATGCCTTCGATAACAGTTTCGTCCAATGCATTTCTCATGCGCGTCAGTGAGATTTCCCGATCTTCACCAAAGCTGATCAATTTTGCAATCAGTGAATCATAGTGAGGTGGAACGGTGTAACCACTGTAGAGATGAGAGTCGACACGAATGCCAAAACCACCCGGTGCATGGAAGTGTTTTACCGTGCCGGGGCTGGGCAGGAAGCTTTTAGGGTCTTCTGCATTAATACGGCACTCGAATGCATGCCCCTGTACTTTGATCTCTTCCTGTTTAAGAGACAGGGGCAGGCCGGAAGCAATGCGCAGCTGTTCTTTAACAATATCCACGCCGGTAATCATTTCTGTAACAGGGTGTTCAACCTGTACACGGGTGTTCATTTCGATAAAGAAGAAGCCGCCATTTTCATACAGGAACTCAAAGGTACCCGCACCCCGGTAGCCGATCTCAATACAGGCATCCACACAGGACTGCAGCACAGCAGCACGGGCTTCCGGATCCAGGTGAGGGGCCGGTGCTTCTTCCACAACTTTCTGATGGCGACGCTGCATGGAGCAGTCACGGTCGTAAAGGTGAACAGCGTTACCCTGTCCGTCAGCCAGAACCTGTACTTCCACATGACGTGGATTTTCCAGGAACTTCTCCATATAAACAGTGGCATCGCCAAAGGCCGCGGCTGCTTCAGAGCGTGTTACATGCACAGAGTTAATCAGGGACGCTTCAGAGTGCACAACCCGCATACCACGACCACCACCGCCGGAAGCAGCTTTGATAATCACCGGGTAGCCAATACGCTGAGCAATTTTTTTCATGGTTTCCGGCTCTTCGACCGGCAGCGGACCATCAGAGCCGGGAACCGTAGGCACACCGGCTTTTTTCATGGCTTCAATAGCGGAAACTTTGTCACCCATCAGGCGAATAGTTTCAGCTTTAGGGCCGATAAACTGGAAACCTGAACGCTCAACCTGTTCTGCAAAATCGGCGTTCTCAGCCAGGAAGCCGTAACCCGGATGGATGCCCATCGCATCGGTGACTTCCGCTGCTGCAATAATAGCAGGGATGTTCAGGTAACTTTGAGGAGAAGGGGCTGGCCCTATGCAAACCGCCTCATCAGCAAGACGTACGTGCATCAGGTCCCGGTCTGCTGTGGAGTGGATAGCAACAGTCTTGATGTCCAGTTCCTTGCAGGCACGTAAGATGCGCAGAGCGATTTCACCCCGGTTGGCAATAACTACTTTTTCCAGCATCTGGATGATCCTTGAGTTGGCCTAATTTAAGGGGCGGTTAAACGATGGTAACCAGCGGCTGGTCAAATTCAATAGGCTGGCCGTCTTCTGCCAGAATAGCTTCAACAACACCGGCTTTATCCGCTTCAATCTGGTTCATCATCTTCATCGCTTCAATGATGCAGATAACATCGCCGACTTTAACGGTCTGGCCAACTTCAATAAAAGAAGGGGAGCTCGGTGATGGTGAGCTGTAATAAGTGCCGACCATAGGAGAGCTGACAACGTGGCCAGAATGTGCAGCAGGGGCTTCTGCGGCAGCAGCAGGTGCAGCGGCAACCGGTGCGGCGGTGACGGCAGCAGGAGCTGGTGCGTAAGCCATTGGTTGTGCAACGGGTGCTGCACCACGGCTGATACGAACAGACTCTTCGCCTTCTTTGATTTCAATTTCGTTGATGTTGGATTCTTCAAGCAGTTCAATAAGCTTTTTGACTTTGCGAATGTCCATTCTGATTCTGATCTCGTAGTTATTTGTTACTGTTCGGGTTCACGCAAGTTGTTTAAAGACAGACTGCAGTGCCAGTTGATACCCCTGAGCCCCCAGGCCACAGATCACACCGACCGCTTTATCCGAAAAATAGGAAAAATGGCGGAAGCTCTCACGGGCATGAACGTTGGAAAGGTGGACTTCAATAAAGGGGATATCGACACCCAGCAGGGCGTCGCGCAATGCAACGCTGGTATGAGTGAACGCAGCAGGGTTGATGATAATAAAGGCAACGCCTTCATCTCTCGCCTTATGAATACGTTCGATAAGCTCAAATTCAGCATTGCTTTGGAAGCTGTTAAGGTTGTGGCCGTTTTGGGAGGCCAGTGCCTGGAGTTCCCGGTTGATATCCGCAAGGGTGGTTGAACCGTACACCTCAGGTTCCCGGGTGCCGAGCAGGTTCAGATTGGGACCATGTAAAACGAGAATTTTTGCCACGTTACAGCCTTAATGCAAATGCGCTGAATAGCACTACAAAGCGTGATTTGGTCGTATAGTTTGCCCAACTCGAAACCTGATGTCTATATGTTGGCAAGTTTTAGTTGTTTACAATCCAATTTGACGAATATAGCCATGATTTCGCTGCCAGGTTTGACTAAAGTATAGATTGTTTTTGCGGGTTGCTGATCTGGTCAGGGCTAACGGGCTATTTTCCGGTAGATTGCCGCAGAACCAGGGTATAAGGATTGACGTTAGGCCCAATATTATAGATATTGCAATGCAGCAAAATAAAAAAATCAGATGAACCGATGGAGAGAGATTAAATGATGATCAGTCGCGTTGTATTTAACCAGAAAGGTGGGGTGGGTAAATCCAGCATAGCGGTTAATCTGGCTTCCATTAGTGCTTCCCGAGGGCTGCGTACGTTGGTGATTGATCTGGACCCTCAATGTAACTCCAGTCACTACCTGTTGGGTGATGATTATATGGATGTTACCCCTAACGTGCGGGACTTCTTCGAGCAGACATTAAGCCTGCAGGCTAACCCGCTAGGTCCTGATCATTTCATTCATGAAACCCGTTATGAAAACCTGCACTTGCTGCCTGCCAGTTATAATCTGGGTGATTTACAATCAAAACTTGAATCAAAACATAAAATCTACAAATTACGTGATGCGCTGGCAAAACTGGCAGAATCTTATGATGCAGTTTATATCGATACGCCCCCTGCTTTTAACTTTTTCACCCTTTCGGCGTTAGTAGCAGCAGAGCGTTGCCTGATTCCTTTTGACTGTGATGAGTTTGCGCGTCAGGCACTTTATAGTTTGCTGGCCAACGTACAGGAAACACAGATTGATCATAATGAAGGGCTTCAAATTGAAGGCATTGTGGTGAATCAGTTTCAGCCGCGTGCGACCTTGCCTCAGGCGATCGTAGATGAATTGCTGGCGGATGACTTGCCGGTACTGCAAAGTAAGATTTCTTTATCTGTTAAAATGAAAGAATCTCATAATGAGGGTATTCCACTTATCTATCTGGCGCCAAAGCACAAAATGACACAGGAATTTTTGACGTTGTTTGATGAGCTTCAGGCTTAAAATGAAAGCTGAAACCGAAGCCTTCAGATAGAAGGCTGATCAGGTTTTTCGTACCCTTGGCCGGCACTGTGATTGTTTTGTATAAAGTTGAAGCGCTGTCGGCGCAGTTCGGCGGCTTTAGAGCGTAACCCCAGCAGCCAGAATGCGAGTATCAGTGTCGAAAGAACCAGAATGACGACTTCCGTCATGGGATAACCATTGGTTGTTTAATTAACCAAGGATTCTAACCAAAAATGCTGATCTGGCAATAGATAATTCTTCATGAATCCGTAATTTTTTAACCCGCATTTTTGAGTGACCGGTTCTTTCACACTGTTTCTTATTAAAGCCCTTTTACAGCATAGATACCGGGTGCATTACGCCAGTAGCCTTTATAGTCCATACCGTAGCCAAAGATGTAACGGTCTTCTATTTCTAATCCTACAAAATCGGCTTTTAACTCGGGGCGTGCTTTGCGATCGTGTTTTTTATCCACAAGCACTGCGATTTTAGTTTCGCGTGCACCTTCTGCCTGGCAGAAATCATAGATTTCAGCCAGCGTATGGCCTTCATCCAGAATATCATCAACGATCAGTACCGTACGATCCTTAAAGTCGATATGGGGACGTACTTTCCACTCCAGTCCATGCCCGGTGGTTGAATTCCTGTAGCGTGTTGCATGCATGTAGCCTGCTTCCATCGGGAAATTTAAACGGGTCAGCAGCTTGCCACCAATCACCAGGCCACCGTTCATAATGCTGAAAACAACCGGGTTTTTGTCCAGCATATCGTCGGTAATAGCAATCGCCATATTATGGATCGCCTGTTCTACTTCCAGTTCACCATGAAGCAGGTCAGCCTGCATATAGACCTGTTTGATATGGTCGAGATCGAGTGTAGACATACTGTGCTTATAGCTCCGGTTGAGGTTTGTTGATTTGATGCGTGTTCGGGTGCGAAATTATAGCGTTTAAATGACTTTTTTGAACGGGTTAGCTAATATTATCGGAATTTTCCTATCGGTGCTTTAGGTTTCCTAAAGGCGTCATTTTGAGGTGCTTAATGAGTGTATTAGAGATTAACCATCCCCTGGTTAAACACAAAATTGGTCTGATGCGGGCTGAGAAGATGAGTACCCGCAGTTTTCGTCAGTTAGCCGCCGAAGTGGGTTGTCTGCTGACCTATGAAGCGACGAAGGACCTGGAGCTGGAAACCTACGCGCTGCAAGGCTGGTGCGGGCCGATGGAAGCGGAGCGAATCAAAGGTAAAAAAATCACCGTTGTACCTATTCTGCGTGCAGGTCTGGGTATGTTAGATGGTGTGTTGGATCTGGTGCCCAGTGCCAAAATTAGTGTGGTCGGTATCTACCGGGATGAGGAGACCCTGGAGCCTGTTGCTTATTTTGAGAAGCTGGCAAACGATATTGAGGATCGCATGGCATTAATTATCGATCCGATGCTGGCGACCGGCGGCTCTATGATCGCGACTATTGATATGCTTAAAAAAGCAGGCTGCACAAGCATCCGGGCACTGGTGCTGGTTGCTGCACCTGAAGGTATTGAAAAACTTCAGGCGGCGCATCCCGATGTGGATCTCTATGCGGCTTCAGTGGATAGTCACCTGAACGAGCAGGGTTATATTATTCCGGGCCTGGGTGATGCAGGCGATAAAATTTTTGGTACTCAGTAAACAGCAGGGCTGGTTTTAATGATGAAAGATTCTCAGATATTTGAGTGGCGTACGGTATTAGCCGGTTCTCAGATGCTTTTTGTGGCCTTTGGTGCCCTGGTACTGATGCCACTTCTGACAGGGCTGGATCCGAGCGTGGCCTTGTTCACAGCAGGCTTTGGTACTTTGTTATTCCATTTTGTAACTAAAAATACGGTGCCGGTTTTCCTGGCATCGTCTTTTGTGTTTATTGCACCGATTGCGTACAGCACCCAGACCTGGGGTGTGCCTGCCACTATGGGGGCACTTTTTGCCGCCGGTGTGGTTTATATGATTCTGGCGCTGCTGGTTAAAGTACGTGGTTCAGGTTTCCTGCACCGTATTATGCCACCGGTTGTGACAGGCCCGGTGATTATGGTGATTGGCCTGGGCCTGGCACCGATTGCCGTTAATATGGCGATGGGTAAAACCGGCGATGGTGCTATTGAATTATTTCCGTATAAGGATGCGATGATTGTCTCTATGGTCGCACTGATTACGACTCTGGTGGTTGCTACCACCGCGCGGGGCGTCTTCCGTCTGGTGCCGATTCTGGCCGGGGTTATTGTGGGTTATATAGCCGCAGCGGCGATGGGTATGGTTGATCTGACAAAAGCAGCAGAAGCGCCTGTGTTTGCAGTGCCTGCCTTTACAATGCCTGAGTTTAATCTGGCCGCGATCCTGTTTATGATTCCGGTTGCGATTGCCCCGGCAATTGAGCACGTAGGTGATGTGCTGGCCATTGGTAACGTGACCGGTAAAGACTACCTGAAAAAACCGGGCCTGCATCGCACCTTGTTTGGTGATGGTCTGGCAACTTCTGCGGCGTCTATGTTTGGTGGGCCGCCCAATACGACTTATTCAGAAGTAACCGGTGCGGTAATGCTGACCAAAGCCTTTAACCCCCGCATTATGATCTGGGCTGCTATCTTTGCGATTGCACTGGCCTTTGTTTCTAAGTTTGGCGTGGTGCTGCAAACCATCCCGACCCCGGTGATGGGTGGCATTTTAATTCTGCTGTTTGGCTCTATTGCCAGTGTGGGACTGAATACGCTGATCAAGGCTAAAGTGGATCTGGCAGAACAGCGTAACCTGGTGATTGTGTCTACAACACTGGTATTTGGTATTGGCGGTATGGCGCTGGGCAGCGGCGATCTGAATTTACAGGGTGTAAGCCTCTGCGGTGTGGTGGCTATTGTCCTGAATCTGGTGTTGCCTCAGGCTAAAACTATCTGCGATGACCTGCACGAAGAGCAGGCCGTTGTGGACGATATGATTGATCACGGGCGCTAACGCCACCTGATTAGCCGATTAATACAGGGTTTCCCTTAGATGGGAAGCCCTGTTTTGCTTCTATCGTCTGAAAATGGCAGACAGCTTTCTTGAAGCGTCTTTAAATTATTCATTTTTCCCCCGACAGCGGGTAGTATGTTCTGATGTTCAGAATTAAAACGACCGCTGTCAGGTCATGACCACTTCTACTGGCACACTCAAGCCAGGCTTATCAAATTCCTCTGATCTGCAGCAGGAAGTTTCCCTGTCGGCTGCAGAACTGGATCAGCTTTTGCAGTTACAGCAGGTGATTTTCTCAAAAGTTGCCAATAACGATCACCATCAGGGCACACTTGAAAAACTTTGTTCGATGGCCGAGAGCTTTTTGCCCAACTCTGTTGCAACCATTATGCAGCGAAATAGCAAAACGGGCTTAATCGATGTGCTCTGTGCTCCCAGTGTGCCTCAGGCAGGTGTTGATGCGTTGCAAGGGCTTAAACCAGGTCTCGGGGGTGGTTCTTGTGGCAATGCGATTTTCTGTAATGTCCCTGTCTTTGTGCAGGATACCTTCAAGGATCCTCGCTGGCTTGATCTTCGTCAGACTGCTTATGATTTTAATTTAAGGGCCTGCTGGTCCATGCCGGTGCGTAATGAAGTCTCTGAGGCTATAGGGTCTTTTGCGCTTTCCTCCTTTGAACACCGTAGCCCTTCTGACTTTCACCGGCGTCTACTGGACGTTGCGGCCTCTATGGTCAGTATTGTGCTGGCACGTCGTGCTCAGGACCAATTGGTGGAAGAGAGTAATAAGCGGCTGACGCTGATGGGTACGGCACTTTCTCAATCCACTGAAGGTGTGCTGATTACGGATGCGAATAACACCATTGTCGAGACCAACCGGGCATTTGAAACTATAACCGGTTATGTCAGTGCCGAGGTGAAGGGAAAAAATCCGCGTATCTTTTCCTCGGGCAGGCAGGATAAGGCGTTTTATCAGGCCATGTGGGGCAGGCTAAGTAGTGAGGGTAACTGGAAAGGTGAGATTGTTAACCTGCGAAAGGATGGTTCAGAACTGACCCAGTGGATGAGCCTGAGTGCCATAAAAGATGCAGCCGGGCAGGTTCAGAATTATGTGGCGGTATTTGCGGATCTGACTGAGCTGAAAGAGGGCAAAGAGCAGCTTGTTTATGCGTTAGAGCATGATCAGTTAACGGGGCTGCCCAATAAGTCCATGCTGAGTTTATTGCTGGATTCCCAGGATGAGCTGCAGTCGTTGCTGCTCCTCAATGTAGATAATTTCAGTTATATCAATACAGCTTATGGGCTGGCCTTTGGTGATCAGTTGCTTTGTGCGGTTGCACAGGTCTTGTGTAAGGTGAGTGGCAAAGCACAGGTATTCCGCATTAATGCCGATGAATTTGCGCTTTATTTTGAATCAGAGATCGATCTGCAGGCGGTGATTGAAGCAGTCCGGCAGCAATTTTTTAATCATCCGGTTAAGGTTGATGACCTGGGTTTTTATATCACCTTTACCTTCGGTGGTGTTAATTCATCTGAGGGTGTTTTTGGTAAGGCCATTCAGGCATTGCGTAAAGCTCGTACAGCAGGAAAAAATCACTCGCATATTTATAGTCGTACCGGGGATGAGCCGGATCAGACAAAACGTATAGAATCGATTCGCTGGAATGGCTTGTTACATGACGCCCTGAATGAAGGGCGTGTGAAACCCTATTTTCAGGGGATCCGGGATAATTTTAAGGGTGAGATTGTCAGGTACGAAGCTTTAGTGCGCCTTGAACATGAAGGGCAGATATACAGTCCGTCCCGTTTTTTGAATGCTGCGCGCCTGTCCGGTTTATTACCGGTTATTTCCCGGCTGATGATTGAGCAGGGTTTTGCTGAGATTGCCGGTAAGGGTTGCGCCTTGTCGATTAATATAACGGAAGAAGATCTTAACCAGAACTACCTGGAAGCCTGCCTGGAGCAGAAGACCCGGGCTTACGGCATTCATCCCTCTCAGGTGGTTCTGGAAATACTGGAAGGTGTCAGCTCCACCGGTAAGAAAAATCATATCAAGCAGCTGCGGGCATTAAAAAGTAAGGGTTATCAGCTGGCAATTGATGATTTTGGTACAGAGTACTCTAACTTTGAGCGTATTCTTGAGCTGAACGTGGATTATCTGAAAATCGACTCTAAATACATCAAAAATATCGCTGAAGATAAAACCAGTTATGAAGTTGCCCGGGCAATTGTGTATTTTGCGAAGAATGCAGGTATCGCTACGGTTGCCGAGTATGTGCATAACAAGGCTGTTCAGCAGGTCGTGGAGGCACTGGGTATAGAGTATTCCCAGGGTTATCTGTTTAGTGAGCCTGCGCCGGTTATCTGAATTTATGATAAGCACGGGTTAGTTTCTCAGGTACTTTCAGATATAAAAAACCCCGCGTAAAAAGCGGGGTTTTTAGTGTTTAACGAAAGTGTTTATTTAGCGGCTTCGTATGCTGCAGCTGCAGTTATGATGGCTGCTTTAGCGGCTTCTGCGTTGTCCCAGCCTTCAACTTTAACCCACTTGCCTTCTTCCAGACCTTTGTAGTTCTCGAAGAAGTGCTTGATGCGGTCGAGTTGCAACTGAGGCAGGTCGCCGATGTCCTGTACATCTTTGTAGGCTTTAGTCAGCTTGTCGTGAGGTACCGCAACCAGCTTAGCGTCTTCGCCAGCTTCGTCGGTCATGTTCAGAATGCCGACCGGACGGCAGCGAATAACAGAACCAGGGATAACCGGGTAAGGTGTGATGACCAGTACATCCAGCGCATCGCCGTCATCAGCCAGCGTGTTGTTAATGTAACCGTAGTTAGCCGGGTAGAACATCGGTGCAGCCATAAAACGGTCTACAAAGATCGCGTCTTCATCTTTCTCGATCTCGTATTTAACCGGAGAGCTTTCTGCCGGAATTTCAATAACTACATTGATATCATTGGGCAGATCTTTGCCTGCAGAGATTTTAGCGAAGCTCATGCTTGTCTTCCTGTTAACGGTTAAAAAATATCAGTAAGCCAGGATTATACCTACATCGGTGAGTCGCAATGAATACGACTTAACGCTGAGGTCTGATCCTGCATGTGTATTAAGTGTTTAATTCAGCGGCGCGGGATGCCTCGTTACCTTTATGGTATTCCACAGCCGTGGCGACTTCATTACGTGAGCCCAGGGCAACAGAAACACGCTGGTGGATCTGTGTTGGCTGAATATCCAGAATGTCGGCGTAGCCGGTGCTGGCCAGACCACCGGCCTGTTCGATCAGCAGGCTCATCGGGTTGCCTTCATACATCAGGCGCAGTTTGCCAGGTTTGTTCGGGTCACGCGCATCCCAGGGGTAGGTGAAAATGCCACCACGGGTCAGTACACGGTGTACTTCAGCCACCATGGAGGCGACCCAGCGCATGTTATAGTTCTTTTCACGAGGGCCTTCGCTGCCTTTCAGCAGATCAGCAATATAGTCCTGCATCTGCGATTCCCAGAAACGCTGATTGGACATATTGATGGAAAACTCTTCGGTGTCTTCGCAGATTTTGATGCTTTCACGGGTGAGCAGGAAGTCACCGGTGTGCGCCAGGGTGAACATGTTAACGCCGGTGCCTGTGGTCAGTGTCAGTACGGCAGACGGGCCGTAGAGTACATAACCGGAGGCAACCTGCTGGCGGCCGTTCTGAAGATAGGCTTTTTCGTCCGCACCGGACATGCCTTTGGGCAGCTCAAGAATAGAAAAAATAGTACCTACAGAGACGTTAACGTCGATGTTGGAGGAGCCATCCAGCGGGTCAAAAATAATCAGATAACGGCCGTCAGGGTTGCCTGCCACCGGGTCGTCTTCTTCCTCTGATGCAATACCTGCAACCAGCGGGTTATCCAGCATGACTTTTTTGAGCACGTCATTAGAGATCACATCCAGCTTTTTCTGTGTCTCTCCCTGGACATTGGTGTTGTCGGTTGTGCCCAGAACGCCAGCCAGTGCGCCTTCACGCAGCTGTATGGCAATCTCTTTACAGGCCACCATCAGGGTGTCGATAAGGTCAACCAGGTTGGTATCCGTATTTTGGTGCGTCAAAAACTGGCTCAGGGTCTGCATTGGGGGACTGTCTCTCCGACTCGGGCAGGTTGCATATGTGACAGAGATCTTACGTGATAAGGCCGTTAATTGCATGAGCTGCTGGTTAATTTACGTGCTTTTTTTGTAATTTTTCGGCCAGTATCAACCTGGAGATCGGTTGTGGATTAAAAGCTGTTATTATAAAGCTGTTTTATTCATCCGGGAGTCTGTTACGTGCACATCCATATTCTGGGTATTTGTGGCACCTTTATGGGGTCGCTTGCCGTACTCGCAAAGCAGCTGGGTCACCGTGTGACCGGGTCTGACGCCAATGTTTATCCGCCGATGAGTACTCAGCTCGAAGCTCAGGGTATTGAGTTGATGGAAGGTTACGATGTCAGCCATCTGCAGCCGGAACCTGATCTGGTTGTTGTAGGCAATGCCATGTCAAGGGGTAACCCGGCGGTTGAGTACGTGCTAAATAAAGGCTTGCCTTATACCTCGGGCCCGCAGTGGCTGAGTGAACATTTGTTACAGGATAAGTGGGTGCTGGCGGTGGCTGGTACACATGGTAAAACCACCACGGCAACTATGCTGGCCTGGGTGCTGGAATATGCCGGTATGGATCCGGGCTTCCTGATTGGCGGTGTACCTAAAAATTTTGATGTCTCCGCTCGGGTGGGCAGTTCGCCGTTCTTTGTGATCGAAGCGGATGAATACGATACGGCCTTTTTTGATAAACGCTCTAAGTTTGTGCATTACCATCCCCGTACACTGATCTTAAATAATCTTGAGTTTGATCATGCGGATATTTTTCCGGATCTGGCGGCTATTCAACGCCAGTTTCATCATGTAATTCGTATTGTGCCGTCTATTGGCCAGATCATCGTGCCTCAGGGCCAGCCCGCGCTGGATGAGGTGCTGGAAATGGGCTGCTGGACTCCGGTTGTATCAACCGGTATCGGTGCGCAGGATGCCGAGTGGCAGGCCCGGTTGCTCAGTGAAGATGGCAGTCGCTTTGAAGTTTTGCACAAAGGTCAGCCTCAGGGCATTGTAGATTGGTCAATGACGGGTCTGCACAGCGTAAATAATGGCCTGGTTGCTATAGTGGCGGCACGTAACGTGGGTGTTCAAACCCATCATGCGATTGAAGCTCTGAGCCGGTTTGGGGGTGTTAAGCGCCGTATGGAGCTGGTGGGGCAGGTGAATGGCATAAACGTATATGACGACTTTGCCCATCACCCAACGGCTATTGAAACCACACTGTCAGGGCTTCGGGCGCAGGTGGGCAATAAAAAAGTAATTGCAGTGATAGAGCCGCGCTCTAATACCATGCGCATGGGCGTGCATCAGCAGGCGCTGGCCGCGTCAGTCGTGGACGCAGATCAGGTCTTCTGGTTTCAGCCGGAGGGGCTGGATTGGTCGCTGGACCCCGTGATTGCTGCCAGCCCGGTACCTGCTTCTGTCTTTAATAAGAGTGACGATATTATCCGGCAGGTTGTTTTGATGGCCGAGCCGGATACTCAGGTTGTTATTATGAGTAACGGTGGTTTTGAAGGTATTCATGGCCGCTTGATTGATGCATTAAAAGGAGCCTGTCATGGTGCTTGATCGGGTTACCCTGGCGATTACCGGTGCTTCAGGTGCACAGTATGGTCTGCGTTTACTTGAATGCCTGGTAGCGGCGGATATTCAGGTTATGGTGCTGGTGTCCCGGGCGGCCCAGGTTGTGATTGCCACTGAAACAGATTTAAAACTGCCGGGTGCAACAGCAGAGCAGGAACACTTTTTAACGCAGTTATGTGGCGCTAAAGCAGGGCAGATCAAAGTATTCGGGCGTGAGCAATGGATGTCACCGGTTGCCTCCGGCTCAGGTGCACCTTCGGCGATGGTGGTCTGCCCCTGCAGTACCGGGACTTTATCGGCGATTGCCTGTGGTGCCAGTAATAACCTGATCGAACGGGCGGCTGATGTTGCGCTTAAAGAACGGCGGCAACTGATTCTGGTGCCCCGTGAAGCGCCTTATTCCGAAATTCATCTGGAACACATGCTGAAATTGACACGCATGGGGGCGGTTGTGATACCTGCCAGCCCTGGTTTTTATAACAAACCCGACTGTGTCGAAGATATGATTGATTTTGTCGTGGCTCGTATTTTAAATCAGCTGGGGGTTGAGCAAACGCTGATGCCTCGCTGGGGTGATGAGCTGATTTAAGTGAAATCGTTAGGGTTGCGGGGTAAAATCCGTGCCTTATCTGTTAACAGGTTTTTGTAATGCCCAAAATTCTAGCGTTGGATACAGCAACAGATGCCTGCTCTGTAGCTTTGTATCGTGACGGTGATATCCAGGATGTTTTCCGTGTGATTCCGCGTCAGCACACCAAAGAGTTGCTGCCAATGGTGCAGCAACTGCTGCTTGATAACGGCGTTAAAGTTTCTGAGCTTGATGCGATAGCGGTGGGTCGTGGCCCCGGTTCTTTTGCCGGTATACGTATTGCTACAGGCGCAGCTCAGGGGCTGGCGTTTGGTGCTCAGTTACCCATGCTGCCCGTGTCCACGCTGGCCGCTATGGCGCTGCGTATTTACCGTGAAACCGGGGCGCACTCTATAGTGACTGCACTGGATGCCCGTATGAATGAAATATACTGCGGCGCTTATCGAATAGAACAGGGTTTGCCGGTTGAGTTGATGCCAGAGACCGTGTGCGCACCAGATGCACTGGTATTGCCCGAGATTGAAGGTGACTGGACTGTCGGTGGCAGTGGCTGGTGTTACCTGGAATCAATGACAGAGCCTGTTAAGGAAAAAGTGAAGCTTTTACCTGAATTGATTTACCCGGCAGCGACTGAAATAGTGGCGCTGGCGGTGCAGGATTGGGAGGCAGGGAAAGCCGTCGCGCCCGAAGAGGCGTTGCCGGTCTATCTGCGTGATAGTGTTGCATGGAAAAAGAAGGATCAACAATAAATGGATTGGTTACAAGTAACCATACTGGCTTTGATTCAGGGTCTGACGGAGTTTTTGCCGATCTCCAGTTCGGCACATTTGATTTTGCCCTCACAGCTGTTTGGCTGGGAAGATCAGGGGCTGGCATTTGATGTAGGTGTGCACGTAGGTACACTGACGGCGGTGATGCTCTACTTCCGTGCGGATATTGCAACGATGGTTGTGGCCTGGCTGAATACCCTGCGAGGTCAGAAAAGTCCGGAAGGCTGGCTGGCCTGGTATGTGGCTTTTGCAACGATTCCGGCAGTGGCCTTTGGCCTGGCAATTAACGGGATTATTGATGAGTATGGCCGCTCTATTCTGGTGATTTCGGCCACAACGCTTATCTTTGGTGCGTTGCTCTGGTGGGCGGATGTAAACCGTACAGAAGTGCGACCCCTGACAAAAATCACTTTTAAAGACGCGATGATTATTGGTTTTGCACAGGCGGTCGCGCTGATCCCCGGCACCTCCCGTAGTGGTATTACCATTACAGCGGCCCTTATGCTGGGCTTCGAGCGTCAGGCGGCAGCGCGTTTTTCCTTCCTGTTGTCTATTCCTGTTATTCTGGGGGCGGGCCTGTTAAAAGGAAAAGAACTGGCTGAAACGGGTACAGATGCACAGTGGTCTATGGTGATTGTGGGCGCTGTGATTGCGGCAGTGAGTGCTTTCAGTTGCATCCATCTATTTCTGAAGTGGCTGGATCGTATAGGCATGATGCCTTTTGTTATTTACCGCCTGGCACTGGGTGTGGCGCTGCTGGTTGTGTATTTTATGACATAAACAGGCCATCCCAGGCTGAGTACATTCAGCATGCTGATGCTTTAGCGTCTGTCTCATACCCTGAGTCCTCGAGCTCAGGCGTGCGAGTTGCCTTAGAAACTTATGCTCAAACCGCCAGTTTTCGCCCGGCTTCAAGCCAGGGCGAGTTGATGGGTATCGATCTTTATGTCTGAGTTATGATGAAAAATAGCCTTGCTGTTCGCGCCATGAATCCTGCCTGCACTTTACGTGCTGAAACCTTATCTACCGAACTGGGCTTGCCCTTGTTTGATGAAGAGGCTGGTGATAAAAGTGTCGAGGTGGTGCTTTGTGTGGGTCTCGATGGTTTAAGCCTGAAAGCCACAGAAAAAAAAGGCCCGGGTGCAATTCGGGTGGACTTCTTAGCGGGTGCTACGGCACACCGGCGTAAGTTTGGTGGCGGTAAAGGCCAGATGATCGCGAAGGCGGTTGGTATCAAAGCGGGTATTCGTCCTCAGGTGCTGGATGTGACCGCAGGCCTGGGTAAAGATGCTTTTGTGTTGGCCACCCTGGGCTGTGATATGACCCTGATAGAACGCTCTCCTGTTATCCATGCTTTGCTGGCGGATGGGCTGGCGCGTGCTGCGAGTGACTTTGACGTAGCTGATATCCTGGGGCGTATGACATTACACCATGCAAACAGTATCGAGTGGATGCAGGCTCAGGCCGCTGCGGGTTGTCGTTATCAAGTGGTTTATGTTGATCCTATGTTTCCCCACGGAGAAAAATCCGCGCTGGTAAAAAAAGAAATGCGTCTGTTTCGCCCCATTGTGGGTGATGATGACGATGCCGAGCAGTTGCTGGATGCTGCAATGGCAATAGCGGAAAACCGTGTGGTGGTGAAGCGGCCGCGCAAGGCACCCGTAATAGGGGAGCGGGAGCCAGGTTATCAGCTGGAGGGCAAGTCCAGCCGTTACGATATCTATGCGTTAAAAAAACTTGGGTAGCCTGCCAGGCTGATAAGTGTGTAGCCGGGGTGCCTTCAGTGTCTTTTAGTAGTGAGGTGGTGGGGCTTCATTATCGGGATCGGTTACTGAATCACCGGCCAGTGATTTCACATTACTGTTAATAATTTTGACCATACGTGTCAGCATTTCGATTTCTTTTTCCTGTCGTGCCATTTCTTCGCTGAGTTTATCAATAGCATCCTCCTGGAAGGCGACCCGGCTTTCCAGTTCGGCAATTTGTTCATTGTGAGACATGTTTTAGTCCTTAAATACGAAAGTGTTACAGGATAGATAATACTTCAGTTAAATAAAATAGCTTATTTGTCGCTTAAGCTGTTGAATAAATGAATTAAATTGGATATACCTGTTAGGTTGATGCTATTTAAAGGCATTGTTTTCATTAAATTCATAATCGTTAAATTAAGAGATAGCTAAATGAGTGGTAATAAGCTTATCCGTTGTGCCGTTGTAAGTGCCGTAGCTGCCGTAGTTGTTCCGTTTCTGCTGGGCGCTGTAGCGGATGTTGATGTTGCGATAACTGCACCTGTATTGTTGGTTGTGTTTGCTTCTGTTTTTGCGAGCACGTGGGTTGTGTCTATGGGAGGAGAGTCTGTTGCCGAGCAAAATGTGGTATCGGCCGATGATGAAGAGTATGAAGTTGTCGATGAAAATGATGATCGTGAGCTAGGTACTGTTAAGTGGTTTAATGTTTCCAAGGGATTTGGTTTTATTACCCGGGAAAATGACGATGATGTTTTTGTCCACTTCCGTAATATTCGGGGTCGTGGCCATCGTTCATTAGCTGAAGGTCAGAAAGTACTGTTTCGCGTTCGTGAAAGTGATAAAGGTTTACAAGCTGAAGACGTGTCGGTTGTGCGCGGTTAATTGCTCCAGTGGGGGTGAATATCACCCCCGCATTATTTTTAACTCCAGTCGACCCTTCAGTTCTTCCCAGGAGCAATAACCCTGACTCAGGGTTATCATATCGTTATCGCTTACCAGGTAAAGGCTGGGAAAGCCCTGTACACCCAGCTCCCGAACAAAACTAAGCTCTTGTTGTAGTTGTTGCTCCATCAGCTCACTTTCCAGCAGCGCCTTAAATTGCTCCCGGTTTAATCCAATCTCAACGGCCAGTTCACAAAGCCTGTTAATATTCGATGGATTTTTTGCATTGAGATAATAGGCGTGCTGAATAGCGCTTATCATCTTCTCACCATGGCCCGGTGCTAACTGTTCAGCACAAAGTACAGCACGACAGGCAGGGTAGGTACTGCGTTTTGGTTGGCATTGCTGCCAGAAATCGTGATTAAAAGGTACACCCGTGCGGCTTTCGATACTGCGCCATATGGATTGGATCATTTGCTGCTGTGACTCAGGCATAGGTTCGTCTGAATCTGCGGCCAGCCCACCCATTATGTTAACAACCGGAATGTCCGGATAGTGCTGCCTGATTTGCTTAAGTACCGGGGCAAAGGCCCAGCACCAGCTGCACATCGGGTCCATTATATAAAGCAGTTTCATGGTGCTACGTACTCTAATTTGTGGTCATTGAAATGACCCGTTGATAATTTATTTTGATCGTTTGTTCATTTATGGGATTACAGTAACAAATAACAACGGGATTTTCAGAGTATATGACTTAATTGTTGCTGAATTGCTGCTATTTTGATCAATGCTCTAATCATTGTTGTTATTTTAAAACAAAAGGTTGCGCTTGCTGTAACAGCGCTATAGTATACGCCCCACGTTGATGCGGGGTGGAGCAGTCTGGTAGCTCGTCGGGCTCATAACCCGAAGGTCATAGGTTCAAATCCTGTCCCCGCTACCACTTTTACAGATCATTTCCTGGTTTGTTTCTCGGTTAAAAATCGGCGTTATATGTTGTTGCGGGGTGGAGCAGTCTGGTAGCTCGTCGGGCTCATAACCCGAAGGTCATAGGT
>JBMYOX010000053.1:0-25126 GCA_049599735.1 Pontibacterium sp. | reverse complement strand
GATGTTGCCACCGAACCTGGCAGAACAGAAATACTGGAATGACTACAAAGTGGTGGCCAGTTCTACTTGACCACTTCACTCTGGCGGGAACAAGTTCATTAGTCAGTTAACTTAGAGGACACTCAGAGGCAAACGTACGGATAAATGGCGGATAACAGTAAAAAGTAACGCCTCAATCAACCGATGCGTTAGCGGTCGGTTGAGTTGACTTGTTAGCTTTTGATATTTCTGTTTCTTCGACAGATTTGAGTTCTTTGCCCCTGGAGTTTTTCCATTCGATTAGACCGTTTGCACTACGCCCCATGATTACAGCGGCTGCCGCCGATGGGCTACTAAAGAGGTAGTCCAATGCCAGAACCAAATCTTCATCTTTTTTTATAATGATTTCGTTGTCAATTAACTCATCCCTGAGAGCACTGAAACCCTTTGGAAAAGATGGAACAGTATCAGCAGCTACTCGTGAACCAGAAAATACAACGAATCCATCCGAGGTTCTTTTTCCGCGACCATCTGCACCTCTGGCACCTTTTAGGAGGAACAGTTCTTCGGACTCTCTAGCATTCAACTCGACTTTAATTAACGGCTCAAAGACTTTGAAGCCCATTGTATTGATTAGAATTTTTATATATTCAATAAACTCTTCCATTTCCGCTTGGTCGGATTCAGAAATGGAGCTGCGTGTCGGTGTATTTCCATTTTGAATATCGTACCTCCCTGCGGAAGTGGCGATTTCATGCAGGCGAGATTCTAAGTACTTAATGTGAGCCTTATTTAGGTTTTCATCTTTGCTTATAAATACAACCGACTCATTCCAAAATTCCTTTTCAGAAACATGCTGAACAAGACGAGAATAGGCGTTTTCGGCTTCGCCTATATATGCTTTCGGCTTGGAGGTTGAAGATTCAGCGCGACCAAATAAAAGGTAGACAGAAGTACCTTTTAGATCTTGCCGGTCTGAGCAATCTTTGACCTTCCCTCGCGGTATACGATACGCTTTGCCATTCCAGTTCGATAACTCGCATACCATTCTTCCATCAGGATCAGCATCCATCAGAAATAATTTAATTGTCTTTCCATACTTCGTGGAATACATCCATTTTCTCCCAAATTTTAAGGACACCCACTAATATCCCCCAGCTTAGTTACGCTTGATGCCCTGCAGCTCTCAGGTCAAAGACGGATACAATCGTTTCGCCTGCAAGATGCCATGCACCCAGGCACTGCCCACCTGATCGGCATACTGCTTCAGCTTCGAAACCCGGCCTATCGCTCGGGTAAATGCCAGCCCCTTTGGCTGCATTGACCGGAGCCACTGGTCAGGATCAATTCCCAGACGGTGTAAAATCGGTGGCAGGTCACTGGTAATATAACCACGCTTATCCTCACGACAGATACGCCCCGTCCAATCCACCAACGCAAAATAGTCGGCCAGATCAAACGGTATGACTGGTTCATCCTCTACCTCTGGCATTAAAGCCTTTAAAGCCGGAGATGAACACGATGCTTTTTTTAGCTGTCCATACTCACGGATACGCTGCTGAATCGATGTGAAATCAGAGGATTCGGGGCTATCGGCTAAAGTTGCCCGCACCGGGTTAAGATCAACATACGCCATACAGGTGAGCAACGCCTGTTCATCCAACAGCGCCTGACTTTTGAAGCGCCCTTCCCAGAAACGCCCGGTACAGCCATCTTCCCGGTTTGCCTGCCTCGCAATAAACTCGTTAAGACAGCGCATAAACCAGCTAATATCACTCAGCCGTACACGCCACTCACTCACAATTTCTGATACTTTGACCAACTCAGCGGGCGACAGGGCTCCCCCTTGCAGGTAGCGCTGTATTAATACCGGGCCGGTAAAGAGCAAAGTCCAGCGACGCATAACTTCATCGTCTGACCAGCCCAATGCCTGCGCCTGATTTACACAGAACACCAGATGGTAATGATTCGACATAATTGCATAAGCACAGATATCAATGGCAAACACAGTATCCAGCTCCACCATGCGGTCCAGAATCCACTGTCTTCGATGCTCATAGGACTGCCCGGAATATCGGTCTTCGCCACATAAAAATGCGCGGCGAACACAACGGGCAACACAATGATAATACGGGGTATCAAGCAGGCTCACCTGCTCTCGTCGGGCGCGGGTCATCATCTACCCTCCATGAATCTGATGGTTGCAGCTGATCCTTAGCTGCGATTTCTTACCTTAACGGAAAGCTTATAACTAATGCAATTAGTGGGTGTCCTTTATATTCTTGTGTCCTTTATATTCTATCCTTTATATTCTACTGCCAATTCTGCCTCAACTGATTTCTTTCGTAAGAAAAACTCTACGATTATAAAAGCGAACGGAGCGATCGCAGCTACAAACATTGCCAACCAAATCAAAATAGACCAACCTTTTTTCTCGGCTAAAGCAAACGATAGCGCAAGATAAACAATGAACAAAAGGCCGTGAAGCATGCCAAGATAAGAAACGAACTCCCGGTCTATTAAGCCGAGCGTAACACATAAGATTGCCAAGTATGACAAACCCTCGGCAACACTGACAATTCTGAATTTCTTCAACATAAATTTATTCAATTCTCTCTTGTTTGTTCGATTGTTAAAAGTTAAATACTCGAGCTATTGGATATTACAGCTTTAGAATGCAATTAGTGGGTATCCTTTTATATCCGTATCTCTAAAAAGCTCTGGTCGCTCTCTGGTCATCGCAGCAGGAATGAAGGTCTATCTATCCCGGGCCGCAAGCCACCTTGAGGATATCTGGCATTATACTTATGCGACCTGGGGTTCAGAGCAAGCTAGCCACTATATTGATGGCTTTTCCGGCAACTTTACATTATTGGCTGAAAATCCGCTGATTTGTCGGAAAATAGGTGAATATTCACCGCAGTGCAAATTTACGATCCTATACACCACCTTATGCTTTATGAGGTTACGGACACTGAATTACAGGTGATACGTATTCTGCACGAGAATATGAATGTAGAGGCGCTGCTTATAAAGGGACAACGCGGCCCTGCCTAAAACTAAACAGGCAGCGAACCCGGCTCCCAGCCTAAGTACGCTGCACCTCTCACTCTGACATGCTGGATTATTTCAACAGCCACTCAGCTAAACACTTAACGCATCCGCCATCGCTTTATCAGCGACTTGTTCCAGCCAGTTCAGATCCACCGCCTGGTGGGCTTCACAAATAAACCAGGGTTCGCGTGAATCCGGCTCAAGCATCAGGCCGTTGGCGATCAGGTTATGGGCAAACGCGGTGTACAGATCGCTGTTGGTTTTCTTCCAATCGCGGTAGTTCTGCGGCACTTCGCTGCCAAAATGCACACCAAACATCGAATCAGGGCCAGCAAACCTGTGCTCAACACCGTGCTTAGTAAACACCCGCGACAGCACCGCCTGAATGTCGGCACCCACACGATTGATGGTCTGGAAGGCATCGGTTTCATTCAGGATTGTCAGGGTCGCTTTGGCGGCGCTCAGGGCGATCATGTTAGCGGTGTAGGTACCACCGTGGGTGACGCCATTTTCACCAAAGCTGATGCGATCCATCACGTCTGCACGGCCGCCAAAGGCGGCAACCGGGTAGCCGTTGCCGATGGCTTTGGCGTAGGTGGTCAGGTCTGCGTGTATGCCATATAGCTCTTGCACGCCACCTTTGGCCACACGGAAACCGGTTTTAACTTCGTCGATAATCAGCAGTGCACCACGGGCATCGCAGATATCGCGCAGTTTCTGCATGTATGCCTGACTGGAGGCGATGCTACCACAATTGCCCAGAATCGGTTCAATCACAATCGCAGCGATGTCATGACCTACACGGGCAAAAACGGCGTCAAGCGCGTCAAAATCATTCAGCGGCACTGTCTCCAGATGCTCTTTGGTGTTCTCGGGGATGCCACCGCCAAAAGGTTTAATCTCAGGTGCTGCTTCTGAGTTGCTGTCCCAGTTATCCACATCGGACTTCCACATCATTTCATCATAAAGACCGTGGAAACCACCTTCGACTACAACGATTTTATTACGGCCGGTAAACCCCCGCGCAGTACGCACTGCCCCCATCACCGCTTCGGTGCCTGAGTTGGCAAAACGCATCTTGTCGATATTGGGGCACATCTGTTTTACCAGCGCGATCACCTCGGAATCCAGTCGGGTCGAGAAGCCCGAGATGGTGCCGGTATTGGTAATCGCATTGATCACAGCCTGGTCTACCCGGCTATCACGGTAGCCCAGAATGATCGGCCCGTAAGCCAGGCGAAAGTCCACATAAACCTGATCATCCTCATCCAGAATAGTGCCACCTTGCATGCTTTTAACAAAGACGGTGTTTTTCTCACCCCAGTAGCGGTAGCTATCGGCAACGCCCAGAGGCATATGAGTGTGAGCGGTGGCCAGCAGGGCGGCGGTATGAGGCTTGGTCATTCTGAATTTCCGTACGTTACAGTGTTAGCTTTGCTGCTCAAAAGAAGCAATCATCGGGCCGCGAATCATACAGATCTTGCCACGTTCTGACTATTCACTGATAAAATGTTTACCCAGCAGCGCATAATAGAAATTAGCATCGTTCAGCACGCCCACAAACAGACCGTCTTCTTCCAGCAACACCGGCAATCCACTGCTGTAACGCAGGTTAATGGCATCACGCATGCTGATATCCGGTGTGGCAATCGCAAATTGTCCTCTGACAGCATCACCTTCGGTCCAGCGAACACCCGGCATCGTCAATTCACCTTTACCCGCCTGGCTGATCTTGCCTGCCTCGAGTTCCAGCCAGTAATGATGACTGGCATCCAGAATCAGACGGTCATCCTGACGCTTTAGCTGCTCAACCGTAGACATCAGGGTGCGACCACCCAACACGTTCAGAGGATTAGTATGCGCGACAAAATCTTCCACATAGGCATTTTCCGGATTTAAAACAATCTGTTCCGGCTCACCGTGCTGGATGATCTGCGCCGATTCCATAATCGCAATATGCGAACCGATTTTAAGCGCTTCATCCAGATCATGGCTGACAAAGATGATGGTTTTTTTCAGGTTACGCTGCAGCTCCAGCAGCTCATCCTGTAACTGGGCGCGAATCAGCGGGTCCAGTGCCGAGAAGGGTTCATCCATCAGTAAGATATCGGTATCCATCGCAAAAGCGCGGGCCAAACCAACACGTTGCTGCATACCGCCCGACAACTCGTGGGGCATTGAAGCCGCCCATTGGTCCAGTCCGACCATTTCAAGTTGCTCCATCGCTTTGTGATGACGCTCCTTCTTGCCAACGCCTTTCATCTCCAGCCCAAAAGCGACGTTGTCCAGCACACTCAGCCAGGGCATCAGCGCAAATTTCTGGAACACCATAGAGATACGATGGGTACGCAGATGGCGTAAGGTCTTTTCATCACAATTGGCCAAATCAACGGTCCGATCACCGTCACGGATTTTAAGGCTACCCCGGCTGATGGGATTCAGACCATTCACGGTCCGCAGCAGGCTGGACTTTCCGGAGCCTGACAGGCCCATCAATACACAGATTTCACCTTCTTTCACCTGCAGATTGGCATCCCGTACCCCAACCACCGCACCGGTTTTTTCGATAATTTGCTGGCGGCTCAGGCCCTGTTCCAACAACGCAATGGTCTGCGTTTGCTGATCACCGAAGATAACGTCTAGATTTTTAATATCAATTAGACTACTCACTTTATCTCCTTAGGGTCACGCTGTTTGCAGAGTCGATCCAGAATAATAGCAACCAGGACAATCGCCAGCCCGGCCTCAAAACCCTGGGAAATATTAACCGTGTTAAGTGCCCGAACAACCGGTTTGCCCAGCCCGTCAGCGCCCACCAGCGCGGCAATCACCACCATCGACAGGGATAACATAATACATTGGGTCACACCGGCCATAATGCTGGGCATTGCCGCGGGCAGCTCAACCTTAAACAGCAATTTCCAGCGAGTAGCCCCAAAAGCTTTACCGGCTTCGAGTAACTCTTCTGGCACACTACTAACACCCAGTGCGGTTAAGCGAATCGGTGCCGCTATAGCAAAAATAATGGTGGAAATAAGCCCGGGCACAACACCCAAACCGAACAGAATCAATGTTGGAATCAGATAAACAAAGGTAGGAATTGTCTGCATCAGATCCAGTATCGGCCGAATCGCGATATTAAAGCGCGGATAATGCGCTGCCAGAATACCCAGCGGAATACCAAATAAAATACATAAAAAAGTTGCCATCAGGACCAGTACCACGGTCTCGATCATCTCTGTCCAGTAACCCAGATTTGAAATTAACAACAACGACAGCGTAATAAAGATAACCAGTCCCACAGAGCGATGCAGCCAGTAAGCCAGTGCAGCAACAAAAGCGACGAGCGCGATAGGGGGACACTGAAGCAGAAGGTCGGTAAGACCCAGAATCAGCCATTCCAGTGAGGTGGAGATTGCATCAAAGAAACCGGCGGCATTGCCGATCAGCCAGTCAACCAATAGCTCCATCCATTGGCCCAATGGGATTTTATGGTCGTTTATCCAGTCCATTACAGATATCTCGAGTTAGTGGATTCTACTAAGACAGGGAGCAGGGCGGTGTCTCACAGCCCTGTTTTCAAAAAGCGGCCCGGTTGTCGACAAGGCTGCCAACACCGGGATTAGACTCACACCAGATGAGTCCACTCTGCGTTTTAATGCTAATCGCTAACGCTTACAGATCGAGGTATTTACGTACCGCAGGCAGTCCAGGTTTGCCATCTAGCGTAGTAACACCTTCCAGCCAGTTTTCCAGTGCTTTAGGGTTCGCTTTCAGCCATTCAGTTGCAGCTACTTCAGGCTTTTTGCCGTCATCCAGAATGGCGGCCATCACACGGTTTTCCATATCCAGGGAGAAAACCAGGTTCTTCAGTAAATTCCCCATGTTAGGGCACTGCTGGCTGTAATCCCGGCGTGTATTGGTATAAACACTGGCACCACCAAAGTCAGGGCCAAACCAGTCATCACCACCGTCCAGATACGCCATATCGAAGTTACTGTTCATCGGATGAGGGGCCCAGCCAAGAAATGCAACCCACTTATTACGGCGTTCAGCGCGTTTAACTTCAGACATCATGCCCGCTTCAGATGATTCAACCAGACGAAAATCTTTCAGGTCAAAGGCGTTTTTGTCGATCATATCCTGAATCAGACGGTTACCATCGTTACCCGGCTCGATACCGTGAATACGACCACGAAACTCTGATTTAAAACGCGCAATATCGGCAAATGTCTTCACGCCACCGTCAAAGGCAGCACGGTTAACGGCCAGGGTGTATTTGGCGCCGGTCAGGTTGGCACGTATTGTTTCAACGCTGCCTTCCTCACGGTATTTGGCAATATCCGCCTCCATCGTTGGCATCCAGTTGCCCAGAAACACGTCCAGTTCATCAGAGGCCAGTGACGTGTAAGTGACCGGCACAGACAGTAGCTGAGTCTTAGGACTGTAACCCAGGCCTTTAACAATCTCGGAGGTAATAGCCGTCGTCGAAGTGATATCGGTCCAGCCTACATCAGCAAAACGGACGGTGGAACACTCAGGTGCGGAGGCTGCAAAGCTGGCACCGGTGAAGCCCAGTGTCAGTGTAAACGTAACGGCGGCAGCCTGGTTTGCTAAAAATCGGCAGGTCTTATTCATCTTAGTTTCCTGATTATTATGATTAGTCTTCATTAATAGTTCTTATTATTAAACCATGCCGCTGTATTTCTAAGCCGAGTCTGATCGGGCCCGGCTTGGAGATACAACTGCTGGGCAGCGCACAAAGGTTAACGCTGCGTATTCTGGTAGTTCGGGTGAATCCAGACCGGCACATCTTCCGCCTCAAGGGCAGGCTGTCCCAGAATCATATCTGCAACCTTTTCCGCCACCATAATAGTCGGGGCGTTCAGGTTACCATTCGTCAACGTCGGGAATACCGAAGAGTCTACCACGCGCAGGGCATTAACTCCCCGCACCCGACACTGAGAGTCCAGCACCGCCATAGGGTCGTTGTCGGCACCCATCTTACAGGTACAGGCAGGATGATAGGCACTTTCGACATTATCGCGTACCCAGGCATCAATTTGCTCATCGGTCTCGACAGCTTTGCCAGGCTGGATCTCATTGCCGCGATAACCATCCAGTGCTTTCTGATTAAGCAGTTCGCGGGTCAGACGTATACAACGACGCCAGTCTTCGCGGTCCTGCTCAGCCGACAAATAATTAAACCGGATCGTTGGGGCTTGTTCAGGGTCGGCGCTTTTAATGTGGATAGAGCCACGGCTCACAGGTTTGTTAGGACCAACGTGCACCTGGAAGCCATGACCGGAAAAGGCTGCATTGCCATCGTAGCGCATAGCTGCCGGTAGGAAATGATACTGGATATCAGGCCATTTCAATCCGGCACGGGAGCGAATAAAACCACAAGATTCGAAATGATTCGTGGCACCCAGGCCGTCTTTCATCAGCAGCCAGCGTGTGCCTATCAATCCCTTACTCACCAAATCCAGCTTACTGTTCAGACTAACGGGTTGCGTACATTCAAACTGGAAGTAAACCTCCAGGTGATCCTGCAGGTTTTCACCCACACCCGGTAGCTCCTGCACCAACGGCACACCGGCGTCTTCCAATACCTGGCGCGGACCAATACCCGACAGTTGCAACAGTTGTGGTGAACCGACCGAGCCTGCGGACAAAATGACCTCACGGCGGGCATAAGCCTGATGGATTGTACCTTTGTGCGTGTACTCAATACCCGATGCTTGTACTGTACCGGCCTGTTCTGTCAGCACTTTGCGGCTTAGTACCCGGGTCAGAACCGTCAGGTTTTTACGCTTCATGGCACGGCGCAGATAAGCGTTGGAGGTCGAGCTGCGAACCCCGTTCTTAACGGTCATATGCATAGGGCCGAAACCCTCCTGCTGATAACCATTATAATCATCGGTGGTCGGATAACCGGCATCAGCCCCCGCATCAATAAATGCCTGATACAGCGGATTCAGTTTCATGCCGTTACCATTACAGGTGCCAACCGGCCCGTTACCGCCACGGTATGCATCTTCACCACCTTCCCAGGTTTCAGCCCGTTTAAAGTACGGCAAGCATTGCTGATAACCCCAGCCCTCAGCACCGGCGTCCTGCCACTGGTCAAAGTCGCAGGCATGACCACGTACATAAACCATGCCGTTAATCGACGACGAGCCCCCCAGTGTTTTACCCCTGGGCGTATGTAACGAGCGGTTATTCACATAAGGCTCTGGCTCGGTATGAAACTGCCAGCACAAGCTTTCGGTATTCATCGGGTACGACAAGGCGGTGGGCATTTGAATAAACAAACTGCGATCGCTGCCACCACGCTCCAGCAACAAAACCTCATATTCACCACTCGCCGTAAGGCGATCAGCCAGTACACAGCCAGCGGAACCAGCGCCAACAATGATGTAGTCGTATTGCTGTGTCATGTAACGGGCACTCCTCAAATCACTCTCATCAGGTTCGTTCGGTAAAGCACGGTGTCTTATACCCGGGGAAGGCGGCCTTATTAATAAGGCCGCTCAATCTCACCCAGTTCAACATAGACACTTTTAATTTGGGTGTAGTGGTACAGGCTTTCGATACCATTCTCCCGACCAATGCCGGATTCTTTATAACCACCCACGGGCATTTCAGCAGGTGAAGCACCCCAGGTATTGATCCAGCAAATTCCTGCCTGCAAGCGGTTAATGACCCGGTGGGCACGGCTGATATCGCGGGTAAAAACACCAGCCGCCAGTCCGTAGCGGCTTGCATTAGCGCGTTCAATCACGTCCTCTTCATCGCTGAAACGCAGGACCGACATCACCGGGCCAAAGATCTCATCACTAACATTGGGCATATCATCCCGGCAATCGGCAAAGACAGTTGGCTGCACAAAGGCCCCTTTATCAAGGCCGTTATCCAGCACCCGCTGTCCACCACACAGTAACCGGGCACCCGCTTTTTGTGCGGCATCAATATAAGCCATGACTTTTTGCAAATGCTGCTGCGAAATCAGCGCCCCGACCTGGGTTTCGGGATCTTCAGGATTACCAATGACCATCTGCTCCGTGCGCGACTTCAGCTCGGCCAGAAACGCATCGTAAATAGCCTCATGTACAAACACCCGGGTACCGTGGGTACAAACTTCACCCTGGGTATAGAAATTAGCCAGCATGGCACCTGATACGGCGTTATCAACCGAGCTATCGGGGAAAATAATCAGCGGCGACTTGCCACCCAGCTCCATAGTCACCTGTTTCAGGCTACCCGCTGCGGCGGCCATCACGGTTTTACCCGTACCACATTCTCCGGTAAAAGAAACTTTGGCAATATCAGGATGGGTTGTCAGCATCTCGCCGGTGCGGTAATCACCCTGTACCACGTTAAATACACCATCGGGTAAACCGGCCTCAGTATAAATTTCTGCCAGTTTCAGCGCACTCAGGGGGGTTTCTTCTGAGGGCTTAAAGATCATGGCATTACCGGCCGCCAGCGCCGGGGCAGACTTCCAGCAGGCGATCTGGATCGGATAATTCCAGGCACCGATACCCGCACAAACCCCTAAAGGTTCACGTCGGCTGTAATAAAAATTGCTACCGCCCAGATCCTGATAGTCACCCTGTATCTTGTCAGCCAGGCCTGCATAATATTCGATGACCTCGGCTCCCGACAAAATATCTACCGCCACTGCCTCCTGATACGGCTTGCCGGTATCACGCACCTCAAGCAACGCCAGTTCTTCGTTGCGTTCACGCAGCAATGCAGCGGCACGTTGCAGAATCCGACCACGCTCAACACCACTCATCGCGGCCCAGCGTGCCTGTCCCGCCTGAGATGATGCAACAGCCCGTGCCATCACCTCGTTATCGGCCTGAGCAATTGTCGCCAGCACTTCTCCGGTCGCCGGATTCAGGCTGGTAAAAGTTTCCTGCGGTAAAACATCGCTATAACGTCCATCAATAAAATGCTGAACAATCGTCTGTGTCATACAGTCAGAGCTCTCAGTTGTGTTCGCAAATGGCGGCATTGCGAAGGGTAGGTTGGGTTTCAGCGGGCAGGCAGTGTTTTAAGTAATCAGTAACGAGCTTTTTCGCCAGATTTTGATCAACACCTTCAGGAGACAAGGCTCCGCGCAGCCAGATACCATCAATCAACGCGGCGATTCCCTGGGCAATAAAGTGTGCCTCTTTTGTACTAACCACTTTTTTAAGTTCATAACGTAAATGGGACAACAACCGTTTCTCATTTACACGCTGCAAACGGTGTAATGCCGGTTTATGCATGCCATACGCCCAAAACGTCACCCAGGTTTTAGCGACCTTAGGAGCGGTTTGATTAGCATCAAAGTTACCGGCAACGATGGCAATAATACGGCCCATTACATCATCGGAGCTGACCCGGCCGAGTTCTCGCCGAACCGCGAGGGAAAGATCACGAAGCACAGCGCGCATGGTCGCTTCGAGCAATTCTTCTTTGCCGCCAAAGTAATGATTGATGATCGCCGGAGAAACATTCGCATAGCTGCTGATCATCGCCACACTGGCTTTCTGCAGCCCGACAGCCTCGATGGCTTCCATCGTGGCGTTTATCAACTGAGGTTTACGAACTTCAGGCATGCCAACCTTCGGCATCAACGCGCTCCCGTTTTAATTAAATAAACGTTTAATTAAGAATAAAAGGTCGCGACTTTTAATACAAGGGTAACGTTCAGGGGGCTGATTCACACAATCGTCCGGCGGAACACTCAGCCAAAAGCCGGTGGCCCTTCCCCTCTAAATCAATAAATACGCCGACACTGCCGCTTTATAAGCCCCGGACCTCCTGCCTGTTGGCGCTTTGCAAAACCATTGACTATACCTGTTTATAGCGTTCACACACGAGCTGTCAGGCATATTGACTGACAGTTTTCGATGCTTAAAAGGGTATGGACAGTTTATCGAACAGGGCGCTGCGCCAGGAGGAGCCGTCACGGGCATTACCCGCGATTTGAGCTCTGCCACATAGGGCAGCAAGCCAGCAAAGGAATCGGCTGCAATGACCGGGATAGCAGGTTTTAAATGGAAATCCGAGCCGCTGGGCTTAATTGCAGTGGCTTCGTTTATCGCCATTGCGGTAATGGTACTCTTCCTGATTATCCAACAGCAGCAGGCACATACACGTGAGCAGATTCGTGGTCAGGGAATCAGCCTTGTACGCCTTCTCGCCAATATGCCGGTCAGTGAACTTACCCCGGCACCCGGGCGTCAGGGTATTTTATCCGTTATTCGCCAAAGCCTTATCAGCAATCACTTCGCTTATGTTGCCCTGGTTTCACCTGAGGGCCAGCCGCTCACTACCGAAACAGCCACAGGCATCATAGTACCCGGACTACCTCTGTCTCCCGAACCCAGTAACTGGGTTGGACAACGTCAGCTTGCCCTGCCCGGTGATACACGCCAGGTGACGGAATTCTACGCCCCCCTGTTGCAGCAGACAGAACTTAAGGCGTTTGTTCGCCTGGCTTTTTTTGAACCGAACCTTGCACAGCTGTACCCGCTTTTGCCCTTTTATGGCAGCCTGACCTTACTGATATTCCTGCCGGTATGCGGGCTTTACCTGCTTACCCGGCGCGAACTCAGACCCCTCTCTACGCTGAATAGCCAGATAAGTACCCTGATTAACGATCAGCAACAGATCCGGCCAGTTAAAATCGAAGCCAGCGGCGCGTTACTCGACTTCAGCCACAATTTTAATCGCCTGATGAGCCAGATGCAGCAACGGCTGGCTGAACAGGAACAGCTTCACCGGAAGGCACAGCTCAGCGGAAAAATTGATGCTTTTCAGCTGTCCCGTGCGCAGAGCATGTTGCAAAGCATTCCCGAAGCCATTTTTGTGCTTGATGATATGAACCGGCTCAGCTACGCAAATAATCAGCTTGCCTCTTATCTGGAATTAGACGGCCCCTTGCCGGAAGATGCCCAACCGGAAGACTGGTGCCCCTATCCTGAAATTTGCAGCTTTCTTACCCGCAAGGGCTCCGCCGGTAATACAACAGGCAAAACCAGCCACCTGCTATTCAGTATCAGTGACGCCCACAGCCGTACCCTTGAATTCAGTTGTTATCCCCTGTTTTCACCCAAAAATCAGAGCTGTCGTTTTGGTACCCTGGTGGTGGGCCGGGATGTTACCGAAACCCGGCGCGCCATTCAGAATCGCGGTGAGTTTATAGCTCAGGTCGCCCATGAACTGAAGTCACCGCTGAATGTTCTGTCCCTGTATAGCGAAGCATTAATGGGTGAAGACGGGAAAGACAACAGCTTCCGCATTGATGCCTGCAATATTATTAAAAGTGAAGTTGACCGGGCATCTCAGCTAATCAGCAACTTGCTGAACCTGAACAAACTGGAAGAGGGCTGCCTGAAAATACAGCGTCAGCGGGTGCGCCTTCAGGATCTTCTGAAAGAAGCCTTTGACAGCCACCGCAGCAGCGCACCGGATAAAGCGCTGCAATTTGAACTAAAAGTTCCCGATGAGATCAGTCCGCTGAATGTGGATAAAGAGCTTATTCGCATCGCAGTTACCAATCTGCTCACTAATGCCATTAAGTACAGCAACCCGAACGGCAAAGTCACCCTGTGTGCTAAAGAATCCGAAAGCAGCATTATTATTCAGGTCAACGATGAAGGCATCGGCATTTCAGAGGCTGACAGCAGACGCATTTTTGACAAGTTTTTCCGTTCAGACGATGACAACGTACGGGAACGCGCCGGACACGGCCTGGGCCTATCGCTGGCCAAAGAGATCGTGGAGTTACATCACGGCCATCTGGAGCTGGACAGCACACCGGGACAAGGCTCCCGCTTCAGCATTCACTTTCGAAAAACAACCGGCTTATTACAACAGGTGATCATATGACACTGCGCATGTTACTGGTCGATGATGAACCTCATATACTCAGGCTGATGCGGCTTAAATTTGAAGCCGAAGGCTTTGAAATCGACACCGCACCCAACGGGGAGGCTGCCCTGAAAAAAATTCTGGCTTCACCTCCGGATGTGCTCATCACAGATATCCAAATGCCCAGAATGACCGGTGAACAGCTCTGCCATGAGATTGCTGCCCGGTTACCCGAACAGCCATTCCTGATCGTTCTGCTCACGTCCCGGACCGAAGTAGAACACCGTATATGGTCTGCAGACTTTAACAACCTCTGGTTTTTTGAAAAACCAGTCAGCATGCGCAAACTGATTGCCAGCCTGAATGGCTATCAACAGGCACAACCCGCTGACCGGTCAGGAGACGGCTATGACAGCGCCTTATGATGCCATCGATTTCCGACACTACCATCGGCTCAGCCATCAGCAACTGCCTCAGCTGATATGCTGGGGCGTCGTGGATAATCACTCAAAGATTATTTATTGCTCCTGTGATCAAAGTCACGCCGCTTTATTGCAGCACTCTAACCACTCAGAGGCACACAACCGGCACATTCCGCCTGCCCGGGACAAAAAAGCTCAGCTGATCTGCCACGCCTTAATGTCTGATGATGCCAATAATCACGCTCAGCTACGCTTCCTGCTTAAACCCGGTAGTGCAGAAGTACAAAAGGCCACACAGCTGATTGCGGACAGCCTGAACCAGGAACTTCAGCTTCATCAGGAGCTGAACACAATGGCAACAGAGCTGCTGGAACGCTACGAAGAGTTAAACCTGCTCTACGATACCGACCAGCAAAACGACCTTTATATTGAAGGCCAGAAAGCCCTGTCACAGCTGGTGCTCAATTGTGTTGATTACCTTAACGTGGAATACGCTCAGCTATGGCTACCCGGGCAAAAAATTCAGCTTGTACATAGCAGGGCCAACAGCACACTTACCGATTGTCAAAGTCTGTCAAAGCTCGCCCGTACCCGCTTATGGGAGCAGATGATCCACACCCCTTCAGCCATTGTAATTAACAGTCCTGCTGAGCTGCACCACTGGCAGCTGGACTACTTTCCGGCCTGCAAGTTACTGGCGGTGCCGGTGATCAACGGCAACCGGCATATTATCGGCTTTCTGCTGCTGGCCAACCCGGCCTCTGCAGCCGATTTCCTGAACAGCGATCGCAACCTGATAGAAGTGATGTCCCGCCGGGTCAGCAAACAGCTGAATAACAATTTTGATGACCTCACAGGGCTGATAAAACGTAATGGCTTTGAGTACTACCTGAACCGGGCGCTGGAAAGCAGTCATAACAAGGGCTTACAGCACTGCCTGCTGCTGCTGGATCTGGATCAGTTCCACATAATCAATGACACTCTGGATTATCAAACGGGCGATCAGGTACTGCGGGATATCAGTGAAATTTTACAGCGGGAAACCCGCGACAGCGACACGCTGCCCCGGCTTGCGTCAGATACATTCGGGCTGCTGCTGGAAAACTGCCCCGCCGCGCAGGGACACAAAATTGCCGGGCACCTGGTGGAAATAATACAGGGCCTGCGGATTGGCCCGCCCGATAATGAATTAACGCTAAGCTGCAGTGCCGGGCTTTATCCGCTGGATGACAACAGCGAGTCCACAGAACTGCTAATGAGCCGCACAGAAGTCAGCGTTAAACTCGCCAAGGAACTGGGCGGTAACCGGGTACAAACCTGGAGTAACGATAACCAGGATCTGGCCAGTCGCACCTCCGAAATCCACTGGATCAGCCGGATACAAACAGCCGTCAGAGAAGATCTGTTTATCCCTTATGTGCAACCCATTGTGCCGCTTAACCCCCATGCTGATCAGGCCTGTCACGGCGAGGTTTTGCTGCGATTAATGGATAAAGGGCAGGTTATACCACCGATAAAATTTCTGCCCGCCGCCGAGCATTATCATCTGATGCCAATGATCGATGAATGGGTCATCAGGCAAACTCTGGCAAAAATTAAAACCGCCCGTCAGGGTGTCTGGTCCATTAACCTGTCCGGTCAGTCACTGGCCAGGCCCGAGTTTTTGGGCATCATTCAGGCATTGATCAGCGAAAGCGGCGTTGACCCTGCGCGCCTTTGTTTTGAAGTCACTGAGACCACCGCAATCGGGGAATTAAAAAAAGCCCGTCAGATCATCAGCACCCTGCGTAACCTGGGCTGCCGCTTTTCTCTGGATGACTTCGGTACCGGTTTAAGCTCATTCACCTACCTGCAGGAACTGCCTGTGGACTACTTAAAAATAGACGGCTCCTTTGTACGCAATATTGATACTGATCCGGTTGCATACACCATGGTCAGTGCCATCCACCAGGTCAGCAAAGCCATGGGGCTGCAAACCATCGCAGAGTATGTGGAAAACGAAGCCATCCGCGACCGGCTCATCACTATTGGTATCGACTTTGCCCAGGGCTATTATTACGGCAAACCCGCCCCCCTGCAGGAGGTCAGTGACTGAGATGCAGAGCGCAGTCGCCACCGGCAGAGGGAAAAACCCGGACAGCCTGTTGTTAACCGAGGTGGGTTATCAGCTGTTTATTACCCCCACTGAGCCAGTCATTGATAGTCAGACGCTCATTGCTATGCGCGCCCATGCCATTCGCCATATCGGCCTGGGGCAACTGCAACTGATTATCGACCTCAGCCAGGTACAGCAGCCCGACAGCGCAGCGCTGGAGTGCCTGATGGATATCCGTGACCATGCCGAGCTTGCCGGTGGCTGGCTGAAAGCCGTGCATGCCTCCGCCCTGGTGCGGGATATTATCCGCATCAGCGGTGTCTGTGAGCTGGATGAAACACACAACAGTGAAAGCCCGGATGAGCCTCCCTTACACACCCGCTCACAACAGCCACTCGGCGAAATTCTGCTGGGCCTGGGTGCTGTTACTGAGGAGCGCCTGACTCAGGCGATCAGATTGCAAAAACGCGAAGATAAACGCATGGGGCAGATTTTGCTGGAGCAAAACTGGGTTTCTGAAAAACACCTGTTAAAGGCCCTGTCTGTACAGCTCGGGCATCCCTTTATTAGTTTACAAACCGGATTTTATGATCCGCAGATTACCACACTGATCACAACAGCAACCGCCCGACGCCTTGGCATGCTACCCCTGTTCCGGCTCAGAAAAACACTGCTGCTGGCAACCGCCGATCCGCAGAATATTACTGCTTTTGATGAAATCGAAGAGCTGACCGGTTTTCAGGTCGCCCCTGTACTCGCCTGCCAGGCCAGTATTCAGCAAACGCTGAATGAGCTGGATGACTCCCGGGACAACCCTGCCCTGGGAACAGACCTGCTCAGCGAACTGGCCGAAGATTTTGAAGTGGTCAGTAACCTGCAGGATCAGGATTTTGATGTGATTGATGAGCAGGCTGAAGGCAGCCCGATCATCAATCTGGTAAACAGCATTATCCAGCGAGCCGTCAAAGACGGTGCCAGTGATATACATATAGAACCGGGCCGCAATACGGCCCGTGTTCGTTTCAGAATTGATGGCATTCTCTACCAGATCATGACCCCCAGGGTTGAACTGATCGCGCCTATCGTCTCCCGGCTGAAAGTCATGGCTAATCTGGACATCGCCGAACGACGCCTGCCTCAGGACGGGCGTATACAGGTCAAAACCATGGGGCGCCCTATCGACCTGCGCTTCAGCTCCTTACCCGGCCTTTACGGCGAAAAGCTGGTACTGAGGGTTCTGGATAAAAATCAGTCCATTCTGGATGTTAATAAGCTGGGCATGACCGACAGCAACCTTCAGCAATACCTGAGTTTATTAAAACACCCCTACGGACTGATTCTGGTCACCGGCCCCACCGGCAGTGGTAAAACCACCAGTCTCTATGCCGCTATTAACCATCTGAACAGCATCGAAAAGAATATTGTCACCATCGAAGACCCGGTGGAGTACCAGGTCGATATCGTCAACCAGAATGAAGTGCACGACAATATCGGCCTTAGTTTCGCCAAGCTGCTCAGGCATGTGCTCCGACAGGATCCGGATGTCGTGCTGGTCGGTGAAATCAGAGACAAAGAAACCGCCGAGATCGCCATACAAGCCGCCCTCACCGGCCACCTGGTACTGTCCACCTTACATACAAACAGTGCAGGCGGTGCCATTGTTCGCATGATTGATATGGGAGTAGAGCCTTATTTACTGGCCTCGGCGCTGGTTGGTGTACTGGCACAACGGCTGATCCGCACTATCTGCCCCCATTGCAAAACCCAATACCTGGCCCCCAAAGAACTCTGCCAGCAATACCACTGGCCCGGGGATGGTTCCGTTCTGTTAACCAAAGGCAAAGGCTGCAGCGAATGCTACGACTCCGGTTTTAAATCCAGAATTGCGATCCATGAGTTGTTACTTGTGAACAATGAATTACACCGCCTGATTATTCAAAACCCCAGTCTTGATGCGCTCGAAGCTTTCCGCGATCGGCAAGGCACTGGCACCCTGTTTGACGATGGTCTGGATCGTGTGCTTCGTGGCCTCAGCTCTGTTGCTGAAATTAACCGGGTGATTCATAGTTAACACTGATGGCACGAGGATAGCGCTATGCCCATCAACCCCAGGCCTGACACCACCGCCCGAAAAAAAGTACTGCCCGACTTTTCAACGCTGCTACAGCCCGCCCCTGGCAGCCGTGAGCGTATTTTTTTTACCGATCAGCTGTCACTGTTACTGGAGACCGGTACGAATATCCATGCCGCACTGGCCATTCTGGCGCAGCAAACTGACAATAGCCGGATGCGCGTCTTGTTACAGGATCTGAGCCGGCAGGTTGCCGAAGGTCGATCCCTTTCCAACGCCCTGAGCAGCCACCCGGAACTGTTCAACAGTACATATATCAACCTGATCGCCGCCAGCGAAAGTGGTGGTTTTTTGCATAAGGTATTAGAACGATTACTGACGCTGGAGGAGCGACGGGAAAAGCTCAAACACCAGCTGGCCTCCACCGCCACTTATCCGGCCTTTCTTATCCTGTTTTCAGTCGCGGTATTATTGTTTATTTTACTGGTGGTCTTTCCCGAATTTCAGACTATGTTTGAAGCGATTATGGATCAACTGCCCTGGACGACCCGGGTGCTGATGGCCACCAGCGATCTGATGCGCACCCACTGGGGCGGCATAAGTCTGGTCACATCACTGCTTATTACCGGCGCGATACTCTGCTTTCGCAGCCCCGGTGGACGCCGTGTTCTGGACCGCTTAAAACTGCGACTGCCCCTTATCAGACAGATTATGATTCAGCTTTATCTGACCGAATCCCTGCGGGTACTGGGTCTTTCACTGCAAAATGGCGTTAATATTCTTGATGCTCTGGCATCCACCCGGGATGTTGTCCGCAATCAACAATTTCACGACTTTATCCTGCACCTGGAGCACCAGATTGCCGAAGGCATGACACTGGCCAGCGGGTTCAGCGCCCCCCCCTGGATGCCCTCGTTGGCCAAACAATTAATTCAGACCGGTGAAGACACAGGCAACCTGCCCCGGGTTATGGAGCGTCTGGCAGATCATTACGAAAGGGAGCTTGGCAAACGCCTGGAAACCGTGTCTAAACTCGCAGAGCCAGTAATGTTGCTGATTATGGGCCTGATTGTCGGGGTACTGGTCAGCTCCCTGATCCTGCCAATTTTCAAACTTTCCCAGGTTGTGCATTAAAAATGCACCGGTATTTGATGATGCTCAGGTTCGCTGCTATTTCCTGAAATTTTTACGGAAAAGTCATCGGGATAAAAAACTAAGGTCTACACTGAAGTAGAGTTCATTTTCCCTTCTGCAAGGGCAGAACAGGCTGTTATCAGCACCACAAAACACTGCTGCTGACATTTGGAAATAAGGAGAATTTTCAATGAATAAGTACCTGAAGACAGATCATAAAACCGGAGGCTTTACACTGGTTGAGTTACTGATCGTTGTCATTATTCTGGCTGTCCTGGCCGCCATTGTGGTACCTCAGTTTGCGTCTTCCACCGATGACGCTAAGGCATCCGCCGCCGACAGTTCTCTCAGCAACCTGCGTAGCATGATCGATATCTATTACCAGCAACATGGTGTCTATCCCGGCGCAAATACCGCAATCCCCACTAAGTCCTGCAGCGGTACGAACGGCTCAGGAAATGCGGGTTCTAACACTGCCTTTCTGGCACAAATCAGCCGTTATACCGATAAGGACGGCGGCGCTTGCTCTGTCCGTGATGCCACCAACCACAAGTTTGGCCCTTATTTCAAAAAAGATGCCCTGCCACCGGATCCTTTTATGAACGTGGCCACCCTGACCATGAACAACGCGGGTGACCTGAACATGACCGCAGACGGCACAACAGGCGGCTGGAAATACGACACAGTTACCGGAAAGATCATTATCAACCACACCTCATACGACGACCGTTAGGCCCGCGCGGGGTTATGCCATGGACAGGGCCGCCCGAAACCGGGGTTTTAATCTGGCTGAACTGCTGGTGGTCATATCCATCATCAGCATGATCAGCCTGGTCGCAACCAGCAGCCTGTCCGGCAATAACAGTCACAAACTGAATCTGGCTGCCGATGAGGTGGCAACAGCCATACGCTTTGCCCGCAGCGAAGCCATGCGAACGGGGCATGCTCACGGTATCAAGGCCAGCGCAGGCGTTCAGCAGTTTCAACTTTACTGGCTGGATACCTCAGGTTTCCCCACACAGGTCTACGATGTGCGCCACCCGGCAGATAAAAAGCTCTATGCCCTGCACTTTGGTAACGGGCCGGGATTACAGGATATCGATCTGGCAAGTGTTTATATTAAATTTGAAAATATCTTTTTACCCGTGGAATTCCTGGGTTTTGATGCAAGCGGGCGTCCCAAATACGATACCGGCTGGAGCATTCATGATCTGGAAACCGCCACCCTGACCCTCAGTTACCAGGGTGAGCTGCGAACCATTCATATCACGCCGGTCAGTGGCCGGGTGCGTGTGCAATGAACAACTTAACGCAGCAATCCGGCTTTTCTTATATGGAAGTACTGGCGGCCTCTTTTCTGATCGCTGTTGCTATCGTGCCTGCCCTGCAAGCCCTGCAAAGCGGGGCACAAAGATCAGCTGTAAATCAGGCTTATATTATCGACCATTATCATTTGCAGGCAAAACTGGAAGCCGTGCTCGCAGAACCTTTCAGCAACCTGGAAGCGGCAAGCCTGGCCGCAGGCAGCAAAAGCATCGCCAGCCTTTATTCAGACAGCATCACCACAACGGATGGCCGCACTTTAAGCCTGGACGTTTTTCTGTCCGCCTGCGATGGCGATAATCTGGATAACGACAACAATGTTTTTACCGGCACCGATACCGGCCTGCTCTGGGTACAGGTCAGCATTGCCGGTACCACACAGCACCTGCAAACCCTGATTTACCAATAAGGCAGCTCCACTACAAACGTCCGGACGCATCCATGCAATTTAATAAAGCACTGCAATCCAGCAAATACCATCAGGGCCTGACATTGGTGGAGTTAATGGCGACACTGGCAATAGCGGCATTATTGTTCACAGGACTTAACGGTCTGGTCGGCAACGCACTTAATCTGGAAACCGAAACCCGTGACCAGCTTGATTTAACCCGTCAGGCTCATTTTGCAATGCAGCGTATGGTCAGTGCCGTGCAGTCCGGTCGACGCTTAATTTTACCGCTGGCAGATAACCCCCATACCAACTGGCCGGAGCATATTCGCAGCCAGACGTTCCCTGCTTCCCCGCCGGTGGGTGACAGCATCCGGGCCAGCGCCGTGCTGGCCGTCACCCTGGATCCGACCAGGGATTTCAACAACGATGGCTGGAGTGATGCCAACAATGACCAGGATTATCTTGATCTTAACAACAATGGTGTGCGCGATAGTGGTGAGCCTGAGCGAATCGATGAAGACCTGGGCGGCGATAACAGCAACGATGGCATGCCCGGCCTGATCGATATTGACGATGACGGCGATGGCCGTATTGATCAGTCGGCTGCATCAATTCCCCAGGATGACAATGACGAGGATAACACCGATACGGATGACCTGTCGGACGGGGCAGACAACGATGGGGATGGCAGTATCGATGAGGATAGCCCTGCTGATATGAACAAAGACGGCATGCCCGGGCTGGCAGGGGTGGACGATGACCTCGATGGTTATACCGATGAAGGCAAAAAAAACGATGACGATGAGGATGGCCTAACCGATGAGGACGGATTAGATCCGGTAGTTTTTTACCTCAACGGCGCTTCACTGACAGAGCGCCTGCCTGCGTTTACAGATAAAAACGGCGACTCGGTTATTAACGGAGCCGACTATACCGAAACAGTGATTGCCGATAAGGTCAGGCTGCTGCGCATCGAACGTCTGCCTCAGGAAGCTGGCCGCGCCCTGCTGCTGGACATTACCCTGGAATTATCCGGAGACATCGGGACACCGGTTCGCCTTAACAGCCGGATAAGACCCGGAGCGGCATTATGACAGCGGCTCAACCGGGCCAGTATAAGCAGCACGCTTATATCTTGTTACCCGTTGTGCTGACCCTTGCCCTGCTCGCGACTATCGCGTTGTCTCTGGGGCGAACAGCCGCTGTGCAGGGCACGATAGCTATCAGCGATACCGGACGCACCCAGGCCCGTTATCTGGCAGAAGCAGGCCTTAACCATGCGCACTGGCAGACAAATACCGGCAACTGCAGTGACTATACAACGCTGAACGGAAACCTTGCGGGCCACAGTTACAACGTTACCATCAGTCCCGCCAGCGGCTCGCCCGTTGACCTGATATCAACCGGACAAACTGCTGGTGGCGCTAAAGTTCAGCTCAGACGCTCACAGGCGCGCGTATACCAGGCACCGGCAAACCTGACATTACAACTTGGCACCCAGGCCGGGCGGGATTTGCTGATCGATGCGTTTTACAGCACACAGAACTACGGGGCTTATACGGCGCTAAAAGTGTCAAACCAGGCAGCCGGGCCTCAAAGTACCCTGCTTTATTTTGACCTCAGCAGCTTGCCCGCCGGGGTTAAAATTCTCAGTGCCCAACTCGCACTGTATAACCACAGCACCTCCGGCACCGCTCCCTATCTGCCAATTGATGCCTACCGACTCACCCGGAGCTGGCTGGAAGGCTCCGGGCAAGGTACCAGCCCGGCTGACGGAGCTAGTTGGAATAATTACGATAGTTTAAATAGCTGGGCCAGCCCTGGCGGTGATTTTGATCCGGTATCAATCGCTGGCACAGCCACCAGTGCCGACAACAACCTCTGGCGATACTGGGACCTTACCGCTCAGGTGGCAAAGTGGCAGGCGGGAGTTCATACCAACTATGGCCTGCTGCTCAAAAGTACCGGGGAAACAAGTTTCAGTTTTATCAGTCAGGAAAACAGCAACACAAGCCTGAGGCCCAGGCTCAATATTACTTATGCCTGTGAATGCGGGGACAGCTGTATACTGCCACTCTGGGCCTCATCCGAACTGATATCAGAAGGGGGGCTCAGCCTTACAACAGACGGCCTCGCAACGGACCGCCTCACAACAGACAACTTAGCACCGGTTAGCCTGAGTCCGGCGGCCGATAACAGCCTGGAAGCGGGCAGTACCAAAAATTACGGCACCGCCAATTTAATGGCCGGTTTCACAAGCGGTAAAGGCTTTGAACTACGCACTTTGCTGCATTTTGACCTTAGCCGCCTGCCCGCCGGTTCACGCATTAACAGCGCTATTTTACGACTGTACGCCACCGAAAAAGCAGGTAAAGACAGCTTTAATCTGGGTGCTTACCGCCTCACCCAGGACTGGTCAGAACTTCTGTCACACTGGGATCAGGCTGATGCCGGTATCACCTGGCATAGCGGCCCGGGCGGTAGCTACGATCGCACCCTGATAGACAGCATAATCACCACGGGCACCGGCTGGTACGCCTGGAACCTGACCCCGCTGGTACAGGAATGGGTTGATGGTCTGTCTGACCCTCAGGGTATTGCGCTGATCCCGACGACCGCCCGAAAAGGCAGTTTTATCCTGTTTGACAGTAAAGAGTTGAGCAATAAACCGGTACTGCTTATCGACTACAGCCCACCTTAAGAACAGCACAGATGCAGTGCGGTTATAAAGCTGTGCTAAGCTTTTACAAGCACTGCTTTTTACACAAAGAGCAACTGCAGCCGGACGGCATTATCACAAGGATCAGGGAGGATGCTCAATGATTGAGGCACTGCGATTCTCTTCACTGAAAACGCGATTAAGCCCCGTAAACTACGGCCCTATTGGTCTGGAGTTTTCTCAGGGAAAACTCAATATGATGCAACTGGCCACACCCGGGGTGAGTGATCAATGCCGTATTCAGGCCCTTTCCTCCTCTCCCTACCCCTGCGCCCCCCGGTCTGACCTGAGTTCCCGCGATTTATTTCTGGCATCACCGCAAGCCCTGACAACCATTGTGAAACAGGTACTGAATACACAGCCTTTTAAAGGACGCAAAGTAGCAACTGTCCTGCCCTCTGACTGGCTGAGAACCTTCTCCCTGCGCTTTCAGCTGCCACCCGGACAAGGTGAAGATGAAGCGATCCGGGCCTTATTAAGCGAGCGCCTGCAGGAAAACCTCGCCGACCTGGTTATCGACTACGTACCCACCCGCCACACCGATACCTCGAATGACCGGCGGGTTGTGGCTGCCGTTGCACGGCGGGAAGATGTCATTAACTACCTGGAGTTGTTGAGAAAAAGCGGTCTGGAGGTAGATTCACTGGAAATAGGCCAGGTCGCCATCCGACGACTGATTACAACACTGAACAGCAACCGGGAAAACCACAACAGCCTGGTGATCAACTTCGGCAATGAGCGCAGTTATATCACCATGATCTCCGGGAGACGCCTGTTGTTCGACCACAGTATAGATACGGGTGAAGAAAAATTACTGTCACGTCTGACTGACGAACTGGAAATAGATAAAGCACAGTTGAAGCAACTGATGCTCTCCGGCGAAGAGAGTCCGGCTGGCAATACAACCGAACAGGAGCAGGTTCGTAAGCTCGCCTTTAACATTCTTTTGCCGGATTTAAAAAAACTGGACGAGGAAATCCGTCGCACTCTGGTGTTTGCCGCCTCAGAACTTCGCGGCAGTGATATTACCTGCATCTATCTGCTGGGCAGCCTGGCCCGCTGGCAG
>JBMYOX010000052.1:0-25514 GCA_049599735.1 Pontibacterium sp. | reverse complement strand
CATGAATTTCGGGACGAAAGGCAGCTTCACAAATAGCCAGAGCATCGTTAGCATCATTTTTCTGGCGTCTGGCCAGGGGTTTGACATGTTGAGCAGGCAGTAACTTAGCAGAGTACCCCATCGCTTCGAACGTGCGCCCCCAATGGTGGGCTGTCGCGCAGGCTTCCATAGCGATAAGAGTACCCTCTGGAAACTGCCGGATAACACTCAGTAGTTTGCGTCTAACGATCTTACGGTTCCAGGCTACGCTGCCATCGTCCAGCCAAACACAAACCTGGAATACATTTTTTGCTAAATCTATACCAACGACTTTAATATTCATGATGGATGCTCCTTCTGAGAACTAAGTGATTACAACTTAATTCTGGCGCATTAGACGCCGATCATTGGGAGGGGCGTCCATCACATCACTTCAAAGAATGCACCACATGATGGGAAGGCTAAACCACGTCATCCCGATGAGTATGTAGAACTCCCATTTGAGATGCTAGAAGACGACCTAATGATAGGGCTTTTCGGTGAGCTTCAATACGAATAGGGAATGTATAGTGCTGTATCCCATAAGATTGAAGTTCAATACACGTTGATACTTGGAGGACTGACTTTTGGTATTGGAGAGGGTGTATTGCAAGTTGTAGGACGTAGCCAGGCAGGGCTAGCGGCACATCTGACCAGAGAAAGACCAGAGCCCAGAAACAACAAAGGCCTGCATTTGACTGCAAGCCTTGAAGTAAGTGGTGCCCGGAGACGGAATCGAACCGCCGACACGAGGATTTTCAATCCTCTGCTCTACCGACTGAGCTATCCGGGCAACAGGCGCGTATTAAAAAGGTTTCGGCTTTAACTGTCAACGAAAAAGTGCTGTGATTTCAGAGTGTTTTTATCTGCGCAAGCCCGTGTCTCCGGGCCGGTGTTTTTTGCGTGAGGCGCTGTGTAAAATCTGAATCCTTTACGATCAACCTTTTTTTCAAAGGCCGGGTATGCCGATAGGGCCGGGTAAATCAGGGATAGGTGAGCAGGCTTGCAGCAGCGTAATCGCAATCAGCAGAAGTATATAATTCACACGGGCCATAACAGGGTGCCTCTTAACCGGTTGAGCATTGAGCCGTTAAGGTTACAGCAGTGGGCCGGTTAAAGGGATTTTTTAAGCCTCAAAGCGAAAAATGACCAAAATGCCAGGTTTTGAAAGCGGTTCAGGCAGTCAGTCATACTGTATTTTTATTCAAGATTTATCAATCAGGCCCGATAACAGGTGAAACACTTACCGGTAGTACTTGATGAACAGGTACTAAGGTCGGTAGATTAAAGGTTATTAGAAAATTACCGGGCAGCCCGCAGATGGATGTAAGACGGATTTCAGCACAGCTTCCGTTTTTGAAGAAAAAAAGACGGACAAAAGGTCTTACCGCACTGGCACTGGTTGACGGGGGTGTTGCGCTTGCACATGTCAGTCACCGGAAAAAAAAGGTCATCCTGACGGCCTGTGAATTTATAGAAACCCCTACGCCTTTTACCGATATAAAATTACTGCGTGAGCGTGTTGATGCACTGGGCCTGACCGGGTCTGAGACGGTGGGGCTGCTGGATCAGGGCGCTTACCAGTTGTTGCTGGTTGATGCACCGGATGTACCGCCGGAAGAAATGGCGGGCGCTTTACGCTGGCGGGTTAAAGATCTGGTGGGCTTTGATGCAGAGGCAGCGACTATTGATTATATCGAACTGCCGGATGATGCCTATCGGGGGCGTTCACGTATGGTGTATGCGGTGGTAGCAGAGCAAACGCAGTCTGACCGGCTCACGTCCTGGATTGAAGAGATTGGTTTGACACCGGCGGTGGTGGATGTTCCCGAGCTTGCGCTGCTGAACATCACCAAAAACTTAATGGATGATGAAGCAGGGCTGGTGATTTTCCATCTGGGTACACCCTCCAGCAGTGTCAGTTTACTGTCTGCAGGTGCACTCTATTTTACCCGTTCATTGTCCTATGATGTGGTTCAGGCACAACGGGATCCTTACCCGGCGGCAGGTTCGGCTGTGCTGGAACTGCAACGGTCGCTGGACTATTACGAAAGCCAGGTGGGGAAACCCCCCTGTGTAAAATTACACGTACTGCCGATGCAAACGGGAGAAACTGCGCTGATGACAGAATTGAGAAGTAACTTGCCTCTGGATGTTGAGTTACTGGATCTGGCAGAGGTATTGCCCTGTGAACAGCCACTTGGCATTGAGTTGCAACAACGCTGCCTGTTAGCCATTGCCGCCGCCTTTCGGGTGCAGGAACGCAGTGAGAGTGACAGCGTCCGATGAAGCAGCAAGTAAACCTCTATACGCCAAAAGTACCGGCAGCGCGGGATATATGGTCTCTGCCGTCCGCAATTTTACTGGTACTCCTGGTGGTTCTGCTGGCTGCTTTTGTGTCCTGGGGCGCTCATCAGTATGCAAATGCTCAGATTGCCCGCTTAACGGCATTAAAAACAGAGCAGGCAGGGTTGCCTGATCAGATTGCCCTGCTGGAAAAGCAGCGCAAAGAGCTTCGCCCTGCGGCTGCTATTATTCAGGAGCAGGAGCAGGTGCAGCAGGATATTGCCGGTAAACGGGAACTGGCAGACTTGCTGCGCCGGATGCAGCCAGGTGTGACTAATCATGGTTTTGCGGTTTATTTATTTTCCCTGGCTGAGGCGGTGCGCCCGGGGGTGTGGTTGACCGAGTTTGAGCTGGATCTGGCAGCGCAGGGTATTCAGTTGAAAGGCCTGACCCGTCAGGCTGATGCGGTGCCTTTGTTACTCAGAGGCCTGGGAGAAACCCCGGCGTTTTCTGCGTTAGCGGTTTCTGAGTTTTCTGTAACGCAGCAGGATAACGTGCACCGTTTTGAAGTACAGGCCCGTCTGGGTGGCGAGGGGGGGCATGGTGAGCGCTAAATCTGTCAGCAAAGCCTGGAATAACCTGAGTCGGCGTGAGCGGGTGCTGATTACTGTGACGGCGGCGGTTCTGCCTTTGATGTTGTTGTTTATTATGGTATTGGAGCCCGCACTGAACCGCTTGCAGGGTGTGGATTCTCATATTGAGTCACTGCAACGTTCTGTCTCTGCTCAGCAACGCTTGTTAACGGTGCTGCAGAATGCGGAAATTCCTGACCCTGATATCAAAGCCCGGCAGGATTTACAGGCAATGGTGGCCCGTCTTGAAGCCCTGAATGCCAACCTGGAGCATTTTGCCAGCAAACTGGTCAGCCCTGAGCAAATGCTGGGCTTGCTGCATTCTGTGCTGGGCACGGAAAAAGGTTTAAAAGTACTGGAAGCTTACAGTTTGCCGGTGGAGCCACTGATCTTAATCACAGAGCAGGCTGATGAGGCACCCGGAACCCGGGAGGCCAGTGCCGACGAACGGGCAAGAGCATTGCAGGATGCGGTGATCTATATTCATTATTTTGAAATGCGGCTTGAGGGCGATTACCAGGCGCTGTACCTTTATCTGCAACGTTTGGAGCAACTTCATCAGGGATTTTTCTGGGATAAACTTGAATATCAGTCAGAGGTCTATCCGAATGCTCAGATTCGTTTGCGTGTGCATACCCTCAGTACAGAGGAAAGCTGGCTTGGTGCTTAAGCGGGTGCTGGCGGGCTTTCTGTTATGCAGCCTGCCGGTGATGGCAGCGGAGCTCCCGGCTGATCCGACCCGTCCCCTGAGCTTTAAAAAAAGCAGTAAAACTGTGGCGGTCGCCAAACGCCATTATAGTCTGAGTTACCTGATGACAGGCAAATCACGGCGTGTGGCGGTGATTAACGGTAAAATGGTTCAGCCGGGTGGCCAGGTGGATGGTGCACGTGTACTTGCAATTACCTCCGAGGGGGTGAGTTTAAGGGTTGGCAATCAGCCCCGGACGTTATTAATCGGCCAGACAACGGGCTTTAAGAAAGAGAAACGTGACAGGAAACACAACTGACCATGAAACGATTAGCAGGTGTATTGGCCTTGTGCGCCGGGCTCACCCTTCCGGGTTGCGCCTCTCTTAATGCGGCTAAAGATACCTCAGTGACAGATGAAAGTATCAGCGTTCTGCAGAATGCCTTACTGGCTATGCCGGATCTTGCGCAGAGCCCTGGTGTGCCGCCATCTGCTATCCCGGCCCCTCCGGTTGTACCGCCGCTGGATATTCCGGCGCTGGCCCGTAGCGATGAACGCTTTGATGTAACGGCGGACGAGCTGAGTGCTCATGATTTTTTTATGGGGCTGGTACAAGGCACAGACTACAACATGATTGTGCATCGTGACGTAAAGGGCACGGTGAACCTGAAGTTAAAAAACGTGACGGTTGATGAAGTGATGCAGGCTATGAGCCGGGTTTATGGTTTTGAATACCGTAAAGCGGGTAAGCTTTATCAGGTGGTGCCTGCGCGTCTTCAGACTGAGCTGTTTCAGCTAAATTATCTTGATATTCAGCGTGACGGTGTTTCTGATACGCAGGTAAGTGCCGGTTCTGTGCGGGATGCAGGCACTTCCGACAGCAGTACGGGATCCGATGAAAGTACAGACTCATCGAGCTCGGGCAGCAGTGTCGTCGGGACGCGCATCAGTACCCGTACGTCCGCGAATTTTTGGTCAAATCTGTCAAAAACGCTGACTGCGCTGATCACCGGAGAGGGCCGTAAAGTCGTTGTTACACCGCAAACCGGTATGATTATTATACGCGCTCTGCCAAGTGAGCTGGAAACCGTGCGGGATTACCTGGCTCAGGCCGAACTGGTATTGCATCGCCAGGTGGTGATTGAAGCTAAGATTCTTGAAATCACCCTCAATGACCGTTTTCAGGCAGGTGTAAACTGGTCGGCTCTGGGTGAGCCCGGTACGGGGAAATCGGTTTTACTGGAACAGGTGGCCTCACCCATCACGGCGGATGGCCTGGGAGGTATTTTTCGAACTGGCCTGGCGCTGAATGACTTTACCGCCGTGCTTGAGTTATTGGGTCAGCAGGGGGATGTGCAGGTCTTGTCCAGCCCGCGGGTCTCCACTATTAATAATCAGAAAGCCGTGATTAAAGTGGGCTCCGATGAGTTTTTTGTCACTAAGGTTGAAACCACGACTACAACCGGTACTTCTACTACGACGTCACCCAGCATTGAACTGACACCTTTCTTTTCAGGCATTGCACTGGACGTCACGCCTCAGATCAGTGCCGGGGGTGAGGTTGTGTTGCATATCCATCCCACGGTATCCGAAGTGGAAGATCAGCAGAAACAGATCAATATTGGCAGTGATGACTATTCTATACCGCTGGCGCTGAGTTCTATTCGTGAGTCTGACAGCATTGTACGGGCAGACAGTGGGCAAGTGATTGTAATCGGTGGCCTGATGAAATCTCAGAACAGCGATGAGCGGGAAAAAACACCTTTCCTGGGGGACTTGCCGGGTATCGGCGATATGTTTAAACAGCGCAATCGTACCGGTAAAAAAACAGAGTTAGTGATTCTATTGCGGCCGGTACTGGCGGATAACGACGGCTGGCAGCAGGAGCTTGAGCGTAGTTTACGCGCGTTTGAACGCCTGCGTGCTGAGAGCCTGAATTAAGCGGGCTTCGCTATGTATACCGACTACTTTCGCTTGCGTGAGTTGCCTTTTACACTGACGCCTGATACCCGATTTTTTATGGGCTTGCCCAGCCATCAGGAAGCGCTGAACCTGATACTGGTTGCACTGCACAGCGGTGATGGTTTTATCAAAGTGGTTGGCGAAGTCGGTACGGGTAAAACGCTGCTGTGCCGAAAAGTGCTGAACACCCTGGATACTAACGCTTATGTGACGGTATATTTGCCTAACTCTTATCTGAAGCCCGATGAGTTTCGTCGCAATGTTGCCTGCGAGCTGGGCATTTATGTGGAAGGAAAAGCAGATGATGATCTGCTTCAGGCCATCACCGACCGGCTGATTGACCATGCGCACAAGGGGCAGCGTGTGGTGCTGCTGGTGGATGAAGTTCAGTCGATGCCTGAAGAAACCATAGAAGCGCTGCGGTTGCTGACTAACCTGGAAACCGAGTCTCAGAAGCTGTTTCAGGTGGTGCTCTTTGGTCAGCCGGAACTTGATCAGGTGCTGAATCGCCAGAGTTTACGTCAGCTTAAACAACGTATTATCTACAGTTGTTGGTTGCAGACCTTATCGCCGGATGAGGTTGAGTTTTATATTATGCAACGCATGTATGCCGCAGGCTGTCAGTCAGCGGCTCTGTTTGACCATAAAGCCTGTGATTTGATCGCGCGTACCTCAAAAGGTGTGCCCCGGCTGGTTAATATCCTCAGCCATAAAGCCCTGCTGGTGGCTTATGGCAAGGGGGATTATCGGGTTAGTGTTCAGCATGCGATGCGGGCTGTTAAAGATACGGAAAGTGTCCGTATACCATTTTTATTTCGCATTAAGGCTTTATTGCCGGTAATGGCAGTGCTGGCAGTGGCCGCCCTGGTGGCCGGATCCCTTATTCGTCCGGGAGCCCTGTTGTGAGCCTGGTAAACGATATGCTGCGGGATCTGGATAAACGGGGCCAGGGCAATCAGACCGTACCGGGTGATGAACCGCTGCGTATGGTTGTTCGGGAGAAGCGCCGGTCTGTTTTCTCGTTGCCTGTGCTGAGTATTCTGGCATTGTTGCTTACAGCGCTTTTGTTTCTGCTCTGGCGGCAGGGTTTGCACCTGACGGCAGGGCCTGCTGTTTCTGATCAGGTATTATCATTAAACCCCGCATCAAAAAAAGCGGTGTCGGTCCCGCCAGCACCGGATGTGAAACCGCCGGTTCGGGTGCAGCGCTTTGAGTGGCAACTTCTCCCTTCAGGTGTTGAACTGCGAATTGATTTTAATCAGTCCTCAGAGGTCGTACTGATAAGCCAAAGCCCTCAGGCTCTTGTGATCAGCTTTCCCGGTGCGCAGCTTAAAAGCCCCTTACCATTGCCCTCAGGGGACGTAATCAGTAATTTTAACGTTAAAACTGAAGCGCAACGGCTGGTGCTGGTGTTAAATACCGTTCGGGACGCAGCCTTTGAACTCATCCGGATAACAGAAACACAGCTTAATATTCGTGTGCAGTTACTGGCGATACCTGAAAAACCACGCGCTGTTGTTAAAGCGCAGCCGGTTGTAAAGCCCGAACCCGTTGCAAAAGCACCGGTGCCTGCAGCGATTAAACCCCGTGCTGTATCGGCTACCGGGGCCGAACGCCCGCAATCGCCGGAGGCCAGGCCGGTGAAAGCTGCACCCGTCCCGAAATCTGAGAAAACACTGCCTGAGGCAAAGACAACAGCACCACAGCAGACTAAAGCATCCGCCAGGGCATTGCCCCGGATGACGGATGAACAAGTGGTGAGTAAGGCGCGTCAGTTATTGCAGAAAAATCAGACAAATGCCGCAGTGTCTTGGCTTAATCATCAACTGAACCAGCAGCCGGATTTCTCCGAAACACGCATTTTACTGGCCGGTGTCTATCTGGCTGAAGGTAACGGAGCTGAAGCTGAGTCTCTGGTGACGCAGGGGCTAAAAAAGACACCGGCCAGTGCCGGGCTGAAAAAAATTAAAGCGCGACTGTTACTGGCGGCGGGTGAGGCACAGGCTGCCGCTGATCTATTAAGACTTTCTGCACCGGCTATTACACGCGATGCCGAGTATCATGAAATAAAAGCCGTGGCTTTGCAGCGACTGGGACGAGCAGACGAAGCAATAAATCTATATTATCAGTTGCTTAACTATAACAGCAGGCAGGCGCGTCTGTGGGTGGGGTTGGGTTATTCGCTGGAACTGGCTGCCCGCTGGCCGGATGCGCGTAAAGCGTATCAGAACAGTCTGCAAATACCTGATCTGGATGCTAATCTGAAGAGTTTTGTTACTCAGCGTCTTCAACAGCTGGCTGAGCGATAGGAGGGACGGCGTAGAATGGCTGCACCCAAAACGAGAATACGAATTGGCGATATGCTGGTTCATGATGGCGTACTGACTGAGCAGCAGTTAATGGATGCGCTTGCTCAGCAGAAAAAAACACGACAGAAACTGGGTAAAACCCTGGTATCGTTGGGTTATATCGAAGAGAGGCAGTTTCTGGAATTCCTCTCCCAGCAGCTTAAAATTCCGATGGTGGATTTGTCTCATTATGCCTTCAATCAGCAGGATGTACTGCGCCTGTCTGAAACCCATGCGCGGCGCTTTCGGGCGATAGTACTTAAAGAAGATACGGACTGCTTTATTGTTGGTATGAGCGATCCGATGGATATCTTTGCCTTTGATGAGCTGCAGCGTCTGTTGCCTAAACCGGTGGATATCGCCGTGGTTTCCGAGGCCCAGCTATTACAGTCAATGGATCTGGTGTATCGCCGGACCAGCGATATTGAGATACTGGCTGATCAGCTGAATGACGAGATAGCCGACGGGGCTTTTGATCTGGCGGAAATGACCGCCGATGATGAAAAAGATGTCCCGGTTGTAAAACTCCTGAAAAGCCTGTTTGAAGATGCCGTGCAGATGGGCGCTTCGGATATTCATATCGAGCCGGACGAATCCGTTTTACGTATTCGTCAGCGGGTGGATGGCATGCTGCACGAGCATGTGATGAAAGAAAAGCGCATTGCCTCTGCGCTGGTTTTACGTTTAAAACTGATGGCCCACCTGAACATTTCTGAGAAACGCCTGCCCCAGGACGGGCGTTTTAATATGAATGTAAAAGGGCGCAGCATTGATATCCGTATTTCCACCCTGCCGATTCAGCACGGTGAATCTGTGGTTATGCGTTTATTGGATCAGTCGGGCGGTATCGTCGGGCTGGAAAAAGCCGGACTGCCTGTGGCTATGCTGGCCCGTTTTCGGCGTTTAATCCATGAGTCTCACGGGATTGTATTAGTGACGGGGCCAACGGGCAGTGGTAAAACCACCACCCTTTATGGTGCCCTTAACGAGCTGAACAGTTACGATAAAAAAATCATTACCGTTGAAGACCCGGTTGAATACCGCCTGCCCAGGGTAAACCAGGTCCAGGTGAAACCGGAAATTGGTCTGACATTTGCCAGCGTATTACGCGCCTGTCTGCGTCAGGATCCGGATATTCTTTTGCTGGGTGAGATTCGTGATCGGGAAACGGCTGAAATCTCATTACGTGCTGCGATGACCGGCCACTTTGTATTATCGACATTGCATACCAATGATGCGGTTTCCAGTGCAATGCGCCTGGTTGATATCGGGGTGGAAGGTTATCTTGCGGCTTCTGCTATCCGTGCCATTCTGGCACAGCGACTGGTGCGTAAAGTCTGTACCAACTGTGCACGGGAATACCGCCCGACTCCTCAGGAAAATGCCTGGTTAGCTGCCCGTTTACCTAAACTGGGGCTGCAAAAAGGTGAGCTGAAAAAGGGGCGGGGCTGTACTTACTGTAATAATGATGGCTACAAAGGCCGGATTGGTATTTTTGAACTGCTTGAGCTAAACGGGCCTATGACCGATGCATTGCGCCGTAACGACAATGGTGCTTTTACGGCCGCCGCTGAGACGGATCCTGATTACAAGCCGCTGGTATACAGTGCGCTGGAGCTGGCTGCCCGGGGGGTGACGACTTTAGAGGAAGTATTCAGGGTTACCGAACAGATGGATGAAACGGCGCTGTCAGGCGTGGAGGCCGGGGCTGCTTTTGCACCGGATTCCGGGCGTCCTCAGCAGCCTGGTTCGGGTTCGATCAGGCTGGAGCTGGAGTAAACAGGCATGGCTCAATTTGTTTATGAAGGCCGCAACCCTGACGGTAAAAAAGTGACCGGGCGGGTGGACGCTGAGGGGCGCAGTCAGGCCGCTTCACAGCTCCTGGCAGACGGCATTACGCCGGTACAGATTGAAGTGGCACCGCAGGCTAAAAAAGAAAGTGATATGCCGTCCGGACATATACGGCTGCGTTTTCTTGAAAAAGTAACGATTGACGAACTGATTATGTTCAGTCGCCAGATGTACAGCCTGACGAAAGCGGGTGTGCCTTTAACCCGGTCGATGCGGGGGCTGGCGGGCAGTCTGCGCAATCCTTTATTGCAGGAATCGGTAAACAGCCTGTCGGATGATCTGGATAAAGGTAATACTCTGTCATCGGCCATGCGAAAACATCCTAAGATATTTACTGATCTGTACATCAGTATTATCCATGTAGGTGAAAATACCGGACGCCTGGACGAAGCTTTTGCACAAATGGCGGCTTATCTTGAGCTGGAACGCAATACCGTAAAAAATGTTAAGCAGGCCACACGCTACCCGATGTTTGTGATTTTTGCGATCGGGGTTGCGATGACGATTATTAATATCTTTGTAATCCCGGCGTTTAAATCGGTTTTTGCCAGCCTGGGTGGTGCAGTGCCCTGGCAAACCAAAGTACTGATCGGTGTATCTGATTTTATGGTGGACTGGTGGTACCTGTTACTGGCGCTTCTGGTGTTATCGGTTGTTGTGTTCCGGCGCTGGGTAAGCAGTGATGCGGGGGAAGTGAACTGGGATCGGATTAAACTGAAGTTTCCGTTAGTGGGCAACATATTTTACCGTGTAATATTAGGGCGTTTTACCCGGACTTTCAGCATTATCCTTAAGGCGGGTGTACCTATTGAGCAGGGGCTGGTCGTGGTATCCCGTGCGGTCGGAAACCGTTATATTGGTGAGAAAATTGCCGGTATGCGTAAAGGCATCGAGCGCGGGGAGTCTTTTTCTCAGGCGGCAGCCCGTACAGAAATGTTTAGTCCGCTGGTAATGCAAATGCTGGCAGTGGGCGAGGAAACCGGTCAGGTGGACCATATGCTCGCGGAAGCGGCTGATTTTTATGAAGAGGAAGTGAACTACGACCTTAAAAATCTGGCCACGGCGATAGAGCCCATTCTGATTATTGCGATTGGTGGCATGGTGCTGGTATTGGCTCTCGGTGTATTTTTGCCACTTTGGGAGCTGAGCACCGCCATGAACGGATGATTGACAGTGCGGCAGCAGAAACGACTGTCTTGTTACGGGGCTGTAGTGCGGAACCTGTAACTCTGCGAAATGCCTGGAAAGGTAGTTCAGATGGCCCCGGAATTGATCTGTGGACTATAAATGATTTTTGATGGACAGAAACATGCCTTTTTAACCTGAGGCATTTTTAAAATACTTTTAAAGGTGTATTGGAGAAACTCATGAAAAAACAAGCAGGTTTTACAATTGTTGAACTGGTCGTTGTTATTGCATTGCTCGGTATTCTGGCTGCCGTTGCACTGCCACGTTTTCTTAACGTGACCGACGATGCCCATCAGGCATCCGTCAGTGGCACCGGCGGTGCCTTTAAGTCAGGTGTTTCACTGGTTAAAGCTCAGTCTGTAGTGGAAAGTGCGGCTAGCGAAAACATTTCCTTTGACGGGCAGACCATTTATGTGAACGCTGATGGCTATCCGCAGGGCGATGCAACGGTCGTATCCAGCAGCTGTGTAAAAATTTGGAATGCGATTTTGCAGGCAGGCTCACCTTCGGCAGCCACTGCAGCAGGTTCTGATTATCTGGTTACTGAAGATACAGACGTTTGTACCTATACCTATAATAAGAAAAATACTTACAAGATTACTTATACGCCAGCCAGTGGCCTGGTGGCGATTGCTACTCCTTAAGTAAGCAGGTGTATTTTGTGTAAAGCGATGCACAGGTTTGCTACCTGTCAGCGTGGTTTTACCCTTGTTGAACTGGTCGCTGTGCTGGTGCTTCTGGGCATCCTGAGTGCAGTGGCCTTTTCGCGTATGTCCCGGACCGATGTCTATCAGGACCGGATTTTTCAGGATAGCCTGCAAACATCACTGCGTCTGGCGCAGCGCACCGCACTTTCCCAGCATGCGTCTGTGGTTGAGTGGCAGCTGAGCCATACCGGTACGGCTTTGTGGCATTACGCAATCCGTCTGGATGGCAGTGAACAACTGGGAAACGATCTAGAGTCGACCTTGCCGGTCGCTTATAGCGTAACCTTATCGGACAGTTCTGTGCTGTCGGGCTCCCTGTCCACCGGGCAGGCCTTAACCCTGAGATTTGACCGGCTGGGTAATTTTACTCAGGCAGGTACAGGCACCCCCGGCTCAATTCGCAGTAGCCTGCAGTTAACCATGACGGGGCGCTTGTTATGTGTTTCACCCACGGGTTATGCGTATGAAGGCAGCTGCCGCTAACGCCGGTTTTACCCTTGTTGAGCTGGTCATTACCCTCTCGCTGGTGTCCATCGCGCTGCTGGCCATTATTTATGGCTGGAGTCTTTCTGCACAACACAGCGCTGATGCGACCTGGCAGGCAAAAACAGCTTATATCGGGCAGACCTACTTAGAAGAAATTCTGACCAAGCGTTTTGATGAACAGTCCTCTGTCGATGGCAGCTTTCCCTGTGGCAGTGGTCTGTTTCAGGGTGTGGCTATGCCTGCCTGCAGTGCCGCATCGGCGTTTGGCACTGTGGATGGTGAGTCGCGCAATGCGTTTGATGATGTGGATGATTACCATAATCTGGATGAAGCACCTATGGTGCTGCTGGATGCTCTCTACACAGGCAATGTTAATCCGTATGGGGCTTACCGTGTAACGGTGGTTGTGTCTTATGATACATCGCTGGTGGCTACCGCGAATATGGTTAAGCGTGTGCAGGTGACGGTAACGCCGCCGGGGCAGTCGCCCGTTCGTTTCAGTGCTTATAAAGGGAATTACTGATGCGGGCGCAGGCGGGTTTTACGTTGGTTGAGCTGGTTGTGGTCATTGTGCTGATGAGTATTATGTCTGTGGCTTCTGTCCAGTTTATTGCCAATATGGCGGGTGGTTATGCGGACCTGTCACGCCGACAGAACATGGCGGATGTCACTCAGCTGGCGGTGGAGCGCATTGGCCGTGAAGTGCGTAATGCCCTGCCTAACTCGGTTCGCATTCGCAGTGATGCTAATGCCAGTTGTATCGAGTTTATTCCTACTTTTGGGGCTTCGATTTACCAGAACTTACCGGTGGCCAGCACCGCTACCAGCTTTAATGCCATTCCTTTGGGTGCGGGTGCTATTACAAGCTGGAGTACCGGTGACCCCTTATATGTTGCGGTTTACCCCATCTCCTCCAATGTGTCGGATGAAACGCATACTTACAATCCGGTTTATGATCTGGATTCGAACTCTATTGTGACACCGCTGGATGACCCTGCGCAGTTTATCGCTGACCAGTCAAACAGCACGATCATTACAGTCACCCTGGCAAGTAGTCATCGCTTTCCGACCGAATCACCCACCGGACGTTTTTTTATTGTTGGCTCTCCGGTAAGTTACTGTTTACTGACCGGTTCGGGCGATCTTTATCGATACAGCGGCTACCGGGCAACGGGCGGCGTTTTTTTTACCCAGCAGCCGCTGCCTGCTTCGGGTAATTTAGGGGAAACTGAGCCAGGGCGGGCACTGCTGGCCGATGGTATCAGTAGCAATGCACCTTTTGCAGACCCTGCTTTTGCGTATGTGGATACCAGTTTGCAACGTAATGCGCTGGTGCTTTTTGATCTGGAGGTTGAAGAGCAGGGTGAGAGTGTGCGTATTCAGCATGTGGTACAGGTGAGAAATGCGCCCTGATAAAATAACACGCCAATCCCAGGCCGGTCTTGGCTTAATTTCAGCTATTTTCCTGATTACCGTAGGAGCATTGCTGGCGGCAGGTATGGCATCTTTTATTGAGATAGGGCAGCGGCATACAGTGCAGAGTTTCCAGGCGACCCGGGCCATGCAGGCTGCAGAAAGTGGTATACAGCTGGAGCTGAATAAACTGATCCATCCCCAGTTTGTGGGGGGCTGTGCCGCTGCAAACACTGCAACCGCAACAACAACCTACAATGCAACCGGTATTAAGGGTTGTCGGTCAGTCGTTAGCTGCAACGTGACCTCCATTAATGGCGTGGACTATGTGACGATTGAGTCGGTAGGGCGATGCGGTGGAACCACCACATCGCTGGAGTCGGCATCACGCCGTATAAAGGTACGGGCGATCAGGCCTTAGACGGCTCAGATGCCGTACTGTTCACGGTAAGCCCGGATAGCGGCGACTTCATCCTGTTTATCACCTTGTTCTTCCAGGTAGGTGATCAGATCATTCAGGCTGACAATGCTGATGACTGGCATGCCGTAATCACGTTCAACTTCCTGTATGGCCGATAGCTCGCCCTGACCTTTTTCCTGGCGGTTTAAGGCAATCACCGTTGCAGCGGGCTTGGCGCCTGCCTGCTCAATAATCGCCATTACTTCGCGAATGGCCGTGCCTGCGGTGATTACATCATCAATAATCATCACACCGCCTTCCAGAGGTGCGCCGACCAGGTTGCCACCTTCACCGTGTGTTTTGGCTTCTTTGCGGTTAAAAACATAAGGCACATCGCGGTTGTGATGGTCTGCCAGCGCGACTGCAGTGGTTGCCGCCAGTGGAATGCCTTTATAGGCAGGGCCCAGCAGCACATCAAAAGGCACTGCAGCCTGTTCAATGGCCGCAGCGTAAAAGCGCCCCAGTTTGGCCAGTGCCGAGCCGCTGTTAAACAGACCGGCATTAAAAAAGTAAGGACTGATACGTCCGGACTTCAGGGTGAACTGCCCGAAACGCAGTACATTTTGTTCAATGGCAAATTTGATAAACTCGCGCTGATAGTCCTGCATCACTTTCTCCGGCAAAGATAAACTCAGATAAAAGGCGTATTTTACCAGTGCTTCGGCTTCCACTCCATTCACAGGTTGTCGGATTACGGAAGAGTCCTGTTTAAGCGTGCGGGACAGATCCGGATATGTTATTTTGTGCAGTGCAGCAATCAAAAGATGGTGATTAAATTGCCTTATGTTGACAATATTCTTAAGAAAATTTCATTTTCTTTGACTTAACTATACAATTCGCCTTTACTTTTTTATTTTTAAATACGCGCCGATCGTACGGGAATCCTTAATTTATGCGTGTTATCACATTCAATACTCAGGGTATTGAACAGGCTGCGGATAATGGTTTTTTTGACTGGATGGTTCAGCAGAATGCTGACGTCATTTGTCTGCAGGATCTGAGAGCTAAGGAGTACCAGCTCGATGCTGAGCGGTATCATCCTGAAGGCTATTACCCTTATTTTTTTGATGCTTTTGAAGATGGCTACAGCGGTGTTGCCATTTATACCCGTTATGTACCTAAGGCGATTATGACGGGTATGGGTTTTGAGCTGTGCGATTTCCATGGTCGTTTTATTCAGGCCGATTTTGATAAAATCAGCGTGTCGTCCCTGAGCATCCCCTCCGGCCTGGCAAATCCGGAAGCTCAGCTGCTGAAAGAAGAGTATATGCAGCATTTTCTGGGTCATATGAAAAAAACCCTGCGTAAACGTCGGGATTTTATTTTCTGTGGCACTTATAGCGTTGCGCATAAAGCCATCGATCTGAGTAACTGGTATGTGAACCAGACGGTATCCGGCTTCCTGCCTCAGGAGCGGGAATGGATGGAAGAAATTATGGGTGAGATGGGCTACGTGGATGCATTCCGCGAAGTGAATAATGCTGAGCGTCAGTATACCTGGTGGCCGGAATATAACCGCGCCCGTGCCTTAAACGAAGGTGCCCGTCTGGATTATCAGATCGCAACAGCAAACCTGCGCAAAACCGTAAAAAGTGCGCGTATCTACAAAGACAGTATGTTCAGTGAGCATGCGCCGCTGATTATTGATTACGCTTGTGACCTTTGATGTCACTCTGAGGCAATAATCTGAAATACTAAAAAGGGGAGCTGACAGGCTCCCCTTTTTTAGGGTCGATGCTTAGCTTTACTGCGCCAGTGCGGCTTTTTGCTGCTGCACCAGCTCGCTGATGCCTTTTTGTGCCAGACTCAGCATGGCGTTCAGTTCATCCTGCGAATAAGGTGCGCCTTCGGCAGTGCCCTGAACTTCGATAAAACCGCCGGTGCCGGTCATCACTACGTTCATATCTGTTTCTGCTTTGGAATCTTCCGCGTAATCCAGATCCAGTACCGCTTCACCTTCGTAAATACCAACAGAGACCGCTGCCAGCTCATGTTTGAGCGGGTTGCCTTTCATGGCACCGTTTTTATCCTGTTTCAGCACGTTAATAGCATCCACCAGGGCCACATACGCACCGGTAATAGAAGCTGTACGTGTACCGCCATCGGCCTGAATCACATCACAGTCGATGGTAATGGTATTTTCGCCCAGCTTTTTCAGGTTCAGGGCTGCACGCAGGCTGCGGCCTATCAGGCGCTGAATCTCAACGGTACGACCGCTTTGTTTGCCTCGTGCGGCTTCACGGCCCGTGCGGGAATCTGTTGCACGGGGCAGCATGCCGTATTCGGCCGTTACCCAGCCGGTGCCACTGCCGCGCAGGAAGCGGGGCACACCCCGTTCGACTGAGGCCGTACAGATCACCTTAGTATTTCCAAACTCAACCAGAACAGAACCTTCTGCATGGCAGGTGAAGTTACGGGTGATTTTCACCTGGCGCATCTGGTCGGGCTGGCGACCGCTGGGGCGCAGTTTTTTTAATCCGAGGTCTTGCAGCTGATCTGAAATACTGGAGCTCATACTTATTTAACTACCGTCGCTGGTTTCCGTGCGCGGTGCGTAGCAGCCGCGCACGCTTGACTGTTAGAATGTGGAAAGACTGCATTTTAATCGAGAAAGAATCATATGACACGTAGTATGACTGCATTTGCCCGACAGGAAGCTGAGTATTCCTGGGGTTCACTGGTTTGGGAAGTTCGCTCTGTTAATCACCGCTATCTGGAGCCACATCTGCGCCTGCCTGAAAGTCTGCGTGATCTGGAAGGTTCCCTGCGTGAGCAGCTACGTAAAAAACTGAGCCGCGGCAAGGTTGAGTGTACTTTACGCTTCCATCCGGAAGCTCAAACGCAGCAGCTAACCGTTAACAATGAGTTCGCCAAAGAGTTGATCGCTGCTGCCGACCAGATCTCTGCACTCTCCCTGTCGGGTAATACACAGCCCCTGAATCCGCTGGATGTACTGCGCTGGCCCGGTGTGCTGCAGGATGCCAAAACCGATATGGATCAGGTCAAGGCCGAGGCCCTGAAGCTCTTTGCGGTTGCACTGGATGATTTGATCGCTGGTCGTGGGCGTGAAGGAATTGAACTGAATAACCTGATTGAACAGCGTCTGGCCGCCATTGCCGGTATTGTGATCGAAGTGCGGGCCAAGTTACCGCAGATCTTACAGGCCCAGCGTGACAACCTGCGCGCTCGTCTGGACGAGTTAAAAGACGAGCTCGACGAAGGCCGCCTCGAACAGGAAATGGTACTGCTGGCACAGAAAGCCGATGTCGATGAAGAAATGGACCGCCTTAATACCCACGTACAGGAAGTGCGCCGTGTATTAAAACAAAAAGGCCCGATTGGCCGCCGCCTGGACTTCCTGATGCAGGAACTTAACCGCGAAGCCAACACCCTGTCGTCAAAATCGATTGTCGCGGAAACCACACAAAATGCCGTGGAATTAAAAGTACTGATTGAGCAGATGAGAGAGCAGATCCAGAACATTGAATAATGGTCACGATTGTATGTTATTGCATTCAAACAATTAAAATACAACAATTTACCTTAAATGTTTTTCCACCACCGTATTCTTTAATATGCCATTAACCACCACCAACTGGTGGTTAATGTGGTGGGTATGATAGACTTACCACAAAGATAAGTGGTGGGTAATTAGTTCTCACCGAGATCATGCACGGTTAGAGGTGGGTTATGGGTAAGTTGAATGTTAGGAAAGTAGAAACACTCATTAAAGCTGGTGGCGAGAAAACACAGCGCCATGCTGATGGTGAGGGCTTATACCTAGTGGTTCCGGCATCAGGTACCGCAAGCTGGATGCTGCGCTTTACCTCTAATAAAAAGCGCCGTGAAATGACGCTGGGAAAGGTTAGAGATCTCTCTTTAGCTAACGCCCGCCTAGAAGCCGCCACTAAAATGAAGCAAGTCCGTGAAGGCTTTGATCCCCTCTTACAACGTAAACGCGCAGAACAAGAAAGCATTAAGACCGTTAACGACTTGTTTGAAGATTGGTACCCTACATTAGTTAAACGCCTTAAACACCCGAATATACCTAAACGTATTTACACCAAAGATATTGCACCTCATATTGGTGAAGTCCCACTCGATCAAATGACCGCCCGTGATATTCGCACAACGATCACAGCAATTAATGACTCTGGCCGCCCAACCATTGCCAATGACGCTCTAGGCTACTGTAAGCAACTTTTTAATCATGGCATTAAGCTTGACCTTCTTAGCAGTAACCCTGCTTCTGCGTTTACTGTGAGGGACGCTGGCGGCATTGAGCAAAGCAAAGATCGAGTCCTAGAGAATGAAGAGTTAGCGGAGTTTTTCCGCATTGCGAGAGAAAACAGCACCAGCTTTAGTCGTGACAATTACCTGGCCTGCGCATTACTGGTTTGTTTGGGAGTTCGTAAATCTGAATTGTGTGAAGCGAGATGGGACGAATTTAACTTAGATGAAGGCTTGTGGCATTTACCAGCGGAGCGCAGTAAAACTAATGTTGGCTTTACTATCCCGCTAGCACCAGAAGTGTTGAAGTGGCTTGAAGAGTTGAAAATAAGGGGCTTTGGCTCTGAGTATGTATTTCCTAGCAGAAGAGCTAGCAAAAGCCCTCACATGGGGCCTGACACGCTTAATAGAGCTATTACCAAGCTATTTGGCCATGAGGCGGGCAAGAAGAAGCAACCGCCTAATTTGATGGGGGATATGCCTCACTTTACCGTGCATGACTTGCGGCGTACCTGTCGTACACTATTGGCAAAACAAGGCACTCCCGGCGAAGTCGCCGAGAGGTGTTTGAATCACAAGCTAAAGGGTGTTGAAGGTATCTATAATCAAAATGATTATTTGGAAGAGCGGAGAGAGGCTTTAAGTAAGTTAGCTACAGCACTACTGTCATCAATCTAGCTTCTTTTTCAATTATGCTCAGCCTAAGTATGTCTATCAACATGAGGCTTGTGCGAAATACTAGCGATAACTGCGTTCATAAATAGGCACAATTTCACGGAAACTATTAGCAATTTGCATGTCATCTAATTTAGCCAACTTTAATGACTGTCTAAATCCAGCAATAGGATCACACTGGATCACTTGGTCGAGTACAATAGCTTCACCAAGTTCAAGTAACCAGTATTTGTCTCCCCCAACTTTAGAGACCTTAATACCCGCTTGCTCAGGAGTAATATCATCACGCTGTGACTGCACTACCTTTTTAATTCTATAAACCATTGTGATTTCAAGCGAACTTGCACAATTGGTCATCACCGCTAAGTATCTCAATTCTTGAACAATATGTTTTCCGAATTTCTGATCAAAGACAGAAACTGGAATATGAAACCACTCTGCTAATCCACTGTTAAAGTTATCGATATAGTCTTGCTCACGACTTTCGCCAAGCTTCGATATCAACACAAGATCATGGTGAAGCACTTGCTGCATTCCTGAGTATGGAATACGTGCTGGCTCATTAACATAAAGATCATCACGTATCGATTCAGTAGTGTAAGCGCTGATACCCGTACCTAGCTGATGCAGTAAAAAGGCTTGGAGCCAGGAGTTCTTATTGCCATTTGCGCTAGGCAGCAAAGCAAAGGCACCAATCCCGACTTCAGCTATCATCGATTGGTATGGGTTTTCATCACTGCCTTGGTCATAAAAGCCTGGGTATAAAGCAAAGGCACCAAAAACTGGACGACTTTTGCTTCTGGACTCTTTTTGTTCATCAACTCGAATTAAGGCATCTCTATACCGGTGCATCTGATTAATCGCATCGTCGGGCACGTAGTCGTTACAGTCAATATCATCTACGTCATATCGATTGTTTTGGGTCTTTATGCGGTATTTGGCATCAAACAACCAAATGCACGTCTTACCATCTGGGAAAGTAACTTCTAACAAGATATCGGGTTTTTGTGTCACACCAAACGACCGAATATGTTGACCAGCTCGACGAAAGACCGGTTCATGGGCTAACTTTGCCCTAAGCCCATCGGCTCGTTCGAATGTAAATGCCCCTGCGCCAGTTAAACCATCTTTAAGTTGTAATTCAAAATAGTCATTAAGCTTTAGCTTTGTTTTTTGGTGTTCTTTTTCTTGAAAGCCAAGCACTTCTAATAAAATGGTTCGTATTTCTAAAAAGCACCATACTTCATACGTTTCCGCGACAGACTTCATTGACACTGTTGAGTGCCTAGCAAAAATATCCAAGTAGTATTTTAGTTCTTGCCACACCTTGTAAACTGCACTGTAGCCTGTTTTTTGCTGCAAAACCAAAGACTCACGATGTTGTCCAGAAAAGTCTCCCACCTCATTTAAAAAGCTATACTTTTCCATTTTTATCAATGGCTGTTGCCACTCTTTCAATTCATTCAAGAAGTGCTCCGATAGACGGGCGTACGTTGTCTCACCTTTGTTGTTATTAGCCTCGAGCTTCTGGGACATTCTTTCTAACTGCTGCTTACATTGAACGACGACCATCTTGATGTATCTATTTTCTGGCGTATCTACACTGAGGTGCTGTTTTTGTTGTTGATATCGCTTGTCAGATATTTTATTGGCAATATTCTCTTTTACTCGCTCAGCTAATCGATTTGATAAACGGCCTTTGAGTCGATCTGCTCTAATATTAACGCTTTTTTTCTGTAATCGATTATGTGGTGAGTTTGCGATAACTTTCAATCCTTCCTCAAGTGATGTTCTCAACGCCTTAAACTGCGCTAACCACAATAGTGGGAAGTTACCACGGTGTTGACTCTTATCTGAGCTTTGCTCGGTCTTCTCCGCCAAACTGAACCGCCATAATGGAAAAGTCTCATCGATCCGGCGATACATAGCAGGTAAGTCGTTGTGCAGCTGCATCTTCGTTGGCAAGACTTCTAAGGTCAGCTTAAATTGCTTTTCCTTGCCTTTAATGCAATAAGTAAGAGGTAACGCAAATTGGCCAATATCATTACCTGTATTAATTGTACCAATTAGGCTGGCTGCACTATGTTTGCGTTTAGCTGTAAACCGAAAAGCATCAGCAACCCCTTGAAGAGCGTGAGTGATAAAAGCCTGTTCAATGCCTTCTTGCAAAAATACCCACTCAAATTGATATTGAGCATTTTCAAAAAATAACGGGGCCGGAAGAGTTACCTCAGACAAAGGAGAGTCATCAATCAGCACACTCTTTTGGTCACAGATGGTTATGTTTTCTGGACTGATTGCAGGCCGAACTTGCAATTTACTAAGAGGTGCCCGTACTCCTCTTTGGCTAAGCATATTGAAATAAGTACTTTGCCTTGCCTCAAGGTGCTGGCTACTTATAGTTAATTCCCACTCAAGTGTTTCTATACAAATCAAAGTTTGCATGCCTAGCACCTTTTATGGCCAAAAACTTGTAAAACCATTCTTCAATTGGTCGCTCATCCACTCAATTTTTGCCTTGCTTCGACAATCTATTGTTATTAGAAGGCCATCTTCAAGCGATTTACGAAACAGATCTTGGCGAGATTTTGTAAGCCAAATTTCATTCAACTGTTCACCAAGTAATGCGCTAAGCTGCTCTAATATTGAGTTGTTGCTATCACCTTTCGTGAGCTTATCAATGTCACCTTCTATTCGAGGTAGCACCTTGCACATTAAAAAGTCATCCCAAACAGATTGAAGCTCGATTTCATTGTTGGGTTTTTGTGTAATTACAGCTAGAAGCAATTCATTTAAAGCTCGGTAAGCAAGCTTAAATGAGGTGTTTTCCAAAATATCATTGACTAGCTTTAGGAAAGCGATAGACAAAGTGCCATCTTTATCAAAAGTACTGCTTAGTTCAATCTTGTTTCGTCCATCAGTAAGCACTGGGTAGCTAAGCGCTTTAGGTTCTGAGGTTGCATCAAAAAAGGCATCGAAATCATTAGGAAAGAACTCACCAAAATCAAAAGTTAATGCTCGGTCGATAACTTTTCGAGAAAAGCCATGCGTGGTTTCATCCATATTGACCGTACCCGCAACAATTAAGTTAAACGGAATGCCAATACCATTAGCAACAAAATAGCTCCACAGCTCATCGTGATCATCCAGTCCCAATTCGCTTTTCAGTTTACCTTTATCTACAGCACCAAAGACATTGGCTTTTAATAGAGGATCGCATTGATAAGTAAAATCGTTTCCTTGCCAAGACCATTCTCTGGTTTCTAGCACGGATAGGTAATCTGCGAAGTATTGCTCGACAGGTGCCAAGTTCATTTCATCCAAACAAAGCCAGTGAGGTTTTACTTGTTGCTGTTGATTATGCTCACCAACAGCTTCTTTACCTTTAAGGGTGATTCCAGCTTCTTTTATCGCAATCCATGCCTTTACTATAAACTTAAGTACATCGGTAACTATGTACTCGGCATTACCGCTAAGTCTTGATGTATAGCCTAGTAAATCTGATGGTTCATGCCAATCAGGGCGGACAGAAGTAAGGCAATAAGTATCGTCTATCGAGCCTGTTAATTTAGCTTGCTCACGGACAAAACGAGTTTTACCTGTGCCTGAGATACCTGCGAATAAAAGAAATGGTTTTGATAGCAATGTAACTTCAGAATCTCCCCCCGTGCCGAAAACCTCATCGTTATTATTAGAGGTTTCAAACAGACTTAACAAGTCAGGTTTCCTGTCAGATAACAGCTCAGATAATTGTTTAACATGACGTTCAAAGCGTTCTTGTGTAGAGTAAATGATTAAATCAGCAAGGTTATCAGAATATTTATCTTTCACCGTTTTTTTTAGTTTTTCAAAAAGGTTTAACGGATTTTTATCTGACTCTTCAAAATCTTCGAATCTATTAAGCCAAATCAAAAAAGAAAAGCCTAATTTCTCAAAACTATATTTATCCTTCAATCTATCGACATAACCATCCAATAATGAGAAATCATATTTATCTATTGAAATCAAACCCTTACCAGCTTTCTTTGGGTAGTTCTGTGGTGACTGAATTGAGTGTGTCGCCACACCTGCACTGATTAAGTTACTTCCAACGCCAAAATCAGACTTGGACTTTATATCGTTAATTAAGTTGGGGGTATAATTCCCTTTTTCCCCAACGGATACTACTTCACCAACATTCAGAATAAATTCTTGAAGATATGGATCTGACTTGTGTTGTAACTTAGCACTACGTAACGAGTGTTTTTTCAATAGCTTATCTAAGGCTAAGCAATGCCTTATGGCACTAACGTCCTGAGTAGCCCCTTGCCTAACCTCAGTACCGGGACTTAATTCCCTTAATCCCTTGAGTGCCAACCTTAGTAAGTCTTCAGACAAATATAAACTCATTGCATATCCTTATGAAACACTTGATCCAATAAGCTACTTGCTATGTGATAAGCAAGCCTTGGAGGTACTGCATTACCAATCATTTTATATTTGCTCGGGATGCTATCTCCTATAAATTTAAATTCATCTGGAAATGACTGAAACCTTGCAATTTCACGTACTGAATAGCGTCTATTTTCTAGAGGGTGTAAAATTCCAGAGTTCTCTGGTGTCGCGGCTGCTGTAATGGTTCCCATAACTTCATCAAGGTTAAATTTTCGATAAAAGTTAGGGGATCTGTATTTTTTCATATCACTACGAATCTTTACTAACCGCTCAGGTAAAACTTCATCCGGTATATTTTTCCAAGAACCACCGGGAGGGATGTAAGAGGACAATAATTGGGATTGTGGAGATAAAGCCCATACCTCATGCTGTTCATCACCTAAAATACTACCATCAATTACAGTTTTGACACTTAAGTCCTGTCCGGCTATCACTTCCGGAAATTTGTAATCAATATCAATATCATTTCTTAGTCCAATGATTACAACCCTATACCTGTTCTGGGGAACCTCATAGTCAGATGCCTTCAGCAATTTCCAAAAGGTTTTATAACCATGCTCCATCAATTCATTTTCAATACGCTTTGGCATTGGAATTCCTTGATCATCTTTTGATGAAATAAACCCTCGTACATTCTCAAAAAGAACAACTTTTGGTTTTTTCTTATCCACAATAGACATAACACTTTCAAACAAACCTCCTCGGTGATCATCCATGCTTTTTCTGTTGCCAGCATTTGAGAAAGGTTGACATGGTATACCAGCTAAAACTACGTCAATATTTTCAGGTATTTCCTCGTCAATATCCACTTGAGTAATATCTCTAATTAATATATCACCAAGATTAAACTTATAAGTATCTGCCACTCTCTTCTCGATATCGTTAGCAAAAACAATATCATAACCAGCTTGATGAAAGCCCAAATCTAAGCCTCCACAGCCAGAGAAAAGTGAAATTGTACGTGGTTTATATTCTTTATGGTTATTCTTCATTATTCACTACTACTAAAAATTCTTGATAGACGGCTTTGGGACAAAGCATTTTATTCATACTCTGCATTTCAACTAGGTTGTATTTTCCTAAAGTTTTCAGTGTTCTCGATACATTACTTACAGCGCGTCCAGTTAAGATGGCTAGTTCTGTCACTGACTGAGGTTGTTGTTCCGCGATTACTTTTAATAAGTGTTGGTTTTCTTTCGATAGCACATTAGCAACTGATTTAAGTGAGTCAAACCAGATGTCTACCGAATAATCTGGATCTGGTAGTTGACCACGAATTCCTATCACGCAACGCTTTTGTCTTATCTCTTCTGCCACAATTATTCAAACCTACACTGTATGAATACACATATTGAATAGCATCTTATCATCAGGTGATAATTGACAAGTGATTTTTCCATTTTTAGCGACTCCACACCTGTAATGTCCCACACTATCGCTCTAATTTACGTTCTTTATGAAAGCTAGAGACAGACATGCCTAGTAACTCAGCGGCTTTTAATTCCCCTATGTACTCCTCACCTAAAGCACGGTAAACCAACTGCTTATGTAAATAAGTCGATTCATGAGGGTAAGCTTTTCCAGGCTCTTGTGTACGCCAACCCTTTTTACTAAACAGCATAAACAAGTTTTTCTGCGTCGCTGGCGTAATTATTCCACATTGCCCAGCTCGAAACAGTGCTGCCAACATGCTAATGCCGTATTCGTGCTTAAGCATAAATAATTCACGCGGTTCAATATGGCGGCGTTTTTCACCCAGGTGTTCAATAAGCGTTTGGGCTGGTAGAAGAAATGCACCAGCAAAGGCGTTACAAACCTTTTCTTCATCAATACCTTCAACCAAGCGACCATTTACGACTAAGTGACCTAGCTCATGTGCCAACGTAAAGCGCTGGCGGTCTCCACTTTGAGCGGTAGAGATCACGACGACTGGCGTACTACCAATCTTCCCCGCTAAACCATCAAACTTTTTATTCGTTTCCACATCAGTGGTAATGATCATAATCCCTTTTGCTTCAAGAGTATCGATCATATCGTGAATAGGGTTTAAACCAAGATCCCATGCGTGGCGCATCTGAATAGCTATTAACCCGGCGGTTATTTACATTTACTAAGCAGCATATTTTATATGCCTTG
>JBMYOX010000051.1:0-25797 GCA_049599735.1 Pontibacterium sp. | reverse complement strand
GCTACGAAGCGACGGTTGTAGAAATCAACCTGGTTCTTCTTCTCTGCGCCCCACTGACGGTTGTGGAATACAATAGACGTTACCGGGATGTCTTCACGGACACAGGTCATAATTTCCATCATGGACATGCCCCATGCGCCATCACCCGCGTAGGAGATCCCCGGACGCTCTGGCGCCGCAACTTTTGCACCAATCATTGTTGGCAGTGCGTAACCACAGTTACCGAAGGACATCGCTGCGAAGAAGGAACGCGGACGGTCAAAACGCAGGTAGCTGTTGGAAACAGAGTTAATGTTACCGATATCGGTAGACACCATCACGTCTGCAGGCATGGCTTTTTCCAGCTCACGCAGAACCTGACGTGGGTGCAGGTAGTTACCGTCTTCACCGGACTGCTCTTCGATCATCTCCATGGAGTAATCGTCGCGCTCGTGGATCCACTCGTCCAGCTCCGCTTCCCAGGCCGCTTTCTCAGCTGCGATTTTCTCAGCACGCGCTTCGCGGTTTTCCAGACACTTAGGTGCTTTGTCTGCCATCAGTGCCATCAGTGCTTTAGCGGCTGCTTTTGCATCGCCGCAGATACCCACATCAACTTTCTTAACCAGACCCAGCATCTTAGCGTTGCAATCAACCTGAATGATTTTTGCATCTTTTGGCCAGTAATCCAGACCGTGCTGAGGCAAAGTACCAAAAGGCCCCAGACGGGTACCCAGTGCCAGTACAACATCGGCCTGCGCCAGCAGCTTCATGCCTGCTTTAGAACCCTGGTAACCCAGAGGACCACACCAGTTAGGGTGAGAGGCAGGGAAAGAGTCATTATGCAGGTAGCTATTTACAACAGGCAGACCCAGCAGTTCAGACAATGCGATTGTTTCTTCGTAAGCATCACCCAATACAACACCACCACCGGAAATCATTACCGGGAACTCAGCATTCGCCAGCAATTCAGCCGCTGCTTTCAGGGATTCTTCACCGCCCGCAGCACGTTCGATGCGAATTGGCGCAGGGATTTCACAATCAATATCACCGTAGAACAAGTCACGTGGGATGTTCAGCTGAGTCGGGCCGTTTTCCAGCATAGCGCGGTCGAAACAACGCGCGGTGTATTCAGCCATACGGCTATTGTTGGTAACAGTCACCTGATACTTAGTGATTGTTTCAAAGAACGGCAGCTGTTGTGCTTCCTGGAAACCACCCAGCCACTGAGTATTAGTGCCTGTTTCCGGTGTAATACAAACAACAGGAGAATGCGCCCAGTAAGCGGCCGCAATAGCCGTTACAAAGTTGGTGATACCCGGGCCATTCTGAGCGATACAAACACCATGACGACCGGATACGCGTGAGTAACCGTCAGCCATATGGCCGCCGCCCTGCTCATGTACAACCGGAATCAGACGGATGCCAGCAGGCGTGAAAATATCCATTGCATCCATAAATGCAGAACCCATGATACCGAAACAGTCAGTTACACCGTTGGCAACGAGGGTTTCTACCATCGCTTCACTAGGAGTCATACGAGCCATAATAAGAATTCCTTAGTATTGTTATTGTTAGCGGCAACCCGGGTTACCGCTTAGAGCTGTTAAAAAAATTAAGCCGAGTAAGGTGTAAATTCACGTCCTAATGCCACGGCGACTTCTTCACTGGTAATCTTGCCATCATGGACATTCAGGCCATTGGCCAGATGCGGATCACGGCGCACCGCTTCCTGCCAGCCAAGATCGGCCAGAGACACGATGTAAGGCAACGTTGCATTGTTCAGTGCCAGCGTTGAAGTGCGGGCAACCGCACCGGGCATATTGGCAACACAATAATGAACAACATCATCAACAATATAGGTTGGGTCCTGGTGGGTAGTGGCATGGGACGTTGCAAAACAACCGCCCTGGTCAATCGCCACATCCACCACCGCAGCACCTGGCTTCATACGCGAAACCATCTCCGCAGTGACTAACTTAGGCGCAGCAGCACCCGGAATCAGCACACCACCAATCACTAAATCAGCAGATAATACGTGTTCTTCCAAAGAGGCTTTGCTGGAGTAAACAGTCTGTATAGCGGTACCAAATTCAGAAACCAAACGACGTAGCACATCAACAGAACGATCTAAAATTACAACCTGAGCACCCATACCAATCGCCATGCGAGCTGCGTTGCTACCCACCACACCACCACCGATAATAGTGACTTTTGCAGGCTCAACCCCTGGCACACCGCCAAGCAACATACCGCGCCCTTCACGGGATTTTTCCAGGCAAGCCGCACCGGCCTGAATAGACATGCGCCCTGCTACTTCAGACATAGGTGCCAGCAGAGGCAGGCCACCGTGTGGTGACGTTACTGTTTCATAGGCAATACAGGTTGCACCGCTGGCCTGAAGGTCATCGGTCTGCTCAGGGTCCGGTGCCAGGTGAAGGTAAGTAAACAGCAACTGGCCTGGGCGCAGCATTTTGCGCTCAACCGCCTGCGGCTCTTTTACTTTGACAATCATGTCAGCGGAGGCAAAAATTTCTTCGGCAGCAGAGGCAATCGTTGCACCGGCTGCACGGTAGTCATCATCGCTGAAACCAATGCCTGCACCACCATTCGTTTCGACCACAACCTGATGACCGTGGCTTGTTAATTCCTGCACACTGGCAGGCACCATACCAATACGGTATTCGTGGTTTTTAATTTCTTTAGGGACACCGATCAACATTATTCCTACTCCCATTTTCTATTTTTATCATTGAGGTCGCAGCGTTCGACTTATCCTGCTGGCGCATAAAAATTCTTAATCGCTTACAAGACAACATAGTACGAAGATTAGGAGGGTGACCTGAAACGCAATAGAACCAGATTTGAGGAATGGGTTGAGCCAGAGATAAAAAAGCGCAGTAAATTGTTATTTTTACTTAAAATTCAATATGTTGCAGATTGGATCCAAAACAAAAATGCCACCTGATCCAGGTGGCATTTTTAGATAAACAAAGTCTCTTAATCAGGCCATCGAATGAATAAGCTCAGCCAATTTTTTGATACCTGGCTCTATCCGGTCTGTAGAAATGGAGGAATAACCCAGGCGGAAATAATTATTCGGCGGCGGATTATCCAAAAAGTGGATGGTCCCGGGCTCAATCAGAATACTTTCTTCCCGCGCCCGCACCTGCAGCTCATTGGCATTCAAGCCTTCAGGCCCTTTAACCCAATAACAGGAACCGCCAAACGAGGGTTGATCATGGGATTCTGGCAAGTGCTCAGTTAGCGCCTCGTCCATCGCCCGCCAGCGTGTCTGGTAGTTACGCATAATGTTCATTATTAACGAGTCGTGATAACCCCGCTCTAAAAACAGTGCAACGGAACGTTGGTTATTGGCCGCCGGGTGTCGCACCATTAATCGCCGGAGCGCCCGGGCTTCCTGAATAAAAGCCGCTGGCCCCACCATGTAACCCACGCGCAAACCTGGCGCCAGTGTTTTAGACAAGCTACCGATATAGAGCACACGGTCATTTTTATCCAGGCTTTTTAAAGCCGGTATCGGATTAGACTTAAAGTTTGTTTCACTCTCATAGTCATCCTCGATAATAATAAAATCATCTTCATCGGCGCGTTTCAGTAATTCATAGCGGCGCTCGATGGGCATAGTGACCGTTGTCGGGCACTGATGGCTCGGTGTTGTATAAACCAGATCACAACCTTTAAGACGATCATCCACCAGCATACCGTCCTGATCGACCGGAATCGCACGCACCTGGGAGGGATTAAGGGTGGCGATATTGCGAATATCCACATAACCCGGATTTTCCAGGCCAATGGTGCTGTCTTTATCCAGCAGCAACTTAGCCAGCATATACAAGGCCTGCTGCGCCCCCACCGTCACCAGAATCTGATCTGCTGACGCCCAAACACCCCGGCGTGGCAACAGACGGGTACGAATTTGCTCAATCAGCAGCGGATCATCATTATCAAACCGATCGGCCGCCCAGTCACCAATTGCCGGGCCACTGACCGCATCCCGGCAGCACTCACGCCAGTTAACGGTTGGAAACAAAGAGGTGTCAAACTGACCATAGATAAAAGGATAGGTATATTTTTGCCAGTCACGCGGTTTAACAATATTTGTCTGCCGGGAAGGGCGTAGCTTAAAACGTGTATCCCATTGCGGTGCATGCGCTGAATCACCAACCTCTTCAGGCGCTTGTGGTGTAGCCATCTTAACCTGGCCATTCAGGATATCCGGGTTCACGTAGTAACCACTACGTTCACGTGCCACCAGATAACCATCATCCAGCAGATGCTCATAAGCCAGCACCACGGTATTACGTGCCACGTTAAGTTGCTGTGCAAGTTTTCGACTGGAGGGCAGTGGCGAGTCAACCGGCACATTACCATTCAGTATGGCGCTGGCAATCTGTTCTCTTAACTGCTGCTGCAGACTGCCGCCTTTACCCGGTGTTAAATGAAAAAGCTGAAACATTAACTTTGCCCCTGGCTATTATTATTGGTATTACGAGCCCCGCTAACCGATTCATCCCTGATTTTTGTATCACCCACTGCCCCGTCATAAATCATAAATAACACTATTTCAAACAGGAAATTTTGATTTGCTGATCATTCAGGCAGTATAGGCCACAATCACATGCGCTTTCACTCACACAATGAACATTCCTATCTCATTGTTTTTACAAGAAAACCAATGTTATGTATACGAAAAACAAAATATACAAATCACAACGGCCCACAAAATTGAAACTGGCCTGACCAGACAAAAAAAATCGGGGGTATTCCGATGTGAAACTATCACAGAGAATACCCCCGCCGATGTTACCGGTCAGAGCGTTTATGCGTTAGGCGCGAGCTCAGCCAGTGCGTTATCAATCGCATCAACAATTTTGTCGATATCAGCCTGAGTGGCAATCAATGCCGGGCTCAGACAGACCGTGTTATTGAGCTCTTTAAAAGAGCGGTTAGTGCGGCCGATAATGACACCGTTCGCCATGCAATGGGCACCAATCGCCATACCCAGGCTTTCATCAACCGGCTCTTTAGTGACACGATCTTTTACCAGCTCAAAACCTGCAAACAGACCTTTGCCACGCACATCACCAATCACGTCGTATTTTTCCATTAACTGATCTAAACGACCGCGCAGGTATTCACCCTGCTGTACCACGTTATCCAGCAGCTTTTCATTTTCGATGATCTGCATGTTAACCAGTGCCGCAGCAGGGCCCGCCGTACAACCACCAAAAGTAGAGATATCACGGAAGTAATCCATGCGCCCATCTTCAGGCTCTTTGAACATGTCGAATACGGCTTCGGTGGTTACGGTACAGGAAATGGCCGCATAACCGGAGGCAACACCTTTGGCCATAGTGACCATATCCGGCTTAACACCGTAATGCTGATAACCAAACCATGTACCGGTACGGCCCAGGCCACAAACCACTTCGTCGATATGCAGCAGAATATCGTACTTTTTGCAGATTTCCTGGACACGATCCCAGTAGCCCTGAGGCGGCTCGATAACACCACCACCCGCGGTGATGGGTTCCAGGCAGAGTGCACCTACTGTCTCCGGCCCTTCAGCCAGAATCACTTTTTCGATCTGATCCGCTGCCCATACACCGTAGTTTTCCAGATCGGCACCTTCCTGAGCGCGATACTCACAGCAATGAGGCACCTCAACAAAACCCGGCGTAAAGGGGCCATACTGGTTCTTACGCTCAAACTGGCCTGTCGCACTCAGTGCCGTAATAGTTGTGCCGTGATAATCACGCTCACGGAACAGAATTTTATGTTTCTTGCCGCCGTATTTCTTTTCTGCAATCTGACGAACAATTTTAAACGCTTTCTCGTTCGCTTCAGATCCGGAGTTAGAGTAATAAACACGACTCATGCCCGGCATTTTATCGATCAGCTTTTCAGCAAACTGAGCTGCCGGCACATTGCCTGCGGTCTGCGCAAAGTAGTTCATAGTAACCAGTTGATCACGAACAGCATCAGCAATTTCGGTACGGCCATAGCCTACGTTCACCGTCCATACAGCACCGGATACGGCATCCAGATATTCGTTACCTTTGGCATCCCATACACGCATGCCTTCACCCTTCACAATCACCATCGGATCGTTTTCTTCATAGGGCTTATGCTGGCTCAGGTGATGCCACACGTGCTTACGGTCGTTACCAACTACTTCTTTTGCATCAAATTCGTTAGCGTTAAAAGTCATACTCACCTCCTCTGAGGGTGCTGTTATTTTTATGCAGAGGCGGGAGTCACACTCCCATCTTCCGTCACGCTCATCTATACGGTCCGAGCATCCCAATCTGCCTGCCCCTGAAACAAGGCTACAGACACACAAGCAGACGGACACTGCTGCCAATCCATGACAAACAAATTACTGTTCAACACTAAAAACCAGTTAGAACCAGATCTTTCACAGAGATGATGCCAGCCCGGATTATCAGGCTTTCACTGCTGGCCTCACTGCTAAAAAAGATCTGGCCCTTAACCGTTTTACGTGCTTTTCCCAGTATTAACGCCAGCTAATAACAAGCGATTTATCAACCGCTACAGGCCATAAACGACGAATATTACAGGGGTACAGCATGATCCGACTTATTGTGAACGGTGAAACGATGCAGCTTTCCAGCCCGAATAACTTAAAGCAGTTGCTGGAGCACTTACGTCTGGGTGAAAAAAGAATTGCTGTTGAGCTTAACCGGGAAATAATCCCCCGCAGCCAGCATGAAAACACCCGCATCCGGGAAGGTGATCGCATTGAAATTGTACGTGCAATCGGGGGTGGCTAAGCTGGCCGCAACACGCGCTTAAAACCGTTAATATTTTGAACAGGAGTTGATAATGACAACCGATCACAACCCGAATGATCCGCTAATCGTCGCTGGCCGCCGTTTTAATTCCCGCCTGATGGTGGGTACCGGAAAGTATAAAAATCTGGAAGAAACGCAACAGGCAATTGAAGCCAGCGGTGCCGAAATTGTGACAGTTGCCCTGCGCCGCACCAATATTGGCCAGAACCCGGGAGAGCCTAACCTGCTGGACGTAGTACCCCCGGAAAAATATTGTATTTTGCCAAATACGGCCTTCTGCTATACCGCAGAAGAAGCCGTCCGCACCTGCCGCCTGGCCCGGGAACTGCTGAACGGTCATGACCTGGTAAAACTGGAAGTACTCGGGGATGATAAAACGCTTTATCCCAATGTGACTGAAACACTGGCTGCCGCCGAAACCTTGATTAACGACGGTTTCAAAGTAATGGTTTATACCAGTGATGACCCGCTGATTGCTAAACGTCTGGAAGAAATGGGCTGTGTTGCTGTTATGCCTCTGGGCGCACCTATAGGCTCAGGGCTGGGCATTCAGAATCCGAATAATATCCGTCTGATTCTGGAAAATGCCAGGGTTCCTATTATCGTTGACGCCGGTGTAGGCACCCCTTCCGATGCCGCTCTGGCAATGGAACTGGGCTGTGAAGGTGTGCTGATGAACAGTGCTATTGCTCATGCAAACAATCCGGTATTGATGGCACAAGCCATGCGTAAGGCGGTTGAATGTGGCCGGGAAGGTTTTCTGGCAGGTCGTATGCCACGTAAAGCTTATGCCAGCGCATCCTCCCCGATTGACGGTATTATTGGTAAATAAATACCTTAATAGCGAGCCTGGATAATCCGGGCCCGCTATTTGCCAGTCTGCCCTGCTAACAAGCCCATCTTGCTACATAAGGCAGGTAAGCTTCTGTTAATGCTTCGGCTTATAATCTTCAGGTTTATCATCCACGGATTCGACCCACTCACCTTCTTTAGCTTCATCACCCTGGCTAATCGCATTCACAACTTCAGAGGCCGACTCCGGTATCACTTCCACCACTGCAACAGCAACATCCATAGCATCATCAGGCGAGGCTTCGGTTAGTCGCTGTACTAACTCGACAGCCACTTCTTCGGTGGCCTCATCAGTTTCGTCCGGGTTCTCAGATAAATGTCGGGCCAGGTATTCTTCTGCCACAGGCACCGCCGATTCCGGAATCACTTCCACCACCGCAGCCGCTACATCAATGGCGTCTTCAGGCGAGGCTTCTGTTAATCGCTGTACTAACTCGATAGCCACTTCTTCGGTGGCCTCATCGGTTTCGTCCGGGTTCTCAGATAAATGTCGGGCCAGGTATTCTTCTGCCACAGGCACCGCCGTCTCTGGTACGACATCCACCATCGCTACCGCAACCTCCAGCGCCTGCTCAGGTGACTGCTCCCACAGTTCAGAGACAATGCTGACCGCATCTTCCTGGCTGTTATCCTCATCACGGTCTGCCGGTCGAACGGCTTCATGCTCATCCGCCAGCACCTGCGCATAATAAGCTGCAACTTCAGTGGCCGATTCCGGTGCGGCTTCCACCGCAACACGGGCCATTTCAACACGTAATTCGGGAATCGTACAGCCAATCTCTGCCGCCACCGCCACCACCTGCGCCGGGTACCACTCAGCCAGTTTTGTAACCAGCTCATAGGCCAGCTCTGGTTTAGCGGTAACAATGCCACGGGTAACATCCAAAATCCGGTACGGCACCGCTTCTTTCATCACTTCATACAAGCGCAGAACATTAATACCCTCAACCGTTGCCACTGCGCTGGCCACCTCTACACCTTGTGCCGGATTAGACATCGCAATCGCCCGTGCCATTGTCACAGCCGCCGCCGGATCAGTTTCTGCAATATTCACAGCCGTCTCAACTTCAGCACTCAGCGGATACTGGGACTCTACATATTCTGTTCGGGGGTCAAGTTCAATGGCCGCAGAAATGGCCGCACCCTGCATAACAAAACTTTCCTGTTCCTCAACCGGCAACGCCTGACGCACCGTCATCCGGAACATGACAAAAGCGGCCAGCATCAACTGCGTCAGCGTCAGGAAATAGAACAAAGCATCATTGCCAAAGGCCTCCATTACCAGCGATGCAGAATAAGGCCCCAACACACCACCAATCGCAAAAGCCAGAATCATACTGCCCATCGCTGCCACCATCTCACTCTGGCGCAACTTATCAAACGCTTCTGAAATACTCAGCGGATAAGTACAGGCAATAATGCCATTGGTAATCGCCGTTGCCAGATAAACTGCCCATATCAACCCCAGAGGTGCCAATACCGTCACCAACATGCTCACAGCGGCCGAAATAAGCAGCAGGCAGAGCAGCACGGTTCGCCGGTCGAAACGATCTGACAGATAACCCACTGGAAATTGCAGAATAAACGCACCCAGAATTGCAGAACCTATATAAAGCGAGAGTTGAAAATCAACAATCTGATAGCTCTTGGCAAACACCGGCAGCAGACTGAGTATAGCTGAATAGATAAGCCCCGATGCCAGGCAGCTGACCACCCCCAAAGGCGAAATTTTATAAAGCGCCAGCAATGACATGGGGCTGACTTCTTCAATCAATGGCCCTTTCTGGCTACTCAGTGCCACCGGAATGACAGCCGCGCAAAGCAAAATACCGGCAATCACAAAAAGCATCGTACTGTCAGGGCTGGCAATATTCATAAAAAATTGCCCCCCGAATAAACCACTAAGCACAACGGCGTTATAAACACCCAGTACTTTGCCCCGATTCTGCTGAGTAGAACTATCACTCAACCAGCTTTCCATCGCCGTAAAAGCACAGGCATTACAGAAACCCAGTACTATCCGCATAGCCCCCCACAGCAAGGGGTCGGTATATAAACTACAAACAAGAATACTCACCGCCCCCAGTGCAACACAGCCTGAAAACATGCGGATATGCCCCGCCCGCCTAATTAAATTCAGACTGTAGAGAGCACCCAGCAACATACCCACAAAATACAGCGACAACACCATACCAATGGTATCTGTATTTACAGAATCCAGTCCCATACGCACCGGCAACAGCACGTTAATTAAACCGTTACCCAGCAGCAATATAAAGCAACTGATAAACAGAGAAATCAGGGGAAAAAACGTTGTACGCACGGGCGAACTCTCTCAAAAAGGGTCAGGCAGACCAGGCTATTTTCGATAAATGGTTACGAACTACGGCAAAAACCTTTGCAAAAGGTGCTGCCAGTATAGGAGACAAACAAAAAAGCCGGCAAAGGAACCGGCTTTCTGACGCTGTGCATAGTACACCAGGCAAAGGATGAGCGTACAGCACAGAAAGCCTGCTTTATGCCTTCTTTTCTAACCCTATGTTTCACCGGACTGATTAGAGTTTTTTCGCTATAATCAACCGTCCGATTTTAACTCTGGAGCTCTCAGTGCTTTTTAATATTCAACCAGACGCCAGTGAAAAACCTGCTGGGCGCATCCGCCGGCAAAACGAAGCACTGATATTAAAAGCCGCTGAAACCGAATTTGCATCCAGCGGGTTTAAAGGGGCCAGCATAGGTAACATCGCCAGACGTGCGGGACTGCCTAAAGCCAATATCCATTATTACTTTAAAAACAAACTTGGCCTCTACATCGCACTGTTGAGCAATATTACCAACCTGTGGGACAGCACCTTCAGCAATATTACCGGTGAAGACGATCCCAAAAAGGTCTTAACCGCTTACATCCGCCAGAAAATTGAATTTTCAAGGCAACATCCCACCGCATCACGTATTTTTGCCGGAGAAGTCATCAGTGGTGCCCCGAATATCCGGGCTTATTTTCAGAACGATTATCAGTCATGGTTTGACGGCCGCGCCGCCGTACTCAGGGAATGGACGGCTCAGGGGAAAATGGATGCGGTAAGCCCCGAGCACCTGATTTTTATGATCTGGTCCTGCACCCAGCATTACGCCGACTTCGCTGTACAAGCCGCCGCTGCACTGGGCAAAGAGGCACTGACTGATGCCGACTACGACCAGGCCGCCGAAACCCTGATTCAGATTATTCTGAAAGGCTGCGGCATTAAATAAAACCGGATGGATTCCCGCCTTCGCGGGAATGACGGGGACGAAGTACAAATTAAAAAGTCGGCCTTCGCCAGAATGACGGAAACCATCACGAACCTATGCTTAATTATCCCGCTGATGGGCCAGCTGGCCCATAATATAAGTTGCCGCTATCGCCCGGTCATCACCCAGTGTATTAAGTACAAACAACTTCTCTGCCAATGACTTACACTGCGCTGTCCTGAAGTCCATAAACGGGGTACAGGCCCAGTCCAGTACAATAAAGTCAGCTTCGTAACCCGGTTTAAAACTGCCAATCCTATCATCCAGTGACAACGCTTTAGCGCCGCCCAGTGTGGCCAGATACAAAGCCCGGAAAGGGTCTAAGCTATTGCCCTGAAGCTGCTGCACTTTATAAGCATCAGACAAGGTTTGCAGCATGGAAAAACTGCTGCCCCCCCCTACATCAGTCCCAATGCCCGTACGGATACCGTATTGATCCATTTTTGGCAGGTTAAACAGACCCGAACCCAAAAACAGGTTAGAGCCAGGGCAATGAGCCAGCACCGAGTCGCTCTCAGATAAACGCTGGCATTCGTCATCACATAAATGAATACCGTGGGCGAATACACTACGTTGTCCTAACAACCCCGCCTGGTCATACACATCCAGATAATGCTGGGATTCCGGAAACAGTTCACCCACCCAATCCAGTTCCGCCCCGTTTTCAGATAAATGAGTGTGCATATACACATCCGGGTATTCGGCCAGCAGACGGCCCACATAGTTAAGCTGCTCAGGGGTACTGGTGGGCGCAAAGCGCGGGGTAACGGCATAATGCAAACGATCCACACCATGCCAGCGTTCAATCAGGGTTTTGCTGTCCTGATAAGACGTCTCAGCCTGATCCAGCAATGCAGACGGCGCGTTACGATCCATCATTACTTTACCGGCAATCATACGTAACTGCCGTGCCCGGGCGGCAGTAAAAAACGCATCAACGGATTCAGGATGCACGGTACCAAATACCAGCGCTGTTGTAGTGCCGTTGCGCAGCAGTTCATCCAGAAAACGTTCCGCAATGCTCAGGGCATACTCATAATCAGCAAACTGGCTTTCAACCGGAAAGGTGTGAGTTTCCAGCCATTCCAGTAACTGCTTTCCATAAGCCGCAATCATTTCAGTCTGCGGATAGTGCACATGGCAATCCACAAAACCCGGTATCAGCAATTTGCCTGAGTAATCCGTTACAGACACAGAGTCAGGCAATACCGATAGCAACGCAGCATATTCCCCCACCTGTTTTACGCAGCCATTTTCAACCACCAGCAGGCCATCTTCCAGATACTGATAAGCCTGCTCTTCAGCGCCGAGCGGGTCTTCAGTGAAATAAAGTATCGCGCTGCGAAAAGCCTGTAAGGTCATCCTGATATGCTCTCTTCTGTAGGATTCCGAGGAAAGTATTAATGAACATTTAATCGTAAAACAGAGCGATCCTAACTGATTGATCAGCTTTTTAAAACTGACCAACTGGCCAGATTGTTGCTTAAACTAAAGGTCAGCGTTCATAATAGGCCCCTTCGATTAATTGATCTGCCTTCAGACACCAAAAAACAGGAAATTACCGCAGATGTCTTACCATGATTCACCCCCTCGCCTCACCCTGCGACGTATTACCAAACAATATCCTGGCTGTCTGGCAAATGATCATATTGATCTGACGATCGAAGCTTCAGAAATTCATGCCCTGCTCGGTGAAAACGGGGCAGGCAAAAGTACGCTGATGAAAGTTATTTATGGCCTGGTTAAACCGGATGTGGGGGAAATTCTCTGGAATGGCATGCCGGTGGATATTAAAGACCCGGCCCACGCCCGACGCCTGGGTGTGGGTATGGTTTTTCAGCACTTCTCGTTATTTGAAACCCTCACCGTCACTGAAAACATCGCCCTGGCATTAGGTGAAGATGCGGGAGAGCTTGGGCCACTGGCTGAAAAAATCCGTATTGTGTCTGAAAAATACGGCATGGCGCTTAATCCCGAACGTGAAATCCACACACTGTCCGTGGGTGAGCGCCAGCGTGTAGAGATTGTCCGCTGTCTGGTGCAGGACATTAAACTGCTGATTCTGGATGAACCCACTTCGGTTCTGACACCGCAGGAAGTGGATTCTTTATTTGTGACACTGCGTCAATTGGCTGCTGAAGGCTGTTCTATTCTGTTTATCAGCCACAAACTGCACGAAGTAAAAGCCCTGTGCCATAAAGCTACCGTCTTAAGGGCTGGCCGCCTGTCGGGGCAATGTATTCCGGCGGATGAAGATACCAGCAGCATGGCCCGCATGATGGTGGGTGATGATACCCCTATCAGCACTGAATACCCCAAAGCAGAAGGCGGACAGCCTTTATTAAAGGTCCGTCAGCTCAGCCACCAAAGTGATGATGCTTTTGCGGTTGCTTTAAAAAATATCAGCTTTAACGTTAACTCAGGTGAAATCTTAGGCATTGCCGGTGTCGCTGGCAATGGTCAGGAAGAATTGCTGGCAACACTCAGTGGTGAACAGACCCTGCCAACCGCCGATGTAATCTGCTTTGAAAACCTGGCCGTTGCCCACCTGCCCCCGGATAAACGCCGCAAAGCCGGGTTAGCCTTTGTACCTGAAGAACGCCTTGGCCGCGGTGCCGTGCCGGATATGAGCCTTAAAGATAATACGTTGCTTACTGGTTTTCTCAGTGGTCTGGTAAAAAAAGGTATGGTATCTCACCGTAAAACCCGTGAGTTTGCCGATCAGATTATCGAACGCTACCGGGTTAAAACGCCAAACAGCGATACCCATGCCGTCAGCCTTTCCGGCGGTAACCTGCAAAAATTTATTATCGGCCGGGAGATCATGCAAAACCCGCGTATCCTGATTGCCGCTCACCCAACCTGGGGTGTTGATATAGGCGCTGCCACCGCTATCCACAAGGCATTGATAGAGTTACGCGATAAAGGCGCTGCCATCCTGGTGGTGTCAGAAGATATCGACGAGTTGTTTTTAATCGCAGATCGTATCGGTGCTATTTGTGACGGCCGTTTATCCCCGTTTAAAGCCACACCGGAATCCTCCATCGAAGAATTAGGCCGCTGGATGGCAGGTGATTTTCCAACAGATGTAAACACTCAGCAGGGAGTTGCCTCTTAATGATTAAGCTTGAGCCACGCGGCGAACACTCCCGAGCCATGTCTTACCTTTCACCGGTGCTGGCCGGTGTTTTAACGCTGCTAACCGGCACCGTGCTCTTTGCCTTATTAGGCATAGATCCGCTGCTTGCCCTGAAAACCATTCTGATTGAACCCATCTCGGATACTTACGGCATTGCCGAGTTATGCGTAAAAGCCGCCCCAATCCTCTTATGTGCTATTGGTTTGTCCGTAGTTTTTAAAGCACAGGTCTGGAATATAGGTGCTGAGGGCCAGCTCTTAATTGGCGGACTGACAGGGAGTTATGTCGCCCTTCAACTGATGGATAATACCGGTTTCTGGGTACTGCCCACCGTACTAATCGCCGGTATGCTAGGCGGTGCGTTCTGGGCCGCGATAGCCGCGTTGTTAAAAACACGCTTTAACACCAATGAAATCCTCACCACCATTATGTTCAATTATATCGCCCTTAACCTGCTGCTTTATGCGGTACACGGGCCTTTAAAAGATCCGGATGGTTATAACTTTCCGGAATCGGCGCTCTTTACCGATGCGGTACTGCTGCCTGTTTTAATCGAAGATACCCGTGTACACCTTGGCATGGCCCTGGCGCTCTTTGCTGTTGTGGTTGTCTGGGTGCTGATGAGCCGTTCTTTTTATGGTTTTCAGATAAAAGTACTGGGCCTGGATGTACGGGCCGCACGGTTGGCGGGTTTTAAAGAAAAACACCTGATCTGGTTCGCACTGTTATTCAGTGGTGCACTGGCAGGCTTAGCGGGTGTCTCTGAAGTCACCGGCCCTATCGGTCAGTTGGTGCCTCAAATATCACCGGGTTATGGCTACTCGGCTATTATCGTAGCCTTCCTTGGTCGTCTGCACCCTGTGGGCATCGTACTGGCCACCTTCCTGATGGCACTGATTTATATGGGCGGTGAAATGGCACAGATGAATTTAGGGCTGCCTGTTGCACTGACCGGACTTTTTCAGGGTATGTTGCTGTTTTACCTGCTCGCCTGTGATGTGCTGATTCATTACCGCATCAAATTTTCAGCCCCGGCAAAACACACACCTTCAGCAACACTTCAGGCCGACCTGATTACACCAGATTCCAGAGGTTAAGCAGTATGGATATCGATTTAATTACCAACATTCTTTATGCCATGGTACGCACCGGCACCCCCCTGTTAATTGTTGCACTGGGGGAACTGGTCTGTGAAAAAAGTGGTGTGCTGAACCTGGGACAGGAAGGCATGATGCTGATGGGGGCGGTAACCGGCTTTATTGCTACCCTGATGACCGGCAGCCTGTTTCTGGGCTTTATGATTGCCATAGCCGCCGGTATTTTAATGTCACTGATTTTTGGTGTTATCACCTTAAAACTCAGTGCGAACCAAGTCGCCACCGGCCTGGCCCTGACCATTTTTGGTACCGGCCTGTCTGCTTTTATCGGCAGCAGCTTTGTGGGCCAGCCGATTGATGGCCTGAACCCTATCCATATTCCGGTGCTCACAGACTTACCCATTATCGGACGTATGCTGTTTGGTCAGGATCTGATTGTCTACCTGTCGTTTGCGCTGTTTGCAGCCGTTTACTGGTTCTTCCGCTATTCACGGGCGGGGCTGGTGGTCAAAGCCGTGGGTGAAAATCCGCATGCTGCCAACGCCATTGGCTTGCCAGTGCTGCGTACCCGTTACCTGGCCATTATGTTTGGCGGCGCGATGGCGGGGCTCGCGGGCAGCTATTTATCCCTTGCCTATACACCCCTGTGGGCGGAGAACATGACCGCCGGGCGGGGCTGGATTGCGCTGGCACTGGTGGTATTTGCCAGCTGGAAAGCTGAACGTGTTTTGCTGGGTGCCTGGCTGTTTGGCCTGGCCAGCATTCTGCACCTGGTCGCCCAGGGTCTCGGATTCTCTGTCTCCCCTAACCTGCTGGCGATTCTGCCTTATGCGGCCACGGTGCTGGTGCTGGTAATGCTCTCCAGTAATCAGGCACGCGGGCGGCTGGTTGCCCCAATTTCACTGGGTAAACCTTTCCATGCCAGCAGTTGAGAGATCATTCAGAAAGATTAAACAAACGTTACCTTTGACAGTGGCAGGATTAAAATTACCTGCCCCCTCGAAAACCTGACCGATTAGTCGGTATACTGGCGGCTAATTTTTTTAGGAGCATTGTTGTATGGCTGATACACACTATCGAATGGACTTTCCGGTGTCCTGGGAAGAACTGCACCGTAACGCCCGTGCCTTATCCTGGCGTTTACTGGATCAGGGCCCCTGGAAAGGCATTATTGCCATTACCCGGGGTGGTCTTGTACCTGCAGCTATCCTTGCGCGGGAACTGGATCTTCGTCTGATTGATACCATTTGTGTTGCCAGCTACGACAAAGCCGAGTCCGGCGAACAAGCGCTTCAGGGCGAGATGCAAATTCTTAAAGCCATCGAAGGTGACGGCGAAGGCATGATCCTGGTCGATGATCTGGTAGATACAGGCAAAACCGCCCGTTATGTGCGGGAAATGCTGCCTAAAGCCCACTTTGCCACTATTTATGCCAAACCTGCCGGTAAACCCCTGGTAGATACCTTTATTACCGAAGTCAGTCAGGACACCTGGATTCGTTTCCCCTGGGATATGGAATTCACCTTTTCTGCGCCGCTCGTTGAACGGACAGAGTAAAAATCTAAGTACAAAATCTAAGTTTCAAAATAAAGCACACCAATAAAAACCAAATCTGCTTTTAAATTTTTCAGGAGCACACCGAATGAAAAGACGTCATTTTAATAAACTGCTCACCGGCATCGCTGCCGGTATCGGCTTAAGCGCTGCCTTACTGCCGGTTTCTTTTGCACAAGCGGCTGATCCGCTAAAAGTGGGTTTTGTTTATGTTGGCCCTATTGGCGATCACGGCTGGTCTTACCAGCACGAGCAGGGTCGTCTGTCTGTTGAAAAACACTTCGGTGATAAAGTCAGCACCACTTTTGTTGAAAACGTACCGGAAGGTGCCGATGCCGGGCGTGTTATTCGCAACCTGGCAAAAACCGGCCATGATGTAATTTTCACCACCTCTTTTGGTTTTATGAACCCAACACTAAAAGTGGCTAAGCGTTTTCCGAAGGTTGCATTCGAACATGCAACCGGCTACAAAATGACCAAAAATGTGGGGACTTATATCTCCAAAACATTTGAAGGCCGTTATGTTGCAGGTTACACCGCCGCTCAGATGACCAAAAGCAACAAAATCGGTTACATCGCCTCTTTCCCAATCCCGGAAGTTATCCGCGATATCAACGCCGTACAAATCGCGCTTAATAAATATAACCCGGAAGCAGAGCTGAAAATCATCTGGGTGAATAGCTGGTTTGATCCGGGTAAAGAAGCCGATGCGGCTAACGCCATGATCGACCAGGGCGTGGACGTGATTCTGCAACATACCGACAGCCCGGCTGCTATGCAGGCTGCTGAACGCCGTGGTGTTTATGCGGTAGGCCAGGCATCTGATATGTCTTCTTTTGGTCCAAAAGCTCACCTGATGTCCGTGGTTAATGAGTGGGGCCCTCATTACATCAACACAGTACAGTCCGTAATGGACGGCACCTGGAAAGCCAAAGCCAGCGTTGAAGGCATGAATGAAGGTTCTATTGTCATTCCTGGCTTTAATGCTGCAGTACCTGCCGATGTGGTTGAACATGCAGAATCCCTGATCGCCAGCCTGAAAGACGGCAGCCTGCACCCTTTCACAGGCCCGATTAAAGACCAGCACGGCAAACTGATGATTCCTGCCGGGGAAACAATGGCTTACGAAGAGCTGGAAAAAATCAACTGGTACGTAGAAGGCATCAAGTCCGAACTACCTAAGTAAGGCTTTATCCTGCACTGCACGGGGGAGCTTTTAAGCTCCCCTTTTTTGTTTGTGCAAACAAACTATTTCTGATGAATATAAGTACCAGGTGCATCACACAAGACACCAAAACCCTTAGTTTCACCCACCGGCTTTGCATCAACCTTTTCACCAGAGTAACGCGCCAGCCAGCGGTGCCATTCCGGCCACCAGGAGCCTTCTTTAGCCGGATTGTTTGCCAGCCAGGTGTCGGGGTCAACATAACACTCCCCCTCCAGCTCCGATGCCACCCGATACTGACGGCGGGCGTGCCCCGGCTCACTTACTATACCTGCGTTATGGCCCCCGGTGGTCAGCACAAAAGTGATCTCATCACTGTCTGAAATCAGATGTAATTTATAAACCGAACGCCAGGGCGCTACATGGTCTTTTTCTGTGCCTACTGAAAAAATGGGTACATGAATATCACGAATTGCCACGGGTTTCTCTTCCACCAGATAGCGCCCGGACGCCAGTTCATTATTCAGGAATAATCGCCTTAAGTACTGGGAATGCATTTTGTAAGGCATACGGGTGAGGTCGGCGTTCCAGGCCATCAGGTCATTCACGGTTTCGCCATCAGCCAGCAGATAATGATGCACAATACGTGACCATATCAGATCATTAGAACGTAAAATCTGGAAAGCACCGGCCATCTGGGAGCCATCCAGCACCCCCTGATCCCACATCATCTTTTCCAGGTATGAAACCTCGCTCTCGTTGGTAAAGATCATAAGCTCACCGGCCTCACTGAAATCCACCTGTGCGGCAAAATGAGTCATAGATTTAAGGCGTTCATCCCCTTCACGGGCCATAGTTGCTGCGGCAATGGACAGCAAAGTACCACCCAGACAATAACCCGTTGCATGGACTTTCTGATCCGGGCATATTTTACCGACCACATCCAGCGCCTCCATCACACCCCGTTCACGGTAGCTGTCCATATCCAGATCACGATCCTCAGGCGTTGGGTTCCGCCAGGAGATCATAAAAACCGTATGGCCATTTTCAACCAGATATTTAACCAGTGAGTTATGGGGGGAAAGATCCAGAATGTAATACTTCATAATCCAGGCGGGCACAATCAGTACAGGCTCCGGATAAACCGTTTCTGTCACCGGCGAATACTGAATCAGTTCGATCAGATGATTACGATAAACCACTTTTCCGGGTGTAACCGCCACATCAATGCCCGGTACATAATGATCATTGCTCACCAGGGGGCGATCCGAAATATAACAGTCCATATCTTCCAGATAGTTTTTAAAACCCTCGGCTAAATTAGCACCGCCCTGCTCCATTGTGGCTTGCAAGACTTCAGGATTTAACATGGGCATATTACTGGGAGAGAAGTGATCCAGTGCCTGGCGGGCAATAAAAGAGATACTGCGCTCATCCGCTTTTGATAAACCGTCAATATCCGTTGTGGCGTTATGCCACCATTGCTGGGTAAGCAAAAAATGCTGCTGGATTAAATTATAAGGCCACTGCTTCCAGCCCGGATGTGAAAAGCGCCGGTCCTGCGGTAAAGGTGCGATGCACTGAGCCTCTGTGGTTTGCATAGCATTCTGGCAATAACGGGAAAATTTAAGTGACTTACGCACGGCCTTTTCCACTAACCGCACCTGTTTACCCGGAGACAAGGCCAAATGGCTGGCCCAGGTAAAATACAGGCTCATTAAACCCGCCGGTGATATACCGCCGGTCATACGGGCGGCCCCTGCTTTAAACGCATTATCCAGCGCAGTGACAGAGAAATAGCCGGAATCAAAATCTTCTGTATTTAATTCCGGCAGGAAAGGTTCTGAATTTGAGGATGATTTTTGGACAGCAGCATCAACCTTGCCACTTTTGTTAGCTAACATTAGATCCATCTCCTGATATACGCTAAACATGCACACCCGCTCTGCTTATTGTCATAAAGCCGGTGTTTTATAATTTAGAGTATAGGTCAGGAAATTTGGGAGCCGGTGACAGACAGATTAAGGAGCTCCCTCTGCTAATCAGCCCTTAATACGTATTCTGTATTTTTTGATACAGTTCTTGATCGATGCAGGCTAAACCCGGGTTACGGGGCATTCCGCCCTGCAACCCTTCGTTAAGACTTTTTATATATCTATAACCACTTTACCTATCGCCTTACCACTGGAAAGACGGGCATGAGCGTTGCCAGCTTCAGCTAATGAGAAAAACTGCCCATCCAGCACCGGCTTTAGTGCCCCTGCTTCTGCAATTTTGGCAAGTTCACTCAGAATTTGCCCATGCACTTCACGGCCCTGGTTGTAAATCATCGGCAGCAGCATAAAGACCACATGCAGCGACAGCCCTTTAAAATGTGCAACAGATAAATCCAGCGCCACCAATGAAACGGTTGAAGCCACCTGGCCATTTAGCGCCGCAGCTTCAAAAGAGTTCGCCATATTGTCACCACCCACCGAGTCAAATACCAGATCAAAACCGACACCTTGTGTATGTTTAGACACGTAATCGGCCACGGCCTCCTGTTCATAGTTAATTGGCGTTGCACCCAGCTTATCGATCAAAGCCAGTTGATCTTCTCTTCTGCCGGTTGCATAAACCTCAGCACCAAAATAACGCGCTAACTGCAAAGCCACATGACCCACACCCCCCGCGCCGCCATGCACCAGCACTTGCTGTCCTTCATCGATACCCGCACGTTTCAGGCCTTCATAAGCCGTAATACCCACCAGTGGCAGCGCCGCCGCTTCACGCATGGATAGGTTGGCAGGTTTGCGGGCAACCAGTTTAGCGTCCGCGACTATGTATTCCGCCAGTGTACCTGGCAGCTCACCCAAACCACCTGCACACCCATAAACCTCATCACCTACACCAAACTCAGTCACACCTTCACCCACCGCGTCCACGGTACCGGCAAAGTCCATACCTAAAACAGCTGGCAGGGGCGGCGCAATCGGCAATGCCTCACCCATCTCGCGGATCATCGTATCAACGGTATTCACACTACTGGCCGCTATGCGCACCAGCACATGGCCAGGTTTGATAGCCGGTGTGGCCATCTCTGACAATTCAAATACCTCAGGCCCACCAAAATCCCGGATAATCATTGCTTTCATGGGTACTGCCCTCTATTAAGTTATTGGCAGCAATTTTAGATTTTTAGTATTGCTTTGATAATCGAGAAAATAGCATAATCAGTTTATTGTTTTTGTTGATAATGAAAAATGAATATTGAACACCTCAGGTTGTTTGTACGATTAGCCACACACAATAATATAAGTCAGGCCGGGCACGAACTCGGCCTGTCACCAGCGGTCGCCAGCGCACATATCAATAAACTGGAAAAATCATTAGGCGTGCGCTTACTGCACCGAACCACCCGTCGGGTTTCACTCACCGAAGAAGGTGAAGCTTTTCTGCCCCATGCCTTTGATGTGCTTGCAAGTGTAGAAGCAGCCCGTGCTTCAGTGGGTGCTGGAGAAGAGGCCCCAACAGGCACCCTGCGAATTTCAGCCCCGGCCTCGTTTGGCCGCATGCATTTGATGCCCGCTATCAAAGCGTTCAGGACACGCTACCCCCTGCTGTCACTGGATTTACGGCTGACCGATACGATGGTTGACCTGGTTGAAGGCGGTTTTGATGTGGCCGTGCGTGATGCAGAATTAAAAGATTCAAGCCTCATCGCCCGTAAACTCGCAACAGATAAACGTATTATCTGTGCATCGCCAGAGTACCTTAAAATTTATGGCCAACCCGAAACCCCCCTGGATTTGCGAAACCATCAGTGCATCACCTTAATCGGCTTAGATTCCTGGGTATTTAACACACCTGAAGGCCAAAAAAATATTAAAGTGAAAGGCTCCTTTCGTACGGACAATGGTGAAGCCACCCGCGATGCCTGTGCTGCCGGACTGGGCATTACCATCTGCTCGACCTGGAATGCTTATCTTCACCTGCAGCGAGGAGAGTTGGTTCAGGTGCTGGAAGACTACCCTCTGCATTCCGATGTTGCCCTTTGGGCAGTTTATCCCAGCTCACGGCTACTGGCTCCCAAAGTCAGGGCCTTTATCGACTTTTTTGTAGAGCAGTACGGTGAAGAGCCTTATTGGGATAAAGCGCCTGATCAAGCGCCTTTAACCGGATCTATCAGCCCACCACTGATGCCCCGCGTCTGAGGCTAAAACCTGGTGACTTAGCTTACCTGTTCTGCCAAAATTTCTTCGATAGCACGTACCACCGCCTCACATTTATGCACATCAAGTGCCTCTGCATGCGGCGGCGCAAACTGACCGGCATCGTTATCAAAGTACAGACCGGAAGCCGTTTCAAATTCATCAGACAAAGCTGCACGAACCAGAATATCCGCACCAATACGAATATCCCCGCCATCCACACCAAAGCCTTCTTTTACCATTTTACTGCCAAGCAATGAGCCGGGATTAACCGCCACAACCACCGGCCCTTTATCCGCCAGCGACAGCGCCATCGCGCGTGACCATTGAGTGATAGCCAACTTACTTTGCGCATAAGCGGCAAAGTCATCCGGCAGCGCAACCCGCCCGGCCAGCGCCTGCAAATCAACCGGCACCTGAGCCGCAGAGGACAGATTAACGACCCGTCCAGTAGTTGAAAGCAACGGTAAAAGTCGCTGCGTCAGCAGATACGGTGCCAGCGTATTTACCGCAAAACGCACATCCAGACCCGCTGCTGTAACTGCATTGGCCACTTTAAAGATACCAGCATTGTTAATCAGCACATCCAGTTGCTTATAACGTTCAGTCACCGCTTTAGCGAGCGCTTCTACATCGGCCATATTGGATAAATCTGACAGGTAACTTTCAACACAGCCACCACCTGGCAAACCGGAAAGGCTTTCTTCCACCGCCTTTAATTTAGCCGGATTACGTCCGTGCAACAGCACACAATGCCCCTGCGAGACCAAAATTTTGGCAGTTTCCAGCCCGATCCCATCAGTAGAACCGGTAATTAAAATGGTTTTTTGCATCGTTTCGCCCTTCTTATTCGGTCAGATAACAGGCTACCAGTATATTTGCTACTGATGCTATTGATAATCAACAGCAATCAATAATAAGTTAATAGTTTTTGTTGATAATTGAGAGAATTACGCAACGCAACAATGAAACCAGTCGACTGGCAGCAGGGCATTAAAGATAAGCGGATTCATGGCGTTCCTGTTGGCCCCGTGGCAAAGCCAGCCCTGCCCGCGCCCGCGCCGATCAGTACCCGCACTATTTTGCCTGATGACCTTAATGATGCCGACTACGCTCAAGCGTTCCTCGACGAGTTTGAGCAGCAAGGTGTATTCATTGATGCAACCGGTGAGCCGTTAATGATCAATGATCAGTTGTTCCGCGATGGGGCGGGCAATCTTAAAGTCTCTAAAGACCGTATTCGCCACAGATACATGAAATTACTGGCACGCGCTCTTATGGAGCCCGATGAGATTTGGGCGCTGCTTGAAACGGATAATGCCACCCCCGGTAAATACCGCGTTAAGCGGCGCTACATTAAGCGATGGATGGCCAGCCCGTACATGGCTTTAGCGCGTTTGAATACGGGCAAGGGCTCTGGCAAGGGAATACAATCTTTACACCGCATCGAAAACAGAAAGGCACAAAAGTACCTGTGAACGACGATTACCTGGAGCGTCAGCGCGAAGGGGTGTTGTTGTACAGAAAGCAAGAAGAGTGAGCCGGATCGCCACGTCGTTCCGGCTCTTCGGTAGGTCTTTGGACGCACTGCATGGAGCTATAGCCTACCTGAATGCGATAAGTATAGGATAAAAACCGATGGCCGGTACACAACAACAGATCAGCGTTGACTATGACGACACCCAGGTACGAGACGCCCTCAACCGGCTGCTCAACCTCACCCAGAACACCCAGCCAGTGATGATGGAAATTGCCGAATACCTGCATGGCCGCACCCGTGACAACTTCGACCAGGAACAAGACCCCGACGGCAACGCCTGGGCAGCGCTAAAAGACAGCACCAAAAAACGCAAGGCCGATATAGGCGTGCCAGTGGATCAGATCCTTCATGGGAAAAGCCTGCACCTGCGTGACACTATCTTTCCCTTCTGGTCAGATGATGAAGCAGGGGTAAGTACGGGCCCCGGCACAGGTGCCTATGCCGCCACCCACCAGTTTGGTGACGATAGACGCAACATTCCCGCCCGACCTTTCCTGGGCATTAGTGACGGCGACGAGCGGGAAATTTTAGAGATACTGCAAGACGAAATACTGTCCCAGCTTTAAGCGCTCTGTAAGCCGCTGTGAGCTGCGCAAGTATTTAGCGGTGTGTTGGTACAGAAAAAAGCCGCTTTCAATTTCTAACGCAGGACTAACGCGCTTTAAATGCAGTCAGAAAGCCTTGAATGATTATCGCGCCCCATAATCCACCTGAAAGGCGCGCTAAAATAAACTGCAACCCCTTTTAATCTCCAACCCAGGTTAAACCACACCCCCGGCCCATGTCGCTAACCTGGCGGCATGAGCATATCAAGTCGCACAACTCACCCCCTGGCTGTACTGGCCGCCACTGTTGATAGCAATATCGGCACTGTGGCGCTGTCTCTGGCATTTGATGTTGAGGCCGATGGCTGGTGTCAGCTACTACCCGCAGGACGCTTTAATGCCGTCGATGGCAGGCCACAGGATGTGCCGGGTGAGCAATGGATGATCGACGCCAGGGTGGCGCAGCGCCTGATAGCTCATGCCAGCCTTGCCCAGAATGATCTGGTTATCGACTACGAGCACCAAACCCTGAGCGCCGATCAGAACGGGCAACCCGCCCCGGCGGCAGGCTGGTTTAAAACCATGGAATGGCGTGAAGGCTCCGGCTTATGGATCAAGCCGCAGTGGACCTCACGCGCCCTCGATTTTATCAAAAACGGCGAGTACCGCTTTTTATCAGCCGTTTTTCCCTACGACAAACACACCGGTGAACCGCTGTCTCTGCACAGTGCTGCGCTGGTGAATCGCCCCGGCATCGACGGTATGTAGGCGTTAGAAGCCCTGCGTGCCCGTACTGAACACCCGTCTCAATCACCAAAACCAAAACCGGAGAACCCCGTTATGAATAAACATTTGCGCGCGATGCTTTTCTGAGCTGCCTGTGCGGCAGTGAACGGCTTCGCTACATCAGCAACGACAGATTACCTTTCTGAGCTACCTGTGCGGCAGTGAACTGGCTTGTAAGCTACGTACCGTCTGGCTCTGATTTCTGAGCTACCTGTGCGGCAGTGAACGTGAGGTCATTACGTATTATACAAATCATGCCTTTCTGAGCTACCTGTGCGGCAGTGAACTTTTACTGCCTGCGAACGGGGAATGGGCGTTTTTTCTGAGCTGCCTGTGCGGCAGTGAACTCACCTGGATGGGTTAACCTACTACCCTGTTCTTTCTGAGCTGCCTGTGCGGCAGTGAACGGCAGGCAGTCATAACGGGCAACCTTGGCGAATTTCTGAGCTGCCTGTGCGGCAGTGAACTGTCCAAGATTGAATCTGCATCGCCGACAACCTTTCTGAGCTGCCTGTGCGGCAGTGAACAAAACTGTGGGTGCAGTTGCAGCGACGGCGGTTTTCTGAGCTGCCTGTGCGGCAGTGAACGCGGGAGGCCAGTTTCTTTGGGCTAACGATCCTTTCTGAGCTGCCTGTGCGGCAGTGAACATACAAACGTTTAAGATTCTTCAAACGATACCATTTCTGAGCTGCCTGTGCGGCAGTGAACAGCGAATAGCAAACTCTGTGCGCTGCTCAATCTTTCTGAGCTGCCTGTGCGGCAGTGAACGTTAATGTTATACGCCAATGTTTTGACTAACCTTTCTGAGCTGCCTGTGCGGCAG
>JBMYOX010000050.1:0-26200 GCA_049599735.1 Pontibacterium sp. | reverse complement strand
TCTGCAATCGTCATAGGACGTGCTTTCTTAGGTGCCAGCTCCAGCATATTCGACAACTCTTTTACCTCTTTAGCGTTCATCTCACGCCAAGTTCCGGCACGCACATCACTGGGCAGAAAAACAGGCCCGTATCGCACACGCTTCAGGCGGCTGACCTGAACGTCCTGCGACTCCCATAAACGGCGCACTTCCCTGTTACGGCCTTCCATCACCACACAGTGGTACCACTTGTTGGCGCCCTCACCATCAAAGTACTGCACATCGCTAAAGCGGGCCATGCCGTCTTCCAGCAGCACCCCGTCAGTCAGGCGAGTCAGTAAATCATCATCAACATTACCCAGCACACGCACGGCATATTCGCGGTCGATATTGGCAGAGGGGTGCATTAATGCATTGGCCAGCTCACCATCCGTTGTAAACAGCAACAAACCTGAGGTATTAATATCCAGACGACCGATGGTAATCCAGCGACCTTCTTTCAGGGGCGGCAGGTGACGAAAGACGGTCGCCCGCCCTTCCGGGTCATGACGGGTACAAATTTCACCAACCGGTTTATTATAAATCAAGACACGACGTTCAGCCTCACGGCCAAACACCAGCTTAACTTCACGACCATCAACCTTAGCGGTATCCCGCGGCCCTACACGATCACCCAGAGTGGCTGTTTCGCCATTAACGGAGATACGCCCCTCTTTTATCCAACGCTCCATCTCACGACGTGAGCCTGTTCCGGAGCGCGCCAGTACTTTATGTAGCTTTTCATCAGCCATCGTTGACGCACCAATTATTCTGTTCAGTTTTAAAGACCGGCAAGTGTATCACCCCGCACCCCGGCCAGAAACAAAAATGCCCGCACGTGTTACCCTGCGGACATCTTAATACAGCCAAAAATCAGACGAATTATTTAATCAGGCAATCGTCTTTTGAATTACCCTGATCAAAAAAGGCCTGAAAGGCAATCGGAGTACGGCCACGACCAGACCACTCATGAATTTCACCGTCTGCATCCGTAATACGATATTTTGGTTCTACTTTTCTTTTTGGTGCTAAGTCTACAGAATCCATCAGATCGTCAAGATTAATCCCTGCTTCCTGCATTGTTTTGCGGATAGTATTAATTTTCTCAAGCTTCGCCTGCTCTTCAGCCGCTGATGCCTGTTCTTCCGCACGCTTATCCTCGACAATCTCAGAAAGATCCGCTAACACCTTTTCAATCTCTGCGACAGATAACTCTGAACATTGCTTACGCAGTGAATTTTTACGGGTTAACATTTTAAGGAAATCGGACATTTTTTTATTCACCAATAAATCAAACTAAGAAGTGCCTGTCTTTATAATTAACAGGCGGGGGAAGCATAGTAAATAGGCCGGAAAAAGCCAAATAAAATTCACAAATATTTAATTTTTTAGTTAAATCTACGTATTAATACTAACCTTTAAACATTTTAATCAAAAAATATCGACAGGGCCTGAGCCTTCCCTAATTATTTCAGGACTTTCATCTACCAGGTTAACAACCGTAGTTGCTTCCATTCCGCAATACCCTCCATCAATAACCAGATCAACTTCATGCTGCAACATATCCCGAATTTCATAAGGATCCGTCATAGGTTCATTTTCTCCGGGTAATATAAGCGAGGTACTCATAACAGGCTCCCCGAGTTCCTGCATTAATGCTAAGGCAATAAAGTTATCCGGAATCCGCAAACCTATCGTCCGGCGTTTAGGATGCAATAGTCGACGGGGTACTTCAGAGGTCGCTTTCAGGATAAAGGTATAAGCACCTGGTGTATGTGCTTTTAAAATACGATAAGACTGATTATCAACTTTAGCGTAAGTACCTATTTCACTCAGATCACGACACACCAGGGTAAAGTTATGTTTATCATCCAGGCGCCGGATACGCTTAATGGTTTCCAGGGCAGTTTTATCCCCCAGCCGACAACCTAAAGCATAAGCACTGTCTGTAGGGTAGACGATAACACCCCCACGATTAATGATCTCTACGGCCTGTTTAATCAGGCGCTTCTGAGGGTTATCCGGGTGTATCTGAAAAAATTGGCTCACGATCAGTATCCACTAAAAGAATTAAGGTCAGGTGTAGCCTGATACAAGCCAGGCCTAAAGTAACTGAGTTAAAACATGGCGCGACATATCCTTAACCGGCGGAAATTTTCCCACTTCAGTCCAGGTCTGGGCAGGTGAATGAAAATCGCTTCCGGCAGAGACCATTAAACCGGCCTGCGCTGCAAGCCGTTCTAAATCGACCTGATGGTTTGGCGTAATACCGGAATACGAAACTTCCATCGCAGAGCCGCCTGCCGCAACAAAGTCAGCAACCAGCGTCCTTATTTTTGTAAACGTCATTTTATATTTTGTCGGATGTGCAATAACTGAATAACCACCGGCCAGGCGAATAACATCAACCGCCTCCTGTAAATCCGGCCACTGCATTTTCACATCGCCTACTTTTCCAGCCCCAAGATAGTCTTTAAAGGCAGCCTGTTCAGTATTAACAACACCCAGTTTGACCAGCACCTTCGCAAAATGAGGTCTTCCGATACTACCCGTACCGGCTTCTTTTTTTACCTGTTCAAGAAAATGATCATCCGGAACACCGGCTTTTATCAAACGCGCCGCTATTTTTTCTGCTCTGGTGTTACGTAAAGTTTCTAACTGACTGAGATAGTAATGAACCTCTGGCAAATCCGGATTCATATTCAGGCCTATAATATGAATCATCCTGCCCGACCAGTTAACCGTAAGCTCGGCTCCCGGAATTAAACGAATATCAACCGGCAGACCTTCTGCTATTAATTGCTTAACCCCTGCAAGCGTATCATGATCGGTAATAGACAGAATTTTTACAGAGCGATCCTGTGCCCGCGATACCAGCTCAGCGGGAGTTAAGCTACCGTCTGAAGCCGTTGTATGGCTGTGCAGATCATATTTTGGAAATACCGTTGCCATAGCTATTTATAACTTTCCTTCCCAACTCTATACTTGGGCTTTACCACTTAATTGCAAAGATTATGAAACTACTACTCGATTTTCTGCCCGTTATCATTTTCTTCGGTGTCTATAAAACAACCGATGATATCATTCTCGCCACCGCAGTGCTGATTCCGGCGACGCTGTTGCAAATGCTTTACACCTGGATACGCTCTCACCGTATTGAAAAGATGCAACTGGTCACCCTCGTACTGGTTGTTTTACTCGGCGGGGCCACCGTTCTTTTTCAGGACAAAACCTTTATCCAGTGGAAACCCACCGTTGTTAACTGGCTTTTTGGTATCGCTTTCCTCGGCAGCCAGTTTATCGGACAAAAACCCATCGTACAGCGCATGATGGAAAGTAACCTTGATTTGCCTTCGCTTGCCTGGCGAAATCTCAACCTGGCATGGGTTGTTTTCTTTATAGTAATGGGCATTCTTAACCTTGTTGTTGCCTATAACTACAGCGAAGAGATTTGGGTTAACTTTAAACTCTTTGGCATGCTGGGTCTGACCGTTGTATTCATACTGATCCAGGGTGTTTACCTGTCACGCCACATTCTACCTACAGATAATCAAGACTGAACCGGAGAAACGCCTGTGTACTACGCAATTATGGCTGAAGATGTAGAAAACAGCCTGGAAGACCGTATGAAAGCCCGCCCTGATCACCTGGCGCGTCTTGAATCTCTCAAACAACAAGGACGACTGTTTGCGGCAGGCCCGCTTCCGGCTATCGACAGTGAAGATCCGGGTGAAGCAGGTTTTACCGGCAGCCTGGTCATCGCGGAATTTGACTCCCTGATTGCTGCACAAAGCTGGGCCGATGCAGATCCTTACATCACGGCCGGTGTTTACGCAAAAGTTACTGTCAAACCCTATAAAAAAGTACTACCCTAATTAAATAAATAATGATTCCTATTTGAGGGATATTGACAGTACAATCCTATCACTAATTCGTTAATTAGTCTTTGCTAAACTAGTATGGTTCAGGTTGAGTTCAGCTAGTTAAGGGTGTACTGAGCTGATGTCACTTAATAACGTTTATCCGCCCTGCACAAGGAAAGAAATATGAAAAAAATTACTATCGCATCCGCTATTCTGGTAGCCGCAAGTGCTGCAATGACCGTTCAGGCCCATGAGGTTAATGAAGGTTATGTTACCGATTCAACTGACACCATCTGGCGTACGGGTTTTGGTGGATGCTGGCGTACCGGCTTCTGGGAGGAAGCAGATACCGCCAAAGGCTGTACCGGTTACAAAGAACCTGTTGCAGCTGCACCCGCCCCGGCACCCAAACCTGTGCCAAAACGTACCGCACCTGTAATGAAAGAGATGCCGGTGATGGAAAACCACATTGTGTACTTTGAATACGACAGCAGCCGTGTTAGCAGTGTTGTGGATATCACTAACTACGTTTCCCATCTGACCTCCCTGACGAGCATTAAACTCTCAGGCCATGCCGATAAGTTTGGTTCAAGCGCCTATAATATGGCCCTGTCCAAAAAACGTGTTGATGGTGTTGCTGATGCACTGGTTGCCAAAGGTATCGATCGCAACCTGATCACAACCGATTATGCCGGTGAAGGCCGTCCTGCTAAAGTCTGTGAAACAGATACTAAAGCCTGTCTGGCTGAAAACCGCCGTGTAGAAGTCACTGTTAACGGCACCAAACTTGTTAGACAGTAATCACTGATTAAAGGGGGCTTTTGCCCCCTTTTTTATACAGCAGACCAAACCGCATGAAGCCAATCTACAAACACCTGCTCCCCGTTCTTTTATTATTTAGCCTGTCGTGCATAAGCCATGCGGCCAAGTATCAGGATCAGAAAGTGGTTTACCATATGAACTACGGTGACACCCATCGTATTGAAGAAACCATGGTTAATATCAGTAACCATCTGAATGAACTGGGGGAAGATCATGTGGATATTAAGGTGGTCGTACACGGTAAGGCTATCGAATACTTTATGAATGCGGTCAATGATGAAGCCAAACAGATGACGCTGGATTCATTGCGTCTGAATAATGTACAGTTTCTGATCTGCGGCAACACCCTGAACGGCTATAAAACGTCCGCCAGCGGACTCTACGATGTAGAGGAAGAAGATGTCGTTAAAGCAGGGTTACCTGCCATTATCGATTTACAACAGCGCGGCTATTTTTACGTACGCCCATGAAACTACCCTGCTGGCTTGAATGGTTACCTTTAGGATCTGTACCCCTTATTAAGCCTTCTGCTCTACCCTGCTCTGCTGGCGAACTGGCCGAGCATTATCACCTGATTGATGTACGCACCCCTGCCGAATGGCAGCAGAGCCATATCAAAGGCAGTGTTAACCTGCCCCTGCATCGCTTTAGTATCAAACACACCTTATGCAGTGACTTAAACAAACCCGTTATTTGCATCTGCCTTAGCGCCCACCGAAGCACCCCCGCAGTACGCAAACTACGCCGCGCCGGAATTGAAGCCTATGAATTAAAAGGTGGAATGCTGAACTGGTGGCGGTTGAAGTTACCCACCGAATAAGAAAAAAGCTAGAAGAAAAGAAGAAAAGCATCAGACGGAAATTAATCCGCCTGATTTGTGTGTATAGCTTTTACGAAGAACAGCCGGTGTCTACTGGATTTTTATAGTCAGCGGCAGGCTTGTAACAGTGCCATCAGGTGATGTCGCAGTAATTGTGATAGTACCTGTCGCCGCATCAGCCCCGCCTTCAATGACCACCGGATGATTAAAGGCACTGCGTTGTGATCCAACCGTCGCACTCCCACCAAAAGTAATTGTACCTTCGCTTGTTGCCACTGTTATATTCGTGCCTTCTGCCGGTGCATTGCCATTGACATCCGCAATAACCAAATTAAGTGTCTTATTTCCGTCTATCGGCACTATAAAGTCACCGGAACCATTCAGATCACCGGCATCGGGTGTAATATTAAGGCTTGACGAAGACATCACCAGTACAATGGAGTCTGTCACTTCAATCAGAGATGAACAGTGCCCCAGAATTATTGCCGCATCGGTACAAAGCGCGCCATTATAAAAGCCGTCAGCCAGATCCCATTGGGAATCATTGTTAAAGCCGAACAATTGATCGCCTGCCGAATAACTACCGCTTTCATCATCATCCCGAAAGGCTTCGGCAAGATCATCAACCGAGGCCATTTCAGCATCATCAAAAAAACCATTGCCACTCGCATCAACAAAAGATTCCTCACCCACTGCTCTGACCAGAATTGTCACACGGCCATCAGTCGGACGAGGGGCTTGTGACTCCCAGTCAACCGTGCAACCGCCAGAATTATTCTCTGACTGACACTGCGCACCAATTGAGCCACCCTCAGTAGTAAAATAAAACACGGTACCATCCGGCACCGGATTATTAAAATGATCCGCCGCCCGGACAGTGGCTTTAACCACAACCCCGTCATGGTTCCAGGTTTCAGTATTTATTGTTTCTAAAGACAGCGACATACTGTCACTATCCGGCAAGCCTGTGCTGATAACCAGTTCATTAGAATGGGTAAAAATAACTCCGCTACCGGTGGTATGCGATGCATACACACTCACCGGGCCTGATACCGTGCCTGAGTTAACCACAATCTGAACAAACCCATCAGCATCAGAAACGGCCTGAGCACTGACGGGTGATAAGCTCAAGCCGCCAAACTGAGACGTCAGCGAAAAGCTGATCGTCTCCCCGGCCACCGGGTTACCTAAACTGTTTTTAACTAAGAACTTAAGTGTAGAAGTTTCCGGGCGGTCTGCATCACCGGTGCCTTTTATGGCAATCCACTGCGGTGTTGCAGATACAAACTCAATAGAGCCAACAGATGCGCTCGCCACGTCAACCGCTGTAGTTGCTGTAGCACCATTAGCAATACGGGCCGTTATGGTATCTGTCCCTGTACAGCCATTGGCTCGGTATGTTGCTGTTGCCGTGCCATTCACCGTTGCAACAGGTGAATCAATAACCGCTTTAGGCTCATCTGCTGTGGCAGCGTTCGCATCATGATCATAAAGCTGTACTGCACAGCCTGACGTAAAGGACACCTCAACCGGCACGTCATAAACTGCATTATTCGCAGCAGAATCCGCAACAGTAGCGGAAACCGTAAAAGTACCACCCGCAGACAGCTGGCCATTTCCGGGCAGGCTGCTAGATAATTGCCCGTCAGTAAAATTGGTACCATTGACAGAACCCAGCACAGTCGTAAAAACTGCCTCAAAAGCGGTTGTACCTGTCACTGTTTTCCCTGCAAGAGTTGCTATTGCCGTAACATCATCCGCCCCGGCCAGCGCACTGGCATTTAATGCCATAGTTGCCTGACCTGCCGCATCAGTTAATGCTTTGGCGGATACCGGATCAAAGGTACTGAAACTGCCGTCATCAACACTAAAAGTTACAACTGAACCCGAAACAATCTGGCTAGCCGTTACTGCATCAGTCGTTGTTCCAGTTGCCGTTGTAGTGGTTGTAGTAGTCGTTGTTACTTCTGACAGCGTAGCGACCAGCACACCCGATTGTGACTCTGAAATACGGCTGATAACAGCTCCGCTACCATCCTGTAATTCAAGATTCAGTGATCCGGCTGTAACAACCTCAGTACTCACTAAGCTTGATTCAACATTCACTGTTTCTATGACGTCCACCCCTGAAACCGTAGCAGTGATAGTTACACTGGCCGCCCCGGCAACGGTACCTGCATCCATTCGCACAGAGGCCTGGCCATTCACATCAGTTAACGCCGATGCAACAGCAAGCGCAGCGATCGTTGAATCATCAACGGAAAACTTAACCACCTCTCCTTCAACCGGATTACCACTGCTATCCAGCAATGTGATACTCAGAATTCCGGGACTGTTGTTCGTCACACCCGTAACTGTACTGCCAGTTAAGCTTTTCAGGCTTTTGCCCAACGAGGCGGTAGCCGTACTCGTTGTAGCCGTAGTATCCGTCGTACTGGTAGTTGTATCTGTAGTGGTTGTATCTGTAGTCGTTGAGCTGGTTGTTCCACTGCCAAAAGATGTCGGCCCGGTGCCGGAATCTCCCCCCCCCCACAGCCCGAAAGAGCCAGCAAGAAAAAGAAGACAAACCCAATTCGGGTAATAAATGCATTATTTTTCACAAACCGCATTCCTTTGAAGTAGTTATTTTCTTAAATGGCCCGGACAGAATCAGATTATAGCCGGTTGAGATTGCCTCTCAGCCAAAACCGATAGTCAGACAACAACGCTATAGATACAGGCACCCGCTGGACGCGGATTCAGGCAGGACATCCTCCCTGACAGATAATCCCGGAATCCTGACGCGATGCTCAGGTTCCGGGCTTACCAATGTGCCCTGATTACGTCTGTGACAGACGTTTATTATCAGGCCACTTCTCCCTTCACTACAGACTTTAACCTAAGGCTCCGACAAGAATGCCGGAGCCCGATCAACATCATAAAGCGACTTAGCGCCGCCTTAAAGCTTTTTTCTAATCAACCCAAACACGAGCATTACGGAACATACGCATCAGCGCACCGTCTTCATCCCAGTGATCAGGTGCCCAGGAGTTCTGAACCGCACGGAACACACGCTCAGGATGTGGCATCATAATAGTAACGCGACCATCCGAGGTTGTAACACCCGTAATTCCTTCAGGTGAACCGTTCGGGTTCGCCGGATAAGTGCTCGCTACCTGGCCATAATTATCCACATAACGCAGCGCAACCGTGCCACTGCTTTGCAAATTAGCCAGATGTGCCTGATCCAGAAATTCTGCCCGGCCTTCACCATGTGCCACAGCAATTGGCATGCGCGACCCCTGCATACCCTGCAGGAAGATGGACTGACTGTCCTGCACTTCCACCATGGCAACACGGGCTTCAAACTGCTCGGAAACGTTACGCACAAAGTGTGGCCAAAGCTCGGTGCCCGGAATCAGTTCGTGCAGGTTGGACAGCATCTGACAGCCGTTACACACACCCAAACTGAAGGTATCTTCACGGTTAAAGAATGCAGAGAACTGGTCTCGGGCACGGGCGTTAAACAGGATGGACTTAGCCCAGCCTTCACCGGCACCCAGCACATCCCCATAAGAGAATCCGCCACAAGCAACCAAACCTTTAAACTCCTCCAGTGAACGACGTCCTTCCAGAATATCGCTCATATGCACGTCAACAGTGTTAAAACCGGCACGGTCAAAGGCCGCAGCCATTTCAATCTGGCCGTTAACCCCCTGCTCACGCAGGATCGCCATCTGCGGACGTACACCGGTCTGAATATAAGGCGCAGCTACATTCTCATTAAGATCAAAGGTCAGTTCTGCCTGCAGACCGGGATTCATCGTGTCCAGTAAGCCATCAAATTCCTGCTGTGCACACTCGGAATTATCACGCAGTGACTGGATCTGATAAGAGGTCTCGGCCCACCAGCGCTGCAACTGCACCCGGTTTTCTGCGTAGATTTCTTCTTCATCAAAGTGCACACAAATCTGATCATCCAGGTTGAGCGAACCCACCACGCTGACAATCTCACCCAGACCGGCCGCATTCAACTCAACCAGTACCTGCTCGGTATCGGAACGTTTTACCTGAATTACCGCACCCAGCTCTTCGGCATAAAGTGCCGCGGCACATTCATTACGATCAGCCGCCAGCATTTCCAGATTCAGATCCACACCGGTATGACCGGCAAAAGCCATTTCCACAATCGTTGTAAATAAACCACCGTCAGCACGGTCATGATAGGCCAGCAACAGGCCCTGATTATTCAGCTCCTGAATAGCTGCGAAGAAGGCTGACAGTTGCCCGGCATCATCCACATCAGGCACGTCCGAACCGACTTCGTTATAAACCTGCGCCAGAGCAGACAGACCCAGACGATTCTTGCCATTACCCAGATCCAGCAAAATAAGATCGGTTTCACCCTGATCTGTGCGCAACTGAGGAGTCAATGTTTTACGGGCATCCAGTACCGGTGCAAAACCGGAAATCACTACCGACATAGGGGCAGTGACGGCTTTTTCTTCGCCTCCATCATTCCAGACCGTGCGCATGGACATAGAGTCTTTACCCACCGGAATGCTGATACCCAGCTGTGGACAAAGCTCCATTCCCACGGCTTTAACCGTATCGTAAAGTTTTTCACCTTCACCCGGATGACTCGCTGCACACATCCAGTTGGCAGATAGTTTGATATCTGCAATTTTTTCAATACGCGCCGCTGCCAGATTAGTCAGTGTTTCACCAATGGCCATACGCCCGGAAGCCGGAGAATCAACCAATGCCAGCGGAGTCCGCTCACCCATCGCCATCGCTTCACCCGCATGGGTATCATAAGACGCCGTGGTAACCGCACAGTCTGCAACCGGCACCTGCCAGGGACCAACCATCTGGTCACGGGCTACAGTACCAGTGATTGAACGGTCACCAATGGTAATCAGGAAGGACTTGGAACCCACGGCCGGTAATTTCATTACCCGCTCAGCGGCTTCTGCCAGATCAATTGCCGTGGCGTCAAACTCAGGAATATCATAGGTATGACGGGTAACGGAGCGGTGCATTTTTGGTGGTTTGCCAAACAACACAGTCATCGGCAGATCAACCGGCTTATTCTCGAAATGCGTATCCCCTAAGGTCAGGTGCATTTCAGAAGTTGCTTCACCCACAACGGCATAAGGACAACGCTCACGGGCACAGATCGCTTCAAAGCGCGCCATATCCTGTGGCTCAACAGCCATTACGTAACGCTCCTGGGCTTCGTTACACCAGATCGCCAACGGGCTCATGCCCGGCTCATCGTTATTAACATTACGCAGTTCGAAGTTACCACCACGACCACCGTCTTTCACCAGCTCAGGGAATGCGTTAGATAAACCACCCGCACCTACATCGTGGATAAAGGCAATCGGGTTGTTATCACCCTGCTGCCAGCACTGATCAATCACTTCCTGACAACGGCGCTCCATCTCCGGGTTATCACGCTGAACCGAGGCAAAGTCCAGATCTGCCGAGGAGGTACCGGATGACATGGAAGAAGCCGCACCGCCGCCCAGACCAATCTGCATGGCAGGGCCACCCAGACAGATCAACTTAGCGCCAACCGGAATCTCACCTTTTTCCACATGGTCATCACGGATATTGCCCAGACCACCGGCAATCATAATGGGTTTATGATAACCACGGACTTCTTCACCGGCTGCTCCGTTTACCTTCTGTTCAAAAGTACGGAAGTAACCTGTCAGATTAGGACGACCAAATTCATTGTTAAAGGCTGCCGCACCAATCGGCCCTTCAACCATAATATCCAGTGCGCTGACAATACGCTCAGGTTTACCGTACCGGGATTCCCAGGGCTGCTCAAAACCCGGAATATTCAGGTCGGAGACAGAAAAGCCATTCAGGCCCGCTTTGGGTTTTGAGCCTTTACCGGTCGCGCCTTCATCACGAATTTCACCGCCGGAACCGGTTGCCGCACCGGAATGAGGTGCAATGGCCGTTGGGTGGTTGTGGGTTTCCACTTTCATCAGAATCTGGATAGCTTCTTCATTGTAGCTATACGCTTTAGTCTCCGGATTCGGGAAGAAACGACCCGCTTTAGAGCCCACGATAACCGAAGCATTATCTTTATAAGCAGAAAGTACACCTTCGCCATTAAGCTCATTGGTGTTACGGATCATGCTGAAAAGTGATTTTTCCTGTGCTTCACCGTCAATATCCCAGGACGCATTAAAAATCTTATGGCGGCAGTGCTCGGAGTTCGCCTGCGCGAACATCATAAGCTCCACATCGGTGGGATTACGTGCCAGATCAATAAAGCTGCCAACAAGATAATCAATTTCATCATCAGCCAGGGCCAGGCCCAGCGCGGTATTCGCGGCCACCAGGGCATCCCGTCCACCTGATAATATATCAACCGATGTCAAAGGCGCAGGGCTGTCTACAACAAACAAATCCGCTGCGCTATCCAGCGTAGGTAAAACCGCTTCAACCATGCGGTCATGCAGGATATCGATAATTGCCTCATTTGAGGCTTGATCCAAATCGCCGGATACCTGAATATAGTAAGCAACACCCCGCTCTATACGCCTGATATCGTGCAAGCCACAATTGTGTACAATATCAGTGGCCTTTGAAGACCAGGGTGAAATAGTACCCGGACGTGGAACAACCAGATAAAGCTGACCCGCAGGCTCTTCAACTTCAGCTTTAGGACCGTAACGCAGAACGCGGTCCAGTACCTGTTGGTTTTCTGCTGAGAGCGTCTGCTCTATATCAGAAAAATGCATGTACTCGCTGTACAATGCAGTAACTGCAGGGACTTTGGACTTAAGAACTGACAGCAGCTTTTCGTGACGAAAAGCAGAAAGAGCAGGCGCTCCACGCAGTGCTAGCATGTTTTTTACGAAGCCTCTTGAAAGTAGCCGGGCAAGCCGTGGTTACAGGAGAAAATCAGAGGCTAATTTTACCTGAAACATCCTATCAGATACCAGAAAAGTACGATTATGTTGCCGATTCTTCGCTATAAAAAAGATATTGCACATGTATTAGGATTACTCATTCTTCTGAGCATTCCTGCTTTTTTTGGTTATCACGGCAAAACCCAGCTTCAGGAAATCAAAGAAGTCGGCACCCTGAAGCTGGTCACACGTAATACACCCACGACTTATTTTCTTGATAAAGGCGAACCCGCAGGCTTTGAATACGAGCTGGTCAAAGCCTTTACTGACCATATCGGCGTTGAACTTGAAGTCATGCTGGCTCCTACCTTCAGCGATATTTTTGCCATTATCAAAGCCGAAGAAGCACATATAGCGGCAGCCAACCTGACGATCACACCCCAGCGTCAGAAGCACTTTTCATTTTCCCCGCCTTATCTATACACAGGCTCTTCGCTGGTCTATCGCATTAAACAGGGCCGCCCGGCCCCCAAAACTATTAATGATGTTTTAGGGCGCAGCCTGGTTGTGCCTAAAAACAGCAGTCATGCCGAGGCACTGAAAAAACTACAACAAAGCCATCCGGAACTGCAGTGGCAGGAATCCGGTGAACATTCCACACTGGATCTGCTGGAAAAAGTGCACAAACGTGAAGTTGATTTCACGGTGATGGATACGGTCACTTATGATTCCCACAGTTCTTATTTCCCCGGCCTGAATAAAAGCCTGTCACTCACAGACGCCCAGCCACTGGCCTGGATGCACAATAAAAAAACCGATCAATCCCTGCGGCTCGCCTTCGAGGTTTTCTTTAAAAAAGCTGAAACCCAAGCGCTGATTCGTCAACTGGAAGAAAAGTACCTCAAGCGTGAAAATCAGCTGAACTTTTTTGATACTTTAACCTTTCGAAAACACGTACAAACCCGCCTGAAAAAACTCAAACCTTATTTTTATGAGGCTGAAAAGAATACCGGTATCGACTGGCAATTACTGGCGGCTATCTCATATCAGGAGTCTCACTGGAATCCGAAAGCCGTTTCACCCACCGGTGTGCGTGGCCTGATGATGCTGACGCATGCCACCGCCAAAGAGGTCGGTGTAACCGACCGAACCGATGCAGAGCAAAGCATTATGGGCGGCGCTAAGTATTTTGCGAAAACAATCCGGCGAATACCCAAACGCGTTCAGGAAGAAGATAAAATATGGTTTGCCCTGGCCAGCTACAATATCGGCTTTGGCCACCTGGAAGATGCCCGCATACTGACCCAGCGCGCAGGGAAAAGCCCTAATCACTGGAACCAGGTAACAGAGTTCCTGCCCCTGCTAACCAAAGCCCGTTATTACAATACAGTAAAACGTGGTTACGCTCGGGGTTATGAGCCGGTCACTTATGTTAAGAATATTCGCCGCTATCTGGAACTGATCCGCTGGGAAGGCCAGCTCAGCCAGATGCGTGAAGCCAATAACCTGCTGTCCGACAAAGGTACCGCAGCCAACGAACAACCGGGGGGAAACCAGATCATTAAAGGCTTAAAATCGCCCTTGTAGGCACCTTTACACAGAACAGAGCTACTCCTCTGCTGAAGGCCCGCGTCGCCGGGCCGCTTTTTTCTCTGCCCTTCGCACACGAAAAAATCGACTGATACGCTCACTGCAGGCTTCCGCCAACACACCACCGGTATATTCCACCTTATGGTTTAACCACCCCTGATCAAGCAGCCCCCCGTTACTACAGACAACTCCCGACTTGGGCTCAGCAGCACCATAAACCAGCCGCCGGATACGCGCATGAACTAACGCGCCAGTGCACATAGTGCAGGGTTCGATCGTGACATAAAGCTGCGCATCCACCAGCCGGTAATTGCCAATTCTCTGCGCTGCATCCCTTAATGCCATCACTTCAGCATGGGCCGTTGGGTCATGCCCGCTGATCGGGTGATTCCAGCCTTCACCGATCACCTCACCATTTAGCACAACCACCGCACCCACCGGCACTTCACCCGCTTCGGCCGCCCGCTCAGCTAACAGCAGCGCAGCGCGCATCCAGTGCTCATCCTGAGTAGAAGACTCACCTACTGCCATCTCAAACTTCCCATCCAGCGTATAAAAAAACCCGCAAAAGCGGGTTTTTATGAAACTAACAAAACCTTAAAAACCCAGGGTTATTCCCACTCGATAGTCGCAGGCGGCTTAGAGCTTACGTCATAAGTCACACGGGAAACCTTAGAAATTTCATTAATAATGCGACCCGAAACGGTTTCCAGCAATTCATACGGCAGATGCGCCCAACGAGCGGTCATAAAGTCGATGGTTTCTACGGCACGCAAAGCAATCACGTATTCATAACGACGACCATCACCCACGACACCAACGGACTTAACCGGCAGGAAGACGGCAAACGCCTGACTGGTTTTGTGGTACCAGTCAGCACGGTGCAACTCTTCAATAAAGATAGCATCGGCTTCACGCAGGATATCCGCGTATTCTTTTTTAACTTCACCCAGAATACGCACACCCAGACCCGGGCCCGGGAACGGATGACGGTAAACCATATCGTAAGGCAGACCCAGCTCCAGGCCGATTTTTCTGACTTCGTCTTTAAACAACTCACGCAACGGCTCAACCAGCTCAAGCGCCATATCATCCGGCAGACCGCCCACATTATGGTGCGACTTGATCACATGTGCTTTACCGGTTTTAGAGGCGGCAGACTCGATTACATCCGGGTAAATAGTACCCTGCGCCAGGAAATCCACATCTTTCAGCTTGCCCGCTTCTTCATCGAATACTTCGATAAAAGCATTACCAATAAGCTTACGTTTCTTCTCGGGATCATTTTCACCCTGCAGACGCCCCAGGAACAGGTCAGCCGATTCAGAGCGAATAACACGCACACCCATGTTCTTGGCGAACATGTCCATCACCTGATCGCCTTCGTTCTTACGCAGCAAGCCGTTATCCACAAAAACACAGGTCAGCTGCTCACCGATTGCTTTATGCAATAGTGCCGCCACAACAGAAGAATCCACACCACCGGACAGGCCCAGCAGGACTTTTCTATCACCCACCTGGGACTGCACTTTCTGAATCAGGTCTTCGATAATATTCGCCGGATTCCAGAGCGCCTCAGCACCACAAATCTTGCGGATAAAACGTTCAAGGATGCGACCACCCTGCTTGGTATGCGTTACTTCCGGGTGGAACTGCACACCGTAATAATGCTTCTCAGGGTGGCACATGGCTGCAATTGGTGCAGAATCAGTAGCCGCAATCACACCAAAACCTTCAGGCAGCTCGGTGACTTTATCACCATGACTCATCCAGACATCCAGCAGCAGCGTGCCATTGTTCGCCACATGATCTTCGATGCCTTCGAGCAGAGCACTTGGGCTACTTTCCAGGCGCACCTGGGCATAACCAAACTCACGCTTGGCAGAAGTTTCAACTTTGCCGCCCAGCTGTGATGCCATGGTCTGCATGCCGTAACAGATACCCAGCACAGGCACGCCCAGATCAAAGACTGCATCAGGCGCACGTGGCGCTTCACCTTCAGTCACAGACTCCGGGCCACCCGCCAGAATAATCCCTTTAGGATTAAAATCCCGGATGGCCTGATCGTCCAGATCCCAGGCGTAAATTTCACAGTAAACCCCGATCTCACGGACACGACGAGCAATCAGCTGTGTGTACTGTGAACCAAAATCCAGAATCAGAATGCGTTGAGCGTGAATATCTTTGGTCATTTACGATCACTCCGGTGGCGTCGCTGAAAACAAAAATGGGGCAGTAATCACCACCCCATGCTGCCTGTTTAAATTTGTATAATTAACCGACGCGGTAATTAGGTGCTTCTTTAGTGATGCTTACATCATGCACATGGCTTTCAGCCATGCCTGCATTGGTAATCTGCACAAACTGTGGCACAGAACGCATGATCGCAATATCAGCACTGCCGGTATAACCCATAGAAGCCCGTAAGCCACCCACTAACTGATGAACAACACCGCCCATCGGGCCTTTACAAGCAACACGGCCTTCAATGCCTTCAGGTACCAGCTTTTCAACACCTGCAGTTGCATCCTGGAAATAACGGTCAGAAGAGCCACTGCTCTGACCCATCGCCCCTAAAGAGCCCATACCACGGTAAGATTTATAAGCACGGCCCTGGAAAAGCTCCACTTCACCCGGCGCTTCATCCGTACCAGCCAGCATAGACCCCACCATCACCGCAGAGGCACCGGCAACAATCGCTTTAGCTAAATCACCTGAGAAACGAATACCACCATCAGCAATAACCGGCACACCGTATTCTTCCAGTGCAGTGGACACATTGGCCACTGCCGAAATCTGAGGCACACCCACACCAGCAACAATACGGGTTGTACAAATAGAGCCCGGACCGATACCCACTTTAACACCATCAGCACCAGCTTTTGCCAGGGCAACAGCCGCTTCAGCCGTGGCAATATTGCCACCAATAACCTGTACCTGTGGGAAGTTTTCTTTAACCCAGGCCACACGGTCAATAACCCCTTTAGAGTGGCCGTGCGCAGTATCAACAATAATGACATCAACACCGGCTTTAACCAACGCCGCCACCCGGTCAGGTGTTTCAGGGCCGGTACCCACCGCTGCGCCAACCAGTAAACGTTCCTGGCTGTCTTTAGCTGCGTTAGGATAAGCTTGGGCTTTGTTCATATCTTTAACGGTCATCATGCCGCAAAGCTTAAAGTCGCCATCAACCACCAGAATTTTTTCAATGCGGTGTTTGCGAAGTAAGTTACGGATTTTGTCTTTTTCCGCCCCTTCTTCAACCGTTACCAGACGCTCTTTGGGCGTCATAATAGAAGCAACCGTTGCATCCAGGTGTTTTTCAAAACGCATATCACGGCTGGTTACGATCCCCACCAGCTCGCCTTTATCGATGACCGGAAAACCAGAAAAACCCATCTCAGCCGCCAGCGCGTGCAGATCACCCACACGCATATCCGGGCTGCAGGTTACCGGGTCATTCACCACACCGGCTTCGTATTTTTTAACACGACGGACTTCTTCGGCCTGCTGTTCAATCGTCAGGTTCTTATGGATGATACCAATACCACCCTCCTGAGCCATTGCAATCGCCAGACGGGATTCAGTCACTGTATCCATGGCCGCAGAGACCAGTGGGATATGCAGCTCAATACCCTTAGTTAAGCGGGTTTTCAGAGAAACGTCCTTAGGTAATACTTCGGAGTAACCCGGAACCAGCAGCACATCATCAAATGTGAGTGCATTTTCAGCGATTCGCAACATTCGCAGCCAACCTGTATCTATTGAAAAATTAAACGCGAAATTATACAGCTATTAGACTTTTTGCTCAATCCACCAATGACCCGACAGCTAAATAAAGTTGTTATAACCTGCAAACAATAAGTGACATACAGATAAAAATTCATCGAATAAAAACCCGGATGATTCAGCCCTGCGGAAACTTCGTTTAAGATGCACAGATGTATACAGACAATGCTACCGGCACCCGTGCCATTTCGGTCTCCGAACTCAACCGCCAGGCACGCTCTCTGCTGGAAAAATCCTTTATGACGTTAAGCGTTGAAGGTGAACTTTCCAATTTTGTGCGTCCCGGTTCCGGCCACTGGTATTTCACACTTAAAGATAACAAGGCGCAGGTTCGCTGTGCCATGTTTAAAAACCGTAACCAGTTTCTAAAATATCAACCTGAAAACGGCGACAACGTTTTAGTGCGTGCCAAGGTCAGCCTGTATGAGGGGCGTGGCGACTACCAGCTGATTTGTGACTTTATGGAAGACAGCGGCAGCGGCCAGCTACAACAGGCGTTTGAATTATTAAAAGCCCGACTGCAGCATGAAGGCCTGTTTGATACCCGACATAAACAACCGCTGCCTGAACATCCCGGTCATATAGGCATCATCACATCCGCTACCGGTGCGGCCATTCACGATATACTGACCGTGCTGAAACGGCGTTTTCCCGGGCTACCCGTTACCCTTTACCCAACAGCCGTTCAGGGTGATGAAGCTATCCCCCAGATAGAAAAAGCGATCAGGCTGGCTAATCGTCATCAACAGTGTGATCTGCTCATACTGGGACGTGGTGGTGGCTCGCTGGAAGATTTATGGGCCTTTAATGACGAAGCGGTTGCCCGCGCGGTATTTGAAAGCCGGATTCCGGTTATCAGCGCCGTGGGACATGAAGTTGATGTCGTGATTACAGATTTTGTTGCAGATTTACGTGCGCCAACCCCTTCTGCTGCTGCAGAACTGGTCAGCCCCGACCAGCACAATTTAAGAATGCGCCTATCTCAGGCAAAACAAAGACTGCGACATCAGGTGCAGCATCGCCTGCACCGACAGCACGAACGCCTGAACAGCCTGCGCTCAAGACTGCGCCACCCGGGTGATCATTTACAGCAACAAAGCCAGCACCTTGATGATCTGACACAACGATTAAATCAGGCGCTGACCTATCGGCTCAAACACAATCAGCACCGATTAGCTCACTTACAACAACGTCTGAATAATCAGCAACCCGGCCATCGCCTGCGGCTGTACCGGCAACAGTTGAGGCAAAATGACTTACGCCTGCAACAGTTGATGAAAACTCACCTGACACAAGCCCGCATGGCACTGAGTGCCAACGCCGGTAAACTACAAACCGTCAGCCCCCTGGCCACCCTGGAAAGAGGTTATGCCATTGTCAAAGGCAGTGATAACAAAGTGCTGCATAACAGCCAGGAAACAGAAACCGGCGCTAAAATAGCCGTTCGACTCCACCAGGGTCAGCTACACTGTACGGTTGATACTATTATTACAGAGGACAACTGATGCGCGCTTGTTTACTCACCGCCGGTTTATTTCTTTTTAGTCTTAACGTCCAGGCACAGGACTTACCTCGCGAATCACGGGTGCCGGGCGGCGTTGCACTGGTGCCCCTCACCGGCTCAACATCAGCAAAGATGCCTGTGGTTAACTTTCGGGGCGAGCGGGTTATGGTACTACCCACACATCAAACCCGTTTTGCGGATCAATCCAGGTGGCTGGCCGTTGTAGGCATCCCTCTGAAAAGCAAAGCTTCTAAGCCACTTGAACTTAAAACGTCCGGGCAAACATATTCCTTTTCTATCAAAGATAAAGAATACAGAGCCCAGTACCTGACGGTTAAAAACAAAAAACACGTTAACCCCGATCCTAAGCAGATTGAACGCTGGAAACGGGAAAAAACAGAAATGGTTAAAGCGTTCCGTTTCTGGCAGGCCAGCCATGCACCCGATATTACGTTTGAATTACCCGCGAAGGGACCTTATAGCAGCCCCTTTGGACTGAAGCGTTTTTTTAACAAACAGCCCAGAAACCCACACAGTGGCGTTGATATAGCCGCACCTCACGGTGATCCTATTACCGCACCGGCTTCCGGCACCGTTCTGGCGGTAGGTAACTACTTTTTTAACGGTAACACCGTCATTATGGAACATGGCCAGGGGCTGACCACCATGTACTGCCATATGAGCCGCACCGATGTAAAAATTGGCGACAAGCTCAAAACCGGCGATCTGATTGGTGCAATTGGCAAAACAGGCCGTGTTACCGGCCCACACCTTCATTGGAGCGTAAGCTTGAATAATGTCAGAGTGGACCCATTATTGTTTCTAACTCACTAACAGCTGATTTAACGGCTGATTTATTCACTCCTGGAACAGAAAAAATGTCTGAACTGAAACTGGAAACAACGGAACAAAAAGCAAGCTACGGCATTGGCCGTCAGATGGGCGACCAGCTGGCAAACAACAGCTTTGAAGGTGTTGACCTGGAAGCTGTTGCTGCAGGCCTGCGTGACTCTTTTGACGGCGAAGCCCTGCGTATCGAAGTCAGCGAAATTCAGACGGCTTTTGATGAGATCAACCGCCGCCTGCAGGAACAACAGCAGAAGGAAGCCGAGCAGTTTGTAAAAGCCGGTGAAGCATTCCTGACTGAAAATGCCAAAAAAGACGGTGTTATTACACTGGATTCCGGCCTGCAGTATGAAGTTATCCAAGCCGGTGAAGCTGATGGCGAAAAACCAACCGCCAGCTCTAAAGTACGCACCCATTACCACGGCACGTTTATCGACGGTAAAGTGTTCGACAGCTCCTACGACCGCGGTCAGCCCGCAGAATTCCCGGTTGGTGGTGTGATTGCAGGCTGGACTGAAGCCCTTCAGCTGATGACCAAAGGCTCCAAATGGCGTCTGACAGTACCTTACAACCTGGCTTACGGTGCACAAGGCTCCCCGGGTGGTATTCCACCTTACGCAGCACTGGTTTTTGATGTTGAGCTGATCGACATCCTGTAGTTTGTGTTACACCAGCCTGCTGCCTGCAGGCTGGTATCCCTCCCTGAAATACCCATCACCCGGAGACAATCCCCTTGAAGCTTTTCCACCAAATCTATGGCAAGGGTGAACCGCTGATTATTTTACACGGTTTATTTGGTACGCTGGAAAACTGGGGCACCCAGATTAAAAGCCTGGCAGAACACTTCCAGGTTATTGCCGTTGATATGCGTAACCACGGTCGTTCACCTCATGAAAACCTGATGACCTATGAAGCCATGGCAAACGATATACTCGAGCTGATGCATGACTTACAGCTAAAAAATGCCCATATCCTGGGGCATTCTATGGGCGGCAAAGCAGCGATGCAGCTGGCGCTTAACCACCCGGCACGTATCCAAAAACTGATCATTGTGGATATAGCACCGGTTCATTACCAGGCCCATCATACAGATGTGTTTAAGGGGCTTTATTCGATTGATTTACCGCAATTAAAATCCAGAAGCGACGCCGACCAACAACTCAGCCAACATGTATCAGAGCCTTCAGTACGAGCTTTCCTGCTTAAAAACCTGTTCCGCACCGAGCACAAAACATTCGCCTGGCGTATGAATCTGGATGCCTTGCATAACCAGTATGCTGATATCAGCGCCGCGCCAACAGGCACCGCCTTCACCGGCCCGACTTTATTTATCAAAGGCGGTAATTCAGACTACCTGCAAGCGGCGTACCGCGAGCAAATTTTAAGCCTGTTTCCTATGACCACTTACAAGCTGATAGAAGGTGCCGGGCATTGGCCGCACGCAGAAAAACCTTCAATTTTTGGAAAAATTGTGCTGAATTATTTGCAGAAGTAAGCAGGCAGATAACAAGTAGGTACGCAAAAACTCTGACTTATACGTCTTTTTGAATCAGACTACCTTCAGGAAAGACCTTAGAGAAAACACCCGAATCCACTAAGCGGCGTTCCATCTCTTGGTTGGCAGTGTGAAGTCCGAATGGCTGCAACGCATCGGACTTATCCGTCCCCACGCCTGACACTCCCGATTTATCACCCGAAGAAACTGAAGTATTTTCTTCTTCTGACTCAGCGCCGCTTTCATTCGTTTTATTTGCCGCTTCATCATCAGCACCCGAAGCAATTTCTGCCAGCGCTTCGGATAACATCGCCTGTGCTTTGGCCGCCACTTGCCGGTTCTGACCGGAAGGCTCTGCGGGTGACAAAGCAGCCTGTATCACGGTGCGCATTTTATCGGCGGTCGCCTGAGCATCTCCTGCGATAGCCGAAGTATCAACACTGACTTCTCCACTGGTTGCATACAAACGCCCGTCCGGACCCCGGGTGTATTCAAGTTGTGCTGCCCCTGTATATTGCCCACCCGTTGCAGCATGCGCCAGCTCGTGTTGACGTACTTCACGATCCCGCTCAGCAAGCTGCTCAACTTTTTTTGTTTCTTCAACGGTTAAGCCGGAAGGCAGCGAGTCCGGTTCAGCATTCGCCTGGTCGGCTTTCTGGCCCGAAGCGGGTGAAACAGGGTTTGATTTTTCGCTGACAAGCGAGGAAGAACTGGCGGATGCCTCATCGACAGACGCAACAAGTGCTACACCTTGAGATTGCCCCGAAGGTGTGGAAAAAAGTGTTGTATGTACGACACCGGTTAATGCCATAACTTACACGTGAATATTAATATTCCCACCCACCGTTTCTGATGTCGCTGTAACCACTTTAGCAGAAGCCACTTCTGAAGCCTGTAAGGTCGTATCTTGCACAGCCGTTACAAATGCAGGCTCACGACCCGTTGCCTCCTGAGGTTTTTCCGGCTTTCCACTTCCCTGGATATCACCGGACGCTTTTGCCGTATTATCCAGGGTTCTGTTGATCCCGATAACACCGCTTTGTAATGCATTGGTGACGTTCATAAGTCCGCCCTCTCTAAAAACCTGCTTTAAAACCCGTTGTAAACACTACAATTCAACAATCGGCTCCCGATAATTCATTGTAGTCTACAAAATCAAATTGATCACTAATCAACCAACCAATAAACTATCAGGGTTGATAAACTCAGCGACTTTATCAGGCTCAGGGTTTTTAAGATAAGGGATTTCAGCCAGCAACGGTGCATGTAACATATTACGGATTGTATCCCGGTTTTCCTCATAACAGTCCATAGCCGGATCAATGCCATTGGCAATCCAGCCTGCCAGGCGCAGGCCATCACGGGCAATGCTTTCTGCCGTTAAGAGCGCATGGTTAATACAGCCAAGCTGCATACCCACCACCATTATCACCGGAATTTGTAACGATTTTGGGATCTGTGCCATAGTCTCCCGGTAGCTTAAAGGCACCCGCCAGCCACCTGCCCCTTCAATCAATACCAGGTCAGCCGGTTGCATCATGGCACCCTTGCAATAAGCCGCAATACGATCACCAGATAACACCCGCCCTTCCTGCATCGCAGCGATATGGGGTGCAATCGCCGGTTCAAAGGTAACAGGATTCACCTGTTCATAGCTTAAGTTAACACTGGCGGTTTGCTGCAATAACAAAGCATCGCTGTTGCGTAATCCGGCTTCAGTTTGTTCACAACCGGCGGCAACAGGCTTCAGGCCAAGGGTTCTTAAACCGGCCTTATTAGCCGCTGCCAGCAGGCCTGCCGTTACAATGGTTTTACCGGCATCGGTATCGGTGCCGGTAATAAAAAATGTCTGTCTTGCCATGTTAAGCTTTCCGTATTAATCCGTAATAAACCTGATAAGTTGCTGGCAGATAACCCTCGGTATGGCGCATGGATTCATAGGCCGTATTAAACGCCCGTACCCGCGCCCGCCCGGTTAAACCCGAAGGCTGGCCCGCATTCATATTATGCGCACCCAATTCTTTCAGCTCGCGGGTCAGTTCACGCAGCTTGTTGTAACGACAAATTTTTAGCTCAGTTTCAAAGTGCTCAGCCGTAAGCCCGACGGGCATATCCTGTTGTAAATTTTTGCTGTGCATAAAACGATTTACATGCACCAGGTTATCCACCTGTGCCCAGGCATTTCGAAGCTCATAAAGGGTTTCAGGCCCCAGGGTACTGAATAAAAAACAACCACCGGGCCTTAAAATACGGCTAATCTCAGAAAATAAAACACCGGGCGACTCACACCACTGAATGGCCAGACTGGAAAAAATCAAATCAACCGAATCATCAGCCAACGGTAATGACTCGGCATCTGCACAAATCCAATGGGTATCCGGCACCGGGCGTGTTTCACGGGAGAAATTTAACATGCCCTCTGCCAGATCCAGGCTCAGTAGGGTCGCTTCAGAAAATTGCTGTTTCAGACGGGGTGTAAAATAACCCGTACCACTCCCCAGATCCATCACCACCTCGGGTTTCAAATCAGGCAACTTCTCCAGCAGGCGATAACCCACATCACGCTGTAAACCCGCGACACCATCGTAAGTGGCTGCAGCACGGCTGAACGAATCCGCAACCCGCTTTTTATCAATCCACTGCTCAGCCGTACTCATAAAGAACCCGATTCCATAAAATAACGCAGATCTGAAACCCACTGTTCGGCATGGGACAAAAAGGGCAAATGGCCCGCACCGGTATAGATTCGGGTGTAAACCGCAGCATTAATCAACTGACAGGCCTGTGCAGCAGCACCGGGCACTAATAAATCTTTTTCACCAAAGCTCATCCAGACCGGTTGTTTCACCTGCGCCAGCAATGCGCGCTCATCGTCCTCTAATAACCCCAGACTCTCGGGTAAAGCCGTTGGCGGACTGCTTTCTTTTAAAAGGGACTTCAGTTGTTTCAGTACAGGCCGCCCAGCCTCTGCACCTTGGGTCTGCAACATAGCAAAACGTGTCAGGGTTTTATCCGGGTTTTCGATCAGCGCCCCGGCAAAACTCTGATAAGTCTCTGCTGCCATCGCACAGGGCCAGTTTTCACGTTGCACAAAACAAGGGGATGAAGCCACGGTAATCAGTTTATCAACTCGCTCAGGGGCAAGAGCTGCCGCCCGGATAGCTAATTGCCCACCCAGCGACCAGCCCAGCCAGGCAGCCCGTTCAGGCGCGGCCTCCAGCAGAGTGTCTACTACCGTCTGGCTGTTATAAGGTTCGGGGCAGCTCACAGACTGCCCCAGCCCCGGCAAATCAATCAGCGTCAGGTAGAAATGCGCTTCAAGCAGAGGCAGCACGCTGTTCCATACACAACTGTTCATGCCCCAGCCATGCAACAATACCAATGCCGGTTTGTCAGGGTTACCCCGCTGTTCCTTGTATACGTTCATCACCGTGTCTGACTCACCTGCTCCAAGGCATTTAACAACCGCTTTACCTGTGCCTCTGTATGCGTTGCGCTCAGGGTCACCCGCAAACGGGCACTGCCCTGAGGCACCGTAGGTGGCCGGATCGCACCGATAAAAATACCTTGTGCTTCCAGGGCAGCACTCATGCGCATCGCCTGGCTCGCTTCTCCCACCATAATCGGCTGAATCGGTGTGTCTGAATCCATCAGTTCCAGACCCAGTTGTTCACAACCATCACGGAACTGTTTAATCAGCGCCGCCAGTTTTTCACGCCGCCAGCTTTCGGTGGACAGAATTTTTAAGCTGGCCAGGGTCGCTACGGCAACCGCAGGTGGCATACTGGTAGTGTAAATATAAGTCCGGGCATGCTGTACCAGGGTTTCTATCAGCTCTTCAGATCCGGCCACAAACGCACCCGCCGTACCAAAGGCTTTACCCAAAGTGCCCACCAGCACTTGTACATCATCCGGGCCCAACCCAAAATGCTCAACGCAACCGGCACCGGTTTTACCCACACAGCCAAAACCGTGGGCATCATCCACCATCACCCAGGCCTCTTTAGCCTTAGCAACCTCAGATAACACAGGCAGATCGGCAATATCCCCGTCCATGCTGAATACACCATCAGTTACCACTAACTTACGACGGGCTTCGGTACGTTCCAGACGCTGCGCCAGGCTGTCAGCATCGTTGTGTAAATAACGTTGGAAACGCGCACCACTGAGCAAACCGGCATCCAGTAAAGAGGCGTGGTTTACCCGATCCTGAAAGACCGCATCGCGCTTATCAAGCAGCGCATTCACCGCGCCCAGGTTGGCCATATAACCGGTGGAAAACAACAGGGCTTTAGGACGACCTGTAAACTCAGCCAGGGCTTCTTCCAGCGTATGGTGCGCCTGACTATGCCCGTTCACCAGGTGAGATGCACCGCCGCCTACACCGTACAAATCCGCCCCTTGTTTCAGGGCTTTGATTACATCCGGATGATTCGCCAGCCCCAGATAATCGTTCGAACAAAACGCCAGGTACGTTTTACCATCAACCCGAACTTCCGGTGACTGAGGACTTTGCAACGTGCGGCGCTGACGATACAACGATTGTTGTTTACGGGTTTCAAGTTCGGCCCGCAGCTGATCAAACGACATAGAAAA
>JBMYOX010000049.1:0-27369 GCA_049599735.1 Pontibacterium sp. | reverse complement strand
AACAACTGGGCCTGCTGGTTAAACAACCCTTGTTACTACCCAACCCTTTTGGTGTGTTTCAGGGCGAAAATTTTAAAAACTTTGGCCAAAAACAGGATCTCTGTATCGCCGGTGGCCTGGCATTAAAAGGGTTAATGTCCGATGCATGAATTTGACCTGATACCCGATGACTACCGGGCCAGCCAGCATTTCAGGCGCTTAGTGTTTCGCAGTGCGCTCGGCCTGGGGTTACTGGTGTTATTGATCATCGCAACGACTGCGATTATGTCAACCCTGGCACAGCAACAGGAATCACAAATCGCCGCCATGCAGGATCAGCAGCACGACTTTCACCGGCAACGCCGATACCTGACAGAATTAAAAGCGACTAAACAGTCGCTTGAGCGGGAGCTGACTTTTTTAAAAGGTCTGCGCAGTGGCATTGCCGTATCTCAGTTACTGCAGGCCATAGACCAGGCTCTGCAGGACAGTCCCCTGTGGTTTCAGGACTGGCAGTTTCAGCGTGCCAATACCCTGGTAGCCGCTCCCCCTCAGGCACAGCGTCAGGGATACTTTATCCTGTTACCCCGGTCAAATAACCCCCGGCAACGTCCCCAGGCCATCAAGCAGGAGACTTATATGTCGATCCGCGGCCAGGCCCTTGACCACGCCGTTCTGTCCCGGTTTTTGCGCCGGCTTTATGAGCAGCCTCAGGTTGCCGATGTCTACCTGAACAGCACCGGTACCCGTCAGTATATTCATCACAAGGTCATAGAGTTTGACCTTGGCCTCAGCATCCGTCCGGAGAAAAAAGAATGAGTGCTTCAGGTCTTACACAACTTAATCAGCGCAGCCAGCTATTGCTGATTGGTGGCGGTGCGCTGATGCTGATAACCTGCCTGATCAGCTTCCTGCTTATTCCCGAAGCAAAGCGCCTGTCAGAAGCACGGGAAACACGGATATTACTTGAATCATCTCCTGTCGGCGACAGACAACTGAAAGCTCAAAATGCCAGGCTTCAGCAACAGATCGAACAGTTACAAAAGAGCCTTCACGGTGATATGGCCCGCCAGCCGGGCAACCAGTTACAGGCGTATATTATCGAATCACTGCAACAAATTTCCTGGCAAAATCAGGTACAACTCCTCCAAATAACACCCGGAGAGGGAAAAAGCATCAATGAGTTTAAAGAACAGATTTTTGAACTCAGCCTGACAGGTACTTATAACAACTTCGCCGCCTGGCTGAAGAGCCTGAATGAAACCCTGGGGTTTGTCGTTATCACCCACTTCAGTATCCGGCCGGTTAATATCAATAACCCATCCAATCTCAGCGTTACACTAACAATGACTGCCTACAGGTCCACCAAATGAATCAGCCCTTACGCCAGCTTCTGCCTGTCCTGCTCGTGCTGTTCAGTGTGCATCTGGCTGCAGAAACCCTGTTGCGAAACCCTTTTGCCAGACCTGCCACTATCAGCCCGGTACCCGCCCTGAAGCAGGATCAGCCAAAGCCAGCTACTGCGCCCCTGCCGGTACAGGCATTCGAACAAACCGCCGACTTAAACCTGAGGGGTATCATGGTTGCCGGTGATGCCTCAGTGATAAACTTAGGCGGTGTTATGCTCTCAATCGGTGATGAAGTGAACGGCCTCCGCCTGGTCTCAGTATCAGAGGAAAGTGCATTGTTCACACAAGGGGCAAAACAGATCCGCATTTACGTTAACGGCCAGAAAGGAAGCACACCATGAGGCCCGTACCAGCAGTAAGCCCCTTCGTACGCCGGTTAACGGTGATCAGCCTGTTATTATCAGTGCTTCTGACCTTCAGCCCAGTCAGTTTTGCAGCCAAAGTGTCTTTAAATATCAACAAAACGGATATCGCTGAAGTCATGGATATGCTGTCCCGGCGTCATCGGGTAAATATTCTGCTGGCCAGTGAGGTCACCGGTACTGTTTCCGCCAATCTGTACGATGTGGAGGTATCCGATGCCATTCAGATGATCGCCGGGGCCGCAGGCTACAATGTTGAACAACGGGCCGGGGGCTTTTATATTGTGCCACGGGCTGATAACGGCAAATACTATGCCAGTGGCCTGACCCGGCTAAAAACCTTCCGGATTCAATACAGTGAGCCAACCCTGATACAAAAAATTCTGGAAAAATACTTATCCCATTACGGCAAAATCACTGCCCTGCCCCAGCGAAAACTGCTGGTCATTGAAGATCAGCCTGAATTTCTGGGCCGCATTGAAACCCTGTTGCACGAGCTTGACCGGGAGCCACGCCAGATTCTTATCGAAGCCCGCATACTGGAGGTCACGCTAAGGGACAGCGAGGCGTTTGGCATAGACTGGCGCACACTGCTCAGTGGCAACCGGGGCACGATAGGCACCGTTGGGCTCGCGCCGGGCAGTGAGGGTTTTGTCGCAGACTTTTTAAACGCCGATCTGGATATTTTTCTGAATGCACTGCAAACCAGCGGCCGGTTACACACATTATCCACCCCCAAAATACTGACACTGGAAGATCAGGAAGCCCGGACTATTATCGGCGACCGCCAGGGCTTTAAAGTCACAACAACTATCAATCAGATCACCACGGAAAGCATCGAATTTCTTAAATCCGGTGTCATACTCAAAGTCACGCCTTCGGTGGATGAAAGCGGGCGAATCATGATGGATATACACCCGGAAGTCAGCTCCGGCACCGTCAGCCTGCAAGGCATTCCCTCCCAGACTACCACCGAGGTCACCACCAAGATGCTGGTGCACAGCGGCGAGACCGTCTTTATCGGCGGGCTGATCAAACACAGCGAAGAAAATAATAAAAAAGGGGTGCCTGGTTTAAGCCGGATACCGGTACTGGGGACGCTCTTTACCCAGAACACCAGCAGTTTCACCAAAACTGAAACAATCGTGCTGATAACCCCCCACGTTATCGATGAAGAGAACCGACATTTAACTCTGGTCAATCCGGCGCAAACCAGACCCCTGGACAACCTGAGCAGGGAATATCTGTCTTCGGGCCAACCCTTCCAAAATTCGGCACCTGTGGATAACGCCACCTCAGGCGCACCCCAAAAACCGCCGACTGATGTGTTTGATGACATTTATGGTGCTAATGCTTTATATATGGATCACTGATATCAGGTTTTACCGGAAAGGCTGGCCATTCTTTTACCTTCCGTTGTCTGGTGTTTTACCCAGACTTCACCGGTTGATATATCAAACGCTATTCGCCGATGACCAAATTCACCTACATGGACAACCAATATTTCAACCCTTTCCTGCATCAGCAATTGCATGGCGGCCGCCGCATTTTTTGTGCCTATAGTGTCATCAATGCTTTCACCGGCACTGCGTATCATATTGCCGCCACCAAAAATCTTCGCCTGATAGTCTGTTATTAATGTTTTGTTATCAGCGGCCGCTTTTTTAAACAATGCCAGCGCCCCCTCTGCGTAGCGCCCGTTCGGCTTGTCGCCCGGGCTTCGGGCACCGGGATGACCGGGCATGGTAAAATGACACATGCCGCCGATTTTTTTCTGCGGGTGCCAGAGTGTGATCGATATACAGGAGCCCAGCAGCGTATGGATATGCACACCGGTCCCCCCAAAAACAAAATCACCCGGATGAAGAAAAACTTTTTTTGTTCCATTCAGCATTTTCAGACCCCGGCTGGCGATAAAAAATTAAACACAACACCTGAACGGCCTCTGCATACCTCAGGCTGTTCCGCCTTCGACATAAGTAGCAGCCTCTTCTGTCGCCGCCCGAAGCAGCCCCTCTGTGATCAGATCCAGGGGCAGCACTTTCTGTACACCACCTTTTGCAACGGCTTCTCTGGGCATGCCGTAAACCACACAGCTTTGCTCATCCTGCCCGATGGTCCGGGCACCGGCATCACACATCTCTTTCATACCTGCCGCCCCGTCATCACCCATGCCGGTCAGAATAATGCCTACCGCGTTATGCCCGGCATAACGCGCTGCAGAACGGAAAAGCACATCCACAGAAGGCCGGTGTCGGGAGACAAGCGGGCCGTCTCTTACTTCAACGTAATAACGGGCACCACTGCGTTTAAGCAGTGTATGTTTATTTCCGGGTGCAATCAGGGCATGTCCCCGCAGCACCGAGTCCCCGTCAGCCGCCTCTTTCACATTAATACGACAAAGCTGATTCAGCCGCCGGGCAAAGGATGTAGTAAAACCTTCCGGCATATGCTGCACAACCACAATACCCGGTGAGTCCTGAGGCAGGGCTTCGAGCACACGGCGTATAGCTTCTGTGCCGCCGGTTGAGGCACCGATAATAACCACTTTTTCCGTTGTTTTTGCCATCGCCCGGCCACCCGCACGATTAAGAATGACATCCGCAGTCAGCTTAGGCACCACAAGCGGTGGCCGGGCCTGAAGCCTTAGTTTTGCGCTGGCAGCCGCCCTGACCGCATCCGTTAGCTGAACTTTTGCCTCTTCAAGAAAGCGCCGTGTCGCCAGCCTGGGCTTTTGGATAATATCGATCGCCCCGTATTCCAGTGCCTTAAACGTGGTATCGGCCCCCTTCTCCACCAGAGTCGAGCAAATAATGACGGGCAGCGGGTGCTGGCTCATGATTTTTTGCAGGAAGGTAATGCCATCCATACGTGGCATTTCGACATCCAGAATCATCACATCAGGGGTTACTTTACGCAGCCTCTGCGCCGCCACAAAAGGATCCTGAGCCGTGGCAACCACCTCAATCTGCGGGTCTGAGGAAAGAATTTCCGCCAGTGTCTGACGCACTAACGCAGAATCATCCACCACCATCACTTTTATCTTTTCCACCAAAATCTCCCTGTGCTAAGCGGGTCTGCGGTAAACCATCGGAGCCACCTGCTCCAGGCCACTTTTCAGCCCGTTAAGCGACTCTGAATGTCCCACAAAAAGATAACCCCCCGGCACCAGTTGCTGCTCAAAACGTTGCACCAGTGCTTCACGTATCTGGCTGTTAAAATAAATCATCACGTTGCGGCAAAAAATAACATCCATTTTCGTCTCCAGCCCAAAATGACCGGCCATAAGATTCAGACTGCCGAACCGGATTCGCTCACGCAGTTCCGGCCCCATTCTGACCAGTGCCTGCGCGGCACTTTTACTGCGCAAAAAATATTTTTTCCTCAGCGGCACTGGTACAGCGTCAATTCGATGCGCCGGATAAATACCCTGACCGGCCGTCTCCAGGCTGCTTTGAGAGATATCTGTTGCCAGAATTCTGAATCGCATATCACTCTGCCTTTCTGCAACTTCATTAAGCACAATCGACAGCGTGTAAGCCTCTTCACCACTGGAGCAGCCCGCACTCCAGATTTCAAGCCCCTGACGCCGATACTGCCACCGGCGGCTCTCCAGCTCAGGCAACGCTATTTCAGTCAGGTACTTAAAATGCTCCGACTCCCGAAAGAAATCGGTTTTATTGGTGGTAATAGAGTCAATCAGATGAAGCCGTTCATGCCTGCCTTCAGGATCACTTAATACCCAGTCCAGATAAGTGCTGAAACTGCTGAAATTCAGGGCGCGTAAGCGCCTGCGCAACCGGCCTTCAACCAGCGTGCGCTTAGAGGCAGGCAACTGAATACCCACCTCCCTGCCGATAAAGGTTGCGACCCGCCGGAGCTGCTTGTCAGAGAGCCCCGATGTTTCACTTTTGCCCTGTGATGCGGCATCAGGTCGTGCCGCCGACAGTGTTTGCACCCTGCACCTCCGCTGCAGAATCAGCCAGCTCACCCTGAGGCAGCGTCTGGCTGCTTTCCTGCACATCCGCCAACTGATCGACTGAAAAAATTCTGTTCATATCGAGAATGATTTCAAACTTATCATCGTGTTTGCCAACCGCCCGGATAAACTCGGTATTCACCCGGGTTCCTAAACGCGGGGCGGGTTCCAGCTGATCCCTGCGCAGTTCGATCACTTCCTGTACCGAATCTGCCAGCGCACCCAGCACCGTTGGTTGTCCATCAATCAGCACCTCAACAATCACAATGCAGGTATCAATGGTGGGTTCTGTTTCGTCCATGCCGAACTGCAGCCGCAGGTCTACCACGGGCACAACACTGCCGCGCAAATTGATGACCCCCCGCATATAGTCAGGGGTGCGTGGTACTTTAGTGACACGACTGAACTCCAGTACTTCCCTGACCTGGGTGATTTCAGTCGCAAAGGATTCACCATCCAGCGTGAAGGTGAGATATTGTACGGGTTCATCCCGAAGCGTTGCATTCTTACCGGTAACCGTATTCATCAGGTTAACTCCTGCATAGTGGATAAGCCTTCAGTCTTCGTATGAGGACAGGCACCAAAAAGCCGAGGCATTTCGCTCGCTTTCCGGTGCCCTGTAAGTCCTCAATAACGGACAAAACCGCCATCAGATGCCTGAGTGCCTCCCATATCCAGCTCAAAACCTGCGTTTCCTGCCTGCGCAGTGACCGGCTCCTGAAAACCGGTACTTTTTTCAGGCTGTTTTCGCGACCCTGTACCTGCCGCTTCACCAGTGCGCCGCTCCTGTACCGATGCGGCATTTTCACCGGATGCCAACGGCGCATTATCCAGTTTAAAGAAGCTCATGGAGTGACGCAGCTGATTTCCCTGTACGGCCAGTTGCTCCGAGGTGGACGCCATTTCCTCTGAGGAGGCTGCAGATTGTTGCACAACCTGATCAAGCTGCTGCAGTGCCCGGTTAATCTCGTCAGCCCCGGCATCCTGTTCACGGGAAGCCGCACTGATTTCCTGCACCAGCTCAGCCGTTTTCTGGATGTCAGGCACCAACCTTTCAAGCATTTGTCCGGCCCGCTCAGCAACTTCCACGGTGGTGGTTGATTGCTGCCCGATTTCGCCCGCCGCCATCTGACTGCGCTCTGCCAGTTTACGCACTTCAGAGGCCACCACGGCAAAGCCTTTGCCGTGCTCACCGGCACGGGCGGCTTCAATGGCCGCATTAAGCGCCAGCAGGTTGGTCTGCCGGGCAATTTCCTCAATAATCGAAATTTTATCGGCAATGCTCTTCATAGCGGACACCGCCTCATTCACAGAACGCCCCCCTTCCTGCGCATCAGTCGCCGCTTTTTGAGCGATCTGCTCTGTTTGTCCCGCATTATCAGCACTTTGACGTATATTGGCGGCCATTTCTTCCATAGAGGAAGATATCTCTTCCAGGGATGCCGCCTGCTCAGTTGCACCCTGAGATAACTGCTGCCCGGCCACGCTGATCTCGGAGCTGCCGCTGGCAACAATATCAGAGGCACTTTTCACCTCAGACACGATGCCCCGGAGCTTTTCGGTCATGGTTTTCAAAGCCTGGGCAACCTGCCCGGTTTCATCACGGGACGTCACATCTATCTTCACGCTCATATCACCGGCAGCAACCCGTTCACCAACCTCGACCGTTTTAGTAAGGGGTAATACAATGGCACGGGCAGCCAGCCAGGACACCAGAAAGCCAAGCAGCGCAATAACGGCAACAACCAGAATCAAAATATTGATGGTTTCATCCCTCACCACCCGGGCATGTTTATTAAATTCTTCCGCCTTGCCAAACGCAAAACTGCTGAGTTTCCCGCTGGCATCGACCAGTTTATTAACATAAGGATCAGCTACCTTATGAGCAAAGTCAGTCGCGTTTACATTTTCACCCGCGCGCATGTAGTTAAAAAATTTCTCACGTACAGGCGCCCAGTTCTGGAACAGAACTTTAGCACTTTCAATGCTTGCCTGATCACCCAGAAAGCGTTCCTGGATAGTCGCAATTTCCTTCATAATATCCTGTTCATGCTGAGAAAGTGCACCGGTTACCTGCTCTATTTCTGCGCTGCTTTGAGCCAGTTCGGCCTTTTTCATCAGCAGTTGCATACTCACAATCAGCCGGTCAACTTTCAGCATAGAGGTGCTGACGGTGAAGGGGTGTTTGTACAGCTTATCGGTCAGATCAGCTAACTGGGTTAGCTTCATATAGGAAAAGAAACCCACACCAATCAGCATAAGGGTGATAAATCCGGATGTCAGAATCAACTTAGGTCCGATTTTTAAGTTCTTAAACATGGATACGTCCTCTGTCTGTTCACTTTGCGCCTGACAACTCTTCCGTATAACCCGTTGTCTGCGCTCCTTTACGGTGTCTTTTTCAACGCCCTGACGGGCGCGTTTACCATGATTTCACTCAGGCGAATTTCCCTGGCGGGCACCGGCAAGATCACAGCCTGTTTCCTTATTTATCCTTTCTATGGCGCTGCCTCCTTTGTTCTGCCGCTGGCGGGCGGTTCTGCCTGCTCAGTGAATAACAATGTCTTCTGCCATCACACTCTGTATCAGTTTTGGGGTATCAAGGATCAGCGCCACCGTACCGTCCCCCAGAATCGTTGCACCTGACAGGCCTTTTATGCCCTCATAAAGTTTACCCAGCCCTTTAATCACCGTTTGATGCTGCCCGATTACCTGATCGACCGTGAAGCCAAAACGGGTATCACCCATGCGGGTAATCACAATTTGCTCGATAGGAAGTTGCTCGGTTTGCTGCCCGAACCATTCCCGCAGACGCAGATAAGGCACCAGCTCCCCCCTGACTTCAATCAGCCGGTTACCTCTGCGCCGCTCTGCATCGCTGGCGGTTAGTTCAATACATTCTTCAACCAGAGACAGGGGCAGCACATAACGCTCATCCCCTACCCGCACCAGCAACCCCTCGATAATGGCGAGCGTCAAAGGCAGTTCAATCGTGACGGTGCTGCCCTGCCCTGATTCACTGTCAATGCGAACCTTGCCCCGCAAAGACGCAATAGAGCGCTTCACCACATCCATACCCACACCCCGCCCGGAAATACTGGAGACGGTCTTGTTTGTGGAAAATCCGGCGTCAAACACCAGGTTATAAAGTTCTTCTTCTGAAGGCGAGGCATCTTCAGCCATCACCCCCCGTTCAACAGCCTTGGCAAAAATGGCTTCTGCATTGAGCCCCGCACCGTCATCTCTGATCTCTATATTCACATGGGATTCAGAATGAACAGCCGAAAGGTGAACCGTACCTTTGCGGGGTTTACCTGCGGCTTCCCGTACATCCGGCATCTCAATACCATGATCAATACAGTTACGAATCAGATGAACCAGCGGATCTCCCAGGCGATCAATCACCGTTTTATCCAGTTCAGTTTCAGCACCTTCTGTAACCAGCTCAATCTCTTTGCCCAGGTCATTGGAAAGGTCGCGCACCAGGCGGCGGAAACGGGCAAAAGTTGTGCCTATTGGCAACATACGCAAACCCAGGGTGTTATCCCTCAGTTCGGCGGTTAAGCGCTCTATTTCTTCAGCGGCAGAAGTAAGTTCCGTATCCTGCAGTGTGTCCGCAGACTGGTTCAGCCGCGCCTGAGCAATCACCAGCTCGCCCACCAGGTTCATCAGCGTGTCCAGCTTTTCGGCCGGTACTTTGACATTGGCTTTGTCGTCTTTTGCTTTACGCGCCTGGTGTGCTTTACGCACAATCTGCTGCTCAGCCAGTGCCGCCTGAACCTTTTCAGGGGGTACGTTACCTGCCTCACTCAGAATTTCGCCGGTACGCTTCTGCCCGGCCAGAGCGGCTTCGATCTGTTTTGGCGTGGCATCGCCCCGCTCTATCAGAATCTCACCCACAGGTTTTTCATCGGGCACATCAGACCAGCCGCTGTCCCGGTCAATCATCTCAACCGTAATGGCCCAGTCGTCCTGAACAAAGATAAACACATCATCAATGCTGTTCCTGTCCCGGGCGGTCGTCAGAGTCAGCGCCCAGCTGAGATAACAGGTTTCAGGCTCAAATCCGGACAGCCCGGGCACTTCATCGCACAGTGTGATGACATGACAAGTCCCGAGGGCAGCCAGTCCTCTGAGCACAGGCAGTGGATCCATCCCGTTGCTGAAAGCATCAGGTGCCGGGGTAAAGCGAATCCGATAAGTGGTCTCCGGCTGCAGATCAGGTGTTTCTTCGGGCCGGAGAGGAGGGGTTTCACCGGAAGCATCCTCATTTCCGGGCAACAGGCTGCTCAGCTGCTTCAGCAGGTGCTCACCTTCGGCTTCAAGCCCGGGTGCAGGGTGCATATCTTCTAACAAACTGCGAATATGATCACCGGAACCCAGTGCTACATTGATCAGGTCTTTGGTAACAGCCAGTTCACCACTGCGCACCTGATCAAACGCCGTCTCCAGGTGATGGGTAAAAGCGGAGAGTTTATCGAAGCCAAACATGGCCCCGGAGCCTTTAATGGTGTGCATGGCACGAAACGCCCTGTCCACCGGGTCCCCGTCATCCGGCTGGTCTTCCAGCTCAAGCAGTGCAGTTTCCAGGTCAGCCAGCAGCTCTGTTGCTTCTTCGCGGAAAGTATCTTCAGGTGAGTTCATCACAATACCTCCTCAGCATGTATTAAGAATGTCTCTGCCAGTTGCGTCAGATCCAGCACATCCCGTACAGCATCACCAGGGTTTACCAGGCGCAGCCCCCGGGCCGTTTTACTTAAGTCTTTGTTAAGCGCTACCAGTAACTGCAACCCTGAGGTATCCATCTCCGTCACGTTTGCAAGATCAAGATCCATGCCCTGACGGCTATGGCATTGCTCCAGTAACATTTCCCGGTATTTTTCTGTGGTGTAGATGGTCATCTCACCCTCAACCTGCGCATGGCACAGGCCGGTTTCCGTATTTATTTCAATTTTCATCAGATCCTTCCCTGCGTCAGCGCCACCTTCAAAAGCCCTTTGAAAACATGTCTGACAACACACGGGCCTTTATCATTTGCCTGAATATTTGTGATTCAAACCCCAGGCTTCTTAAAGCACGTCAGGCCAGCTTACTAACCGCTGCCAGCAGTGTGGGTGGCTGGAAGGGTTTCACCAGCCAGGCTTTAGCACCCGCCGCACGCCCTTCCTGCTTTTTGCTCTCCTGTGACTCGGTTGTCAGCATCATAATGGGGGTGAATTTATACTGAGGATGTGCTTTGACCTGTTTTACCAGGCCAATGCCATCCAGATTAGGCATATTCACATCGCTGACTATCAGGTGTATTTTCTGACCATTAAGTTTCGACAAGGCATCCTTGCCATCACGGGCCTCAATAACCTCATAGCCTGCGCTTTTCAGAGACATGCTAACTACCTGCCTGATCGACGCAGAGTCATCTACTATCAGAATCGTTTTTGACATTTTTTATCTCCAAAGCTTAAAAGAAGGTAAGGTCGGCTTCGCTGTTGTCTGTGATAACCGCCGCTTTCGCGTTGGCGTGATTTCTTCGTTCTTCTTCAGTGGTGTAACCGGCCGCAATCTCCGCAACCAGGGAATCAACGTCCAGGGGCACCAGCTCACCCCCTTCAATACGTTGCCCTGCATAGCCTTCAATCTGGCTGGTCAGCCTGTCAAAATCATTCCTGACATGAGACAGAATCTGGCTGACCCGGTCTTCAAACTGAAAGGCCGTCACGACTTCAGATATTTCACTGCGAATGCCGTCGCCGGTGTTACGAAGGCTGCTGCTTTCCGCCTGCAAATCCGTAATGGTTTCCCGCAGGCGGCAGAAGACAGATTCGATGGTTTCTTTTCCTCCCTGGGCCGCCTGAGTACTGGATGCTGTACAACGTTCCGCCCGCTCCAGGGTAATATTCATAGAGACCTGGATTGCATCCATATTGATGCGAATATTTTTCCCTGTTTCGGATGACTGCGCGGCCAGCTTGCGTACCTCATCGGCCACAACCGCAAAACCCCGGCCCTGATCCCCCGCCCGCGCAGCTTCAATCGCCGCGTTCAGTGCCAGCAAATTAATTTTTTCAGCAATATCACCCACGCTGGCTGCCATTTCATCCAGCGCTTCTGTCTGGGATGACAAAGCCCGGAGGCGTTCCAGCATTTCGGACTCTTCCCTCAGGGCCGATTCAAGCGCATTAATCACTGACTGCAATGAGTTCTGACTCGCTTCAAAGAGTGCAATCATGCCCGAGTCATTACCAAAACCATCGATGCCGCTTTGTGATGCATTAATCACCGCCTCAAGGCGCTGAGACATGGCAAAAAAACGCTCTGTCAGCTCAGTAATGCTTTGCTGCGTTTGCATGCGGGAGGTTTCTATCTGACGAGACCAGATAGGGAGTGTTTTTGCACAAACCGCCTCCAGAGGGTCTGCATAACTGTGCAAACGTGCCACTTCGGCCCGTTGTCCTTGTGTAATAACATCCGCTTCTGCCAGAAACGTTTTATAGGTTCGCTGAAGTACGTACCCCACCAGCAGGCCTGATGCCAGTAAAATCAGGCTGGCAAGGCCACTGGGGACTGAAATGCCCATTCCCAGTAAAAGCGAAAGAGATGATGCGACCCCCAGAGCGGCGGGCATAAGGATAAAAGTATTTGTTTTTGCGAACATCCTGGTCTTACCTCTGTTCACTCACCGACCCGCTCAACAGAAAGGCACAACACAGCGGATCCTTTCAAATTGTCTTTCGCCAAACAGGTCATCATGGTTCTTAAGCAAAAACAGCCACTCATCAGGCCAGACGAGAATAGGCTGATTCACAGTATAAAAAGGCAGGGAGAGAGCCCGGTTAAGACAGGACGTCCATGTTAAGGGAGATAACCCTCAGCCGGTTATAATGCGGCTGAAGTGCGGTTCCATCCTGTTTCTGACAGAGGCGGGAGAAGGGCCTGTATCGACTGCGTTGATCATTGTCAGATTAGGAAATACCCGTGTTAGTTTCAAATACCCGGGTGCGCTTTCAGATAATCCTGTGACCTTCGACAATAAATAATGATTTATGGTTATCAGCGCCGGAACCCGCGCTGTATTGGTGTGACAGGTGCATGCCGATCATGCACCGGGCAATATGACCCGACGGAATAAGCGGTACTCAATGATTGTTCAAAATATCCCAGTTATCCAGCACATCCCGGGCAATATCTTTAACTTTACGCCGTTCAGAACGTGCTTTTTGACGTATAAGCTCAAATGCATCCTGCCTGCTCAATCGGTGCCGTTCCATCAGCACACCCACCACGATATTCACCAGGTTACCGGTATCCAGCGCGTTGTTCAGGCGATTCTCTGCTTCTCTGAGCGCACGGATATCTTTTGCCCTTCTCATGGCCACTTCAATGGCGGCTATTACCTGCTCTGCGTCTGCGGGTTTCACCAGATAAGCCAGCGCACCCGCTTCTGCGACCTGCGCCACACAGCCCCCATCGTAAGCAGCAAGAAACAGTGAAGCGAGTCCCTTTTCACTCAGGTGCCGGACGGTTTCAATGCCTGATGAGCCCGGCATATACATATCCAGGATCGCCAGATCCGGCAGTGGCTCTGCGCAGATCATCCGAAGGCTCTCTTCATCTCTGCTGGCAAGCAACACCTCATAACCCGCTTCTTCCAGCCCCCTGCCAAAAGCCTGTGATACCAGCGCATCATCACTCACCAGCAGCAATTTTGCCTTTTTCAGACCCATTCCTGCCCTCCTGTTATTGCGTTAATTGTTTCTTTCCTGTTAATAAGCAGCGGCGGGACGACTACCCGTTTTGTTACAACCTGGTCACCGCGATTTTACGTGATGGATAACCGGTCCTGCCCTTCCATCCGACGACGGCTGATTATACGACAGACAGCGGTATCGCTAAATGAACTCTGACCTCAGTTTTTATGCCCCCGTCACTCTAGCGTTCCGATGAATAAGCAGGGTTAACTCAGTGCCCGTGTGGCAATAAATTTACATGCCCGTGCGGGGTTTTATGGTTTTGATCAAACCAGAGCTGGGCCTGCCTGTGCGCTTCCACTCTGTCTGCAGGTTTGAGCTGTGCAGATACCATTGCGCGCATAACCTGAGCATCAGGATGCTCGCCGCTTGCCGCCAGATCGAACCATTTATACGCCTGCATCAAATCTTTACCCACACCTTTGCCTTCAAGGTAGCTCATACCCAGATAATACTGTGCATTAACATCCCACAGGTGTGCGGCATTGTTAAACCAACTAAAGGCCTGCTTATCATCTTGTTTACCCGTCGCTCCCTGAAATGCTAAAAGCCCCAGCAAATACTGGGCCCGGGGCTGTCCCTGAGCGGCTGCTTTTTGCAGCCATTCCACGGCCTTCGGCAACATGACTTCACCGGTTTCGCCATTTAAGTAGAGATTTGCCAGCGCCATCTGAGACTCTGCATAACCGGCTTCGGCCGCTGCTTTATACCATTGCAGAGCACGGTTTATATCTTCTGTCACATAACGCCCGGTTTGGTAAAGTGTGCCTATATAATGTTTCGCAGGAATATAATTTTTATTAGCGGCCATCTGTACTTTGGAAAGCGCCTGCTTAATTTTTTTCGGGTCTTCTATATTATCCAGTCCTAATATTCCCTGAAAAAATATTGCCTCGCCTATGCCTTTTTCTGCTGCAATGGCATACCATTTTTTAGCAACCACTAAATCTCCAGGCACACCCGTACCGGTTCGGTATATATGTCCCAGGCTGACGGCCGCCATCGCGTGGCCCTGATCACCTGCACGCTTAAACCAGGAAACTGCATTTTTTATATCACTTTCTCCTAATACACCTGAGAAATATAAACCGGCCAGATTACTTTGTGCTTCAGCATTTCCATCGTTTGCCAGCTCAGACCATTCATTAAACGCTTTCTGAAAATTACCGACCCGGGCGGCCTCAAGCCCCGCCTGCAGGCTTGCAGCAAACCCGCGGGGAACTATCAGGCTCAAAACAGCAATCGTCAGCCACAAGGGCAAATTTAGATATCGAGCGTTATTTCTGTTCAAGTTATTCTCCGGTATACAGCCATTTGGATAGCAAAAAATCTCTATTGATAGAATATAAATAAGTTAACCCTGAGTCTAAAATTATTATCTACACCTTACATATAAGGAAAATCTAATATCATTTAGCCCACCCAGTTAAAACTCGTAAAAATATCAGAGATTAAATTAATACAAACGTTCGAAATGTTTTATATTATGTCGTTAAATTAATTAATTATTTAATTAGGACTCAATATCAGTTAATATTTCGCTCCTGCCCAGCCAGGAATAATCCATAAAATCGTAAGAATCATCAGGAGATCGTATGTCTTACATAACAATAAAGCGCCAGGTAACGGCATCTATGTTACTGATGAGCCTCACCGGTGTCTCGCAAGCAGGCCACCTTTTTACTCAGGCAGGCGCCAATACGCCAACCTGGATGCAGGCAGGACAGGGCATTAGTATAGACCAAGGTAATGTTGAATTTTCCTCCGGTGGCGGCGCTATCACATTCAATTTCTCACCAAATTCAAGCATTCCTGCTGCAGCTGACACCAGCACTAATGATTGGTGGCAGTGGAGTGCAGGGGATGTCTTAAAATTTTCAGTTGAGACAACCGCTGGCACTTACACAAAATCGCTGGGTTACGATACAACTTGTACGGCTGATATTTGTGGTGTTACCGGATCAAGCTCTCTTTATTCATCTGATCCTCTTATCGGCACTTCAGATCTTCAAAGCACAACAAATATTACCTGGACTGTTCAAGCGTTGGCCGGTGATTTCTCCCTGGCGGGCTACCGCATTTATTTTAAAAACGGCACGCTGAACGGCGCAGCAGCCGGCGCACTGGACCAATCCAGTGTTATAGATTCATCTCAGCTAGGCGGTGGCACACCCACTATTCCTGATATTGATACGGCTAAAGTTTATACAAGCACTGAATTAAGTGGAAACAGTGTAAACCCTGTCTTTGATGGCGGCACACTGCAAGTCGCCGACCCGGACAGCACTATTACGACCGCATTAACTGTCAATGCTACCAACGGCACTATCGACAGCAAGGGTAACGATGCGACTTTTTCCGGTGATTTTACAGGCCCCGGCAACATTACTAAAACCGGGCTAGGCACCATCACGCTGTCAGGCAGCAACAGCCACAACACCACAACCGTGACCGGCGGTACGGTACAAATCGCCAGCGATACGAATTTGGGTACCGGTGATTTGACGCTTAACGGCGGCAAGCTGGCCACCACAGCTACTCTGGCAATGACACGTAATATTGCCCTGGGCGCTAACCATGGTGAAATCGACACCGCTGATGGCACAACCCTGACTAGTTCTGGTGTCCTAAGCGGCGCGGCAAATTTAGCTAAGTCCGGTGCAGGCACGCTGCAACTGGATGGCACAAATACCTACAGCGGTACAACCACAGTAACAGCAGGCACCATACAAGTCGCCAGCGATGCCAACCTGGGTACCGGTGATCTGACGCTTAACGGCGGCAAGCTAGCCACCACAGCTACTCTGGCAATGACACGTAATATTGCCCTGGGCGCTAACCATGGTGAAATCGACACCGCTGATGGCACAACCCTGACTAGTTCTGGTGTCCTAAGCGGCGCGGCAAATTTAGCTAAGTCCGGTGCAGGCACGCTGCAACTGGATGGCACAAATACCTACAGCGGTACAACCACAGTAACAGCAGGCACCATACAAGTCGCCAGCGATGCCAACCTGGGTACCGGTGATCTGATTCTCAACGGCGGCAAACTGGCGACCACAGCTGATCTGACAACAACCCGTGCTATCAACATCAACGCTAACAGCGAAATTAACGTAGCCAACAACACAACACTGACCTCTGAAGGCGAACTCAGCGGGGCTGCTGAACTGCTTAAATCAGGTAATGGCATTCTGTTTTTGAAAGGTTCCACCACTTATACCGGCGATACAACCATTGACGGCGGCATTCTGAAACTGGCAACCAACAAAACATTGGGCACGGGTGTTGTGACCCTGAATGGCGGCACCCTGCAGGTCGCCGATTCGGATACAATCAGTGCGGAATTTGCACTGGATGAAAACAATGGCACCATCGACAGCGCAGGCAATGATACAACCTTTTCCGGCGATCTTTCCGGTAATGGTGACCTGACCAAAAAAGGTGAAGGTGTGCTAACGCTGGCAGGCAGCAACAGCTATACCGGCGATACCACTGTTACAGCGGGCACACTGCAGGTATCCAGTGATACTAACCTGGGAGCAGACACCAGCAACATTACCCTGGACGGCGGCACACTGGCATCTACTGCATCCATGAGCACCAGCCGCAATATTAATTTAGGTGCAGGCAATGGTGAAATTGCCGTAGCGGATGGCACAACCTTTACCTCTGCAGGCACGCTGACCGGCACATCCACGCTGAACAAATCAGGTACCGGCACTCTGCAGCTCAGCGGTGCAAGCACAGCGGGTAATGCAGCCGTTAACGATGGTGTACTGCAAGTTGAAGGCTCACTTGCCGCTGCGACTATCCGTGTTGCCAATGGTGCAACACTCGGTGGCTCAGGCGCACTTGCCGGCAATGTAACGGTCAACGGTATTCTGTCTCCGGGCTCTTCCCCGGGCACACTGACAGTAGCCGGTGATGTCACCCAAACAGCCGCATCCACCTACCTGGTTGAAATTGATGGTGCCACATACTCTGCCGCAGGCGGCGCCGGTAGCTACGACCGGGTAGTATTAACAGGTGCAACCTCTGTGTTTACTGCCGATGGCACTTTAACGCCGGTCTTGCGCGGCATTACCGGTGCGGCAACCAACAGTTTCACACCCGCTGTCGGTGATAACTTCCGCATTGTTACAACGGCCAATGCCGCTGGTGTTGCTGGTGAGTTTACTTCAGTGACTAACCCGGTTGCGGGACTGGCTGACAATACCCGCCTGGATGTGCTCTACGGGACTAACTTCATCGACCTCTATATCACCCCTGAAAGCTTTGCGATCACAGGCATTCAGAATGCTGTGGATGCCGGTACCGCACTGGATAGCATCCGTCCTTCTGCAGGTGTGCGCACCGCCACGACTGCGGGTGATTTATTCTCGGGGCTTTATGGCCTGAATGATGCGCAAGTCGCTCATGCCGTCTTACAGGCTTCCGGTGAAATCCATGCATTTGCTTTAAACGATCTCCGCGCAGGTATTCGCACGACGTCATCCGGTCTGACCTCTGCAATCCACCGAAAAGCGGTTCAGCAAAACCTGTGGTTTGATGTAAGCGCCTACAGCGTTTCATACGATGACGATGAAACCGCCTCGGCTCATCACGGTGATACCCGTCATTTGTGGGTGGGCAACCACTTCCTGGACGAAGACAGCAAACGTGCCGGTGTCGCTCTGGGTTATTCCGACAGCTCTGTTTCAGGCACAGTTGCCGGGTCAGCAGATCGTAAAACCACTACCCTGGCGGCTTACTACACACGCACCTCTGACAACCTGGTCTTTGACGGTGCTTTGGGTCTGGCCCACAGCGCATCTGATATTGAACGCAACGTGGCTTTATCCACAGGCACTACATCAAACAGCGCACGCGCAACCACTAATGCATTGTTTGGCAACCTGGGAATGGGCATGACTTATGCGCTTAGCGACAAGCTGTCAGGCACCGCCTGGGCCCGCCTGAATGCCGAATACATGGACGCGCATAACTACGCTGAAAGTGGTTCAGAAATAACGGCCCTCACCGCCGCCCAGGATTACTACCGCTCAGCACAGACATCGCTGGGCTACCGTCTGAGCGGCCTGTTTAATACCGCAAAAGACACAGGCTCATGGGTTGTTGATCTGGGTGTTGCCAAAGCACTGGGTGGAGACAGTCAGATTCTGTCCCGTACAATGTCCCTGCATGGCGTAAACTGGGATGTGCATACCACTGATACGTCCGACCTGAGCACGTTTATCAAAGCCGGTGTTAACCTGCCGCTGGGTCAGTCCAGCTCACTGGGCTTCCACTTTAATGCGTCACGGGCCAACGGCTGGTTCACACGCAGTGGTAACCTGGTTTACAGCATTAAGTTGTAAAGCCTCCGTTGGCAGGTGGCACTCCAGCCACCTGCCAACGTTTTCTCTCATACCTTCCCTCACACCACAAGAATTGAACTTCCAGCCTGATTCACGTTTAATCATCAGTACTCAGCTGACTTGAAGTTATCCACCCTGTAACAGAACTCCACTTCAACAGCTTCGCCCCCTCAAACCGCGATGGAGAAAATGATGACAATTAGCCTTCTGAAAAAAACCGCAGCCATCGCACTGTTATTAGTACCCGGCATGTTTTTTAGCTTAGCCCTGACCCCCGCCCAGGCGGCAGATAAGCCACAATCCTTCGACCAGCAGAGCGCCCGCCAGGTTTACCAGCTCAGCCTGAGACCCTCAGCGCCACCTGTGCAGATTGGTAAAATCCATTCATGGGATCTGACAGTTAAAAATCAGCAGGGCCAGCCGGTTCATAATGCCCGCATCAGTATTGATGGCGGCATGCTCCACCACGGCCACGGCTTACCCACTAAACCCCGCGCCACACCACAGGATGAACCCGGTCTGTACCGTCTGGAAGGTATGAAGTTTTCCATGGATGGTGCCTGGGTGATTGATCTGGTCATTACCGTCAATGGCCTGACCGACAGCGCCAGGTTTAATCTGAATCTGTAAAACGGGCACTGTCTTTATGATGCGATACGGCGTCTTATTCAATTCTTTAACGCAGATCATCACACTGTTTATTCTGCTGTCGCCGGGTCTGCAGGCTAATGAAGCAACGCCCTTAAATCCACAGGAACTACAGCAAGCGACCAACTTTTATATTGCTAACCTGCCTGCGCCACCTCCCGATCACAGCAATCAGGTTGCAGAAAAACCCACCGCAATCTCCCTTGGCCAGGCCTTATTTTTTGATAAAAACTTAAGTGCCAATCAGGCAGTCAGCTGTGCGACTTGTCATAGTCCGGACAAAGAATTTCAGGATGACAAACCGGTTGCACAAGGCATAAGCACAGGGGTACGGCGTACTATGCCCATCCGGGGTGTACAGTGGTCCGCCTGGTTTTTCTGGGATGGGCGTAAAGACAGCCTCTGGAGTCAGGCACTGGGGCCTCTGGAAGACCCGAATGAACACGGTGCAAACCGTACACAACTGGCCCGGTACGTACTGGAAAACTACCGGAGCCAATACCGGGCGCTGTTTGGCCCTGACCTGCCGACTCCGGATAGCTGGCCCGAACAAGCAAGCCCTCTGGTACCCGGCCTGGCCACGGAGAACTGGCAGCAACTCTCTGAATCGGTACAACATGAGATTAATCAGGTGTTTGCCAATATCGGAAAAAGCATTGCGGCTTATGAAGGCACACTCAAGCCCCAGGAAAACCGGTTTGATCGTTATATAAAAGCCCGCCTTACCGATAATGATAGCCTGAATAGCAACCTGCTTTCTGCTGATGAACGCTCAGGTTTCCGTTTGTTTGTTGGAAAAGCAAACTGCGCAAGCTGTCATAACGGCCCCCGCTTTACCGATGATTTTTTCCACAATACAGGCGTTCCAACACGGCTGGGTAAGGCGCCTGACCTGGGCCGTTTTATGGTTATTTCCGGCATACGCTCAGACCCGTTTAACTGCCTGGGGCTCTACAGCGATGCCAAAGCCGGTCAGTGCCCTGAGCTGGAGTTTATGCAAAGCAACGCCCGGCAATTTATCGGGGCCTTTAAAACCCCTTCTCTGCGCGCCGTCTCTCAAAGACCGCCTTATATGCACGCAGGTCAGCTAAAAAGCCTCGAAGCCGTTATCGAACATTATAACCGTGCACCGGATCCCCTGGCCGGTTCAGTTTCTAACTTCAGCGGCTACCAGTCACGTGTTTCTGAGTTACTTCCGCTGCTGCTCACTGACGTTGAAAAGAAGCAGTTGATCGCGTTTCTGAAAACCCTCTGAGCCCTGGCAGCCAGAGGCCCCCTTATTTGACCGCGCCGGGCAGATGGCTGAATAATTGCTGCCTGACCGTTTTATCCCGGAGTTTCCAGATGGCACTGTCAGTGTAATAATGATGAATATTAACCGCCAGCGCGAGCATACCCCCGATAGTCATCAGCCCTCCTGTATTGCCAATCAGCAAATCAGGCAGATAAAAAATCATCAGGCCCACAGCGACTATCACCAGATAATAAGCCAGTATTTTGCTCATCAGCACAGCAGTAAAGTCCAGGCTCTGTTTTTCAGGCTGCTTTTCCTGCAGCCGGTTAAGCTCAACACGGGCCGGAAAAATCAGGTACTGAAGTGCATGGGAAAGCTGCACAAACATATAAGCTCCGGGCTCCAGGAACAGCACCAGATACCAGACAAATACCGCCAGCCAGGGCACAAAAACACGCGCATCAATCGCGCCATGACGCTTAATAATACCGGCAAAAGTATAAAGCCCGGATACAAAGGCCATGACTGCCACTGTATTGGCAAAGGTCATCATTTCATCGGTCTGGAGAAAACGAATCAGCCCGTACTTTGGCATATCTGACGCACCCCAGATCACATGCCAGAAAATCAGGGTATGCAGGCTACCCCGCAGCCAGCAGCGCTCCCGCGCCAGCAATTTCAAGCCGGATAAATGCGCAAACGTTGCCACCATACCCCAGGCCTGGCCTGTGTAGTGCCAGGCCAGATACAAAGCCGCAACCAGCCAGAAGTAATAAGCCATTTGCTGATTAACCGTAAACTCAGGGGCCTGATCACTCACCTCATAAAACAATGCAGCCAGGCAAATCAGCAGCAGTCCAGCCGGTACATAAAGGGTTGCCATCGGATAAGTACTGAGGTTTTCTTTTCTGCCGTAAAGCAATTTGTAAGACACCACAAAATGTGGCCAGTTAATCAGTGTCTGCAAAATAAACAGGTCGATAAAATCAATGCTGCCTCTCGCGTAGGAGCCGGTAGCATAGCACCACAACAAAACAGAAAGTATCAGCCCCATCACCAGCAGAGAACCTCCGCCAATACAGAGCAAATCGATCACCGGAGAGATTATTGCGGCCCGGGATAGTCTCAGATGCCGCCAGAATTTAATGTATTGCATTCCTGTCATTTGCCTGCCTTACCGCCCGCTTTTTTCACTGAGTACGGGCTCTGAAAACCCGCACGCATCCACTTAAAAAACACCCCTCTACCATACCTCAGTATCAGCAGTTGCACATGGATCATTCCTGAATCATTTATCCGCCGGACAAGCCCTGCAAAGCCAGCGCATCGCCATCTGCCCCTGCAATCCTGGCCCTATCTTTTTGATCAAAAAACACACAACTGTTGAGCTACATCATTGTGAATTTACTGCTAATATGAATCAACCAATGCTATTTTGAGGGATCATTTATGCTGCGCATGCTTAAAAAAATCGTGCCTGTGCTATGCTTTGTCACCCTGTCGCTTCAGGCCGCTGAGCGAACCCTGCATGTTAATACCGGCTTCACACCGCCCGTTTCCGCTATTTACGACCAGGTGTTGCGCGAGGCGGGTGAAAAAATTGGCATAGATGTCCGTCTGCAGACCGTATCCGCAGAACGTTCGCTGCAACTGGTTACAGATCATATAGACGATGCTGAATGTTGCCGCATAAAAGCCATCATCGAAAAGGCATACCCTGACCTGACCCCGGTCGAACCCAGCTTTTTTTCCGTACGTTTTGTGGCTTTTACCCGCACCGATGCTATTAAAATCCGTCACTGGGATGACCTGAAACCTTACTCGGCCGGTACCGTGACCGGCTGGAAAATTCATGTTAATAATCTTAAACGGGTACAGCCTGCCCGGGCCCATATTCTGGACAGCGTTCAGTCTCTCTTTAAAATGCTGGACAATCATCGTATTGATGTGGCCTTGCTGGGCGACTACAACGGCCTGTATGAGCTATCCCGGCAGGGCATTACACAATACCACATGCAATCACCTCCGCTGGCAGAGGTTCCCCTTCACCTGCTGTTAAATAAAAAAAATGCTGATCTGGCAAAACCTCTTGGTCAGGCATTAAAGGGCATGCAGGACAACGGAAGAGTTGACCAAATAATACAACAGGTGATGGACGCATCCGGATGAACACCAGCCGCATAGCATCCCCGTTGCTACGCAATCTCCTGGGCGGCAATGTATCAAGAATCTTCGTGGTTCTGATCCTTGTCTTCAGCAGCTTTATCACACTGTTACTAACCGGCCTGCAGCTCTGGCGCGACTATCACTACGACCTGAACTTACTTGATCAGCGCTTTGAGCAGGTTCGCATCTCCAACGTGGAAAGCATCTCCCGAAGCGTCTGGACCTATAATTTGCCCTCACTCAGCATCCAGATGGAAGGGCTTCTTCGGCAACAGGATATCAGCTACATTGCCGTAGAGGATGCTGACAGCAAGCTGCTGATGTCCGTGGGGCAAAACAGCACTCAGGACACCCTGTCCAAAAGTTATGCGCTGAGCTATTCACACCGTAACCATCCGCTGTTACTGGGACAACTGCATATTAAAGCCTCACTGGAAGGCATCTACAACCGACTGTGGGATACCTTTTGGGTTATTCTGGTCAGCCAGGCAATTAAGACCTTTCTGGTCACAATGTTTATTATCTACCTGTTCAGACAGCTGATCAGCCGTCACCTGAAGCATATTGTCGATCAGTTAAGTATCAGTTATGCCACTACCCGGCCTATCTTACTTGAGCGCCCCGAAACCCCGCTTAACACAGGTGACGAGCTGGACACCCTGGTCAGATCCCTGAACCGGTTACACCACAGGCTCGAGCAGGAGCATCAGCACCTCGAGCGCCTGGCTAATTTTGACTCACTCACCGATCTGCCCAACCGGCATCAGTTAAAAACAGCCATTGAACAGCGTATTGAGGCCGGAAAACCCTTCTGGCTGGCACTGCTGGACATTAACGATTTCAAAAACATCAACGACACACTGGGGCACCAGAGTGGTGACCGCGTGCTCCGCGAAATAGGTCAGCGTTTTAATACGCAGCAAAGCGAACATCAGCTGTTCGGACGACTCGGTGGTGATGAGTTTGCCTGCATCTTCGATGGAGTCCTGCCTGCAGAAGATCTGGCGGCTGTGATTATCAAACAGTTTGAAGCGCCCTTTTTCCTGCAAGCCATGCGCATGAAACTGGATACCAGTATCGGACTGGTTGCTTACCCTTCGCAATCGGTCAATGCACAGCAACTGATGAAGTTTGCTGATATCGCCATGTACCACTGCAAAAATAGCCGCTGTGAATACAGCGTATTCAGCCCGGCGCTGGATATGAACTCTGTGCAACGTCTGGCACTGATGACCGAAGTAAAAGTCGCACTTGATAACCGGGAATTTCTGCTGCACTACCAGCCTCAGGTCAGCAGCCACACTAATAAGATTTCCGGCATTGAAGCACTGGTTCGCTGGCAGCACCCTGCCCAGGGTTATATTCCGCCGGATCAGTTTATCCCTTCACTTGAGATGGGCGGGCATATCAATGCCTTTACCGGCTGGGTGCTGGAGCAGGCGCTCACCGACTACCCGCATATGCGATCGGCGCTGGGACGGGATATAGCGTTATCGATTAACATCTCAGCTCTGAATCTTCTGGATGATAGTTTCCTGTCATCCATTGACGCCATCCTGAAGCGTTATCCCACACGCCCCGGGCTGATAATGGAAATTACCGAAAATGCCCTGATGGATGATCCTGAACGTGCCAGAAATACCATGCTGGCACTGACTGAAAGGGGTATCGAGTTTTCTATTGACGATTATGGCACCGGTTATTCCTCAATGACTCATCTGAGCCGTTTACCCGTTTCAGAACTGAAAATAGATAAGTCCTTTATCAGTAACATCAGCACCGAAAAACGCCACCAAACCATTGTTCAGTCCACTATCGGACTGGCCCATAATCTGGGCCTCAGGGTAGTGGCCGAAGGCTGCGAAACCGAACAGGCTATCACCTTGCTGAAAAGGCTCAACTGCAACAACCTGCAGGGCTATTATTTCTTCAGACCCATGCCACTTCCGCACTTATTGCCGGCACTTACGCAACAGGAAGCACTTAGCTGTACAGAAAGCAGTCCACAAAATAGTTTTTTGTGAACTGCTGAGAGGGCCGGTTTTAGACGTTATTCAACTCCTCCAGAGTTGCCGTCCAACTGCCGTCTACGTCTCCTGACAGGATTGCCGTATAGTCGGCAATCATATCGTTATCCAGGCTGACACTGTTACTGAGCGTCTCTGGCAACGTGTTCGAGCTATTATCCGGATCATTAGTAAACTGATCTAACTGCGCTTGCGTAAATTCAGGTACCAGATTCCAGCCACCCAGCTGTATCAGACCCACAGCCTGTCGGGCGATCATGCTGGCATCAGCCGCACTAATTACGCCATTACCATCAACATCAGCAGCAAATTTCTGATATTCACTACCGGCATCCACTAAACCAACCGCAAGGCGGGCGGCCACGGAAGCATCCGCAGCCGATACAGCCGCAATATAGTCATCTGATGCCGGAGAACTTTTCTCCAGGCTAAGCGCATACTCACCGGCAGCTAAATCACTAAAAGCATAAGCCCCGCGACTGTCAGATATTACCGCTGCGACAGACTCTCCATTTTGCAGCAAACTCACTTCCGCACCTTTAATCAGCTGAGCGCTATCACCCCAAAAACTGATCACCCCGGCCAAATCATAATCAGCTGATACCTGTTGTATGCCAGACACCGTAATATCTACATTCACCCAGTCACTTAGTGCACCCTGGTCATCCACCGTTCTGTAACTAAAGCGATCAGCTGCCGCTTCACCAACCGGCAGGCTGTCATGAGTGGCAGCATCGGCCGTATAATGCACACTATGGCTGTCCGCATTATAAACAACTGAACCCTGGGTCAGGCTGTTGTCGATTTCTGCCACGTGCAGTATTGCAGTCGCGTCCGGGTCACTATCATTCTCCAGCAAGATAGCGGCCAGTTCTAATTCTGATCCGGCATCAACCAGCACTGTATCAGCAGCCGCAACAGGGGCATCATTAACACCCTGTAAACTGATAGTGACTATGCCCTCATCACTCACAGCGTCCTGCTCATCAATCACCTGGTAGCTAAGCTGAATGTCGCGGGACTCTCCGGCCGCTAATGAACGCCCTGCGGAAGAAGAGTCATACTGAAAACGGTTGCCCTCAACAATCATAGCCTGCCCGTCAGATAAAGCCGGAACAGAGGTGAACTGATAACGCAGCGTTGTTGCTGTATCCGGGTCAGAACCCGGCAACAAACCAAACACACTGGTCGATCCCTCATTAACGGACAACTGTGCATTACCCGCCTGAGGCGCATCATTCATACCATTTACAGTAATCTGCACACTATGCTGACTGGCAATTTCGTTCCAGAGCGCGGTATAGGTGAAGTCCAGAACCTGGCTGTCGCCTGCCTGCATTGCCTGCACATCAGGATGCAGCAGCAGACTGAAGGAACCATCACCATTATTGACTACCTGCGCGCTAAACGGATCAGGCTGAGACGTTAATTCATAGCTGTATTCTCTGCCTGCATCACTGCCATCAGCAACAAAGAAACCGTCCGTTTGCAAAGCATCTTCGGTGACAGAAAGTACAGTATGATGCGAAGATGGCACATCATTATCTGCGACGGTAAACAGTACATCAGTAACCGAAATTCCATCAAACTGCGAATCATCACTGCTAACCATGATGGAAAGAGTCTGAACTTCTTCGGTATTAAGCTGCTCATCCTCAGGTGCTGTGACTTCTACGAACTGAATGACATTCCAGTTTTCAGGGGTAAATGTAAGCTCACTGGCAGCAAGGGCAAGACGGTTATCAGCAGACAGCGTCAGAACAACCGGGTCGGCGGGCTGACTGCTCAGACTAAAGCTCACCTGAGTTAATTCACCTTCGCTCAGGCCAGACAACGCAGTTTCTGCCAACACACCCCGGTGATCATCGTCCAGTACCGTGACATTCACATCATCCGGAACCAGTACGTTATACGTCATATCCGCACTCACCACCTGATGTGTAATGCGCATACTTTGCAGACCGCTATCTACAGTATCATCAGGCACACTAATCTCAACCGTACGTACTTGATTCCAGTTATCCGCAGTAAAGATCAGCTCACTTTCACTTAATAACAACCCGTCAGGAGCGTTTAAATTAACAGTCACCGCCGCCTCGGGGGCACTTAATAACACCACGCTGTAAGACGTGGTTTGTCCGCCTTCATACAACAGATCAAACGGAGCGCTTACCGAAATACCGGCCGTGGAATCTTGTCCACTGGTTATTATGCGATCAGCAAACTGCAAATACTCAATATTTCGCACTGTATCAATGCCATCGCTACCGAAGTCATTATGCGTCACAGTCAGTGTGCTACCGCTCCTGTCGATCGTATAGTTAGCAAAGTCATCTACAAAAACAGCCGTGTCATAACCGGTGCCACCATCAATCGTGTCATTGCCAATACCTGCATATAGCCAGTCATTATCTTCCTCACCATACAAAGTATCGTTACCGCTGCCACCGTGCAGGCTGT
>JBMYOX010000048.1:0-28073 GCA_049599735.1 Pontibacterium sp. | reverse complement strand
TCCCGCTTGTATCCCCGCCCGAGTGGGCGAGGGTTTATGCGGGATTTTGCTAAATCCACCGCCGCGTTTATGCCATCACGTCGACCAGGCCCCCTTCAGGCGCCGTAAGCTCGAAGATTTCCTTAATGGAACTTAAAGCCTCTGTTTTTTCTTCATCCGTCACATCATCACTGTAGTATTCACTGAGCAGTTCATTCAGAGATTCCAGCATATCTTCGCTGATATTCAGTGATTGAGTCGATGGTGGAGGGGGTGGACCTCCAGGTGCACCTCCCTGCTGAGGGCCCTCTACACCGGCAAGATCACCAACAGATTTCGCATCAAAGCCCGCATCAGCCATTGCGCTCGCCAACTCCTGGCCTGGCTGAATGCCCGCATCAGCAAACATTTCGACAATATTAACGGCGTCGGTTGCAGTAAGGTTATCAGGGTCAAATTCGGCCAGGGTCTGTTCAACCAGTTGCAGATTATCGGACGATAATGATTGTGTTCTGCTGCTCTGCTGTGACTGAGCGGTTGCCATACTGGCCGTAAAGGAAGTATTAGAGATACCGTTTATCATGTGCCAATCTCCAAGGTATGTTTTAGCTCAGTTTATCGCTGAAACCTGCCCACAATATGGAGACAATGTGAAACCTGCGCTTTAGCCGCCGAATACACATAAAGAATATCCCGTGCTTTCAGATACAAGACCGGCTGGTACAGCAATTAAAGCGGCTAAAAACAGGTTTAAACGTGAGCGAAGTACCAAATTAATGACTGCGCACTATACCAAGCTCGTGTTTACCCACATATATGAGGAAATCAGATTAAGCCCATTACAAGCGTTAAGCTGTTTAACCGTGCGGTTATCAACCACAGGGGCATCCCGTTTGAACGAAAAATCAAACAACCTAACAGTGTTACTGCTGTGGCAATGCTTGGGCTACAGCAAGGCAAAGGTATAACAGCTGACAGCTTCAACGCCTCAAACACCGGTTTGGTAGAGTTGGCGGTTTTTTGCGAGCGCGAAAAAGGAGAGAGCTTTACCAAGTCCGGGCGCTTTGACTTGTTAGCAGCTTATGCGCGGTGAGCTGTTTGGCTTTCTAAGCGCTCAGCCAACCAAACCTTAATAATTGATTGCCGGGTAACACCTAACCTTGATGCCTCTTTATCAAGAGACTCTATCATCCATATTGGAAAGTCGACATTTACTCTTTTCTGTTCCTGATTCACACGCTTAGCTGAAGAAAGATCTAGATCAGAAATAACATCATCTTTGTTGGCATCAAATTTTTGGTCGAATTCTTTAGCTTTCATACAGGGCTACCTCAGCTTTTCGAGACCTTCGAACAGAAATAATGCGGATATTGAGGGTTCTATGGGTAATGACTGCCGACCAGTGCTTATTACCTATCTTGCCAATAACTAGCGATCTAGGCTCATCTAACACCGTTGCAGGAATCTCAATTAAATCAATATCTTGCCAAAGCTCTTGGGCACTTTCAAAGTCTATTCCATGTTTTTCGAGGTTGCTTTGGCTCTTTTGAAGGTCGTATTCAAATTTACTCATACATCAAAAATATACCTTTTTTATACTTTTGACAAGATACTGGAAGGGTGGAGTTGTAAACCTCTCCTTTTAACGCCAGTTAAAAATGGGAGAATTACCGATGGTTCACAACACGCACATGATTTATCTTGCGATTCAGAATGCCTCAAAAAATGGACGATGCCCACTAGGAACTGAAAGGCACTCCTGAACCGATTTATGATTAAATTTGAAGGCCGTTTAACAGATTACATTTAATCCTGGCAGTTACACAGAATTAATTACAGGGCTAGGCAAAACGCAAGACCTGACCCCGCTACGGAAACTCGGTTTTCTCATAAATTAACTTTGAGAATTGTTTTTCTTTTGTGTCAGCCGCAGGCCATATACGAGTATTAAGTTTTTTGCAGTAATACTTATTGTAATTTGGCGCTATCCATTCTCTTAAGTGGTTTAGGGCCATTATTATAAATAGTAAATCTGACAGCTTGTAATCTTTGGATTCGTCTATTGGGATTGTACTTTTTATATAATAAAAAAAGTCTTCAGGACTTTGTAAGTCAAACATATATGGTGACCTATGGGTTTTTTGCATAACGAGGCTGTCGGATTAGACATTTGAGCATAAAAATATCTATTTACCGCAGCCTTCCCTACTCGTTTTAACGGTTTTTACTGAAGCCACTGTTTATTTTCATTCTTCAGCTCGATATGGCGTTAATATGTGCCATATCAGGCCATCAATGTCTTAATTCACCCTGTATCGCGATCCTCTCAAGATTATGCACCATGCAGTACATCAGCCACTGCACATCAACCTTGTTTTTGCCTCTGAGTGTAAACCGCTTTAAACCTTTGTTCGTTTCTAAGTTATTCGCTTGCGAGAGATCTTAAGGGCACCCATTAGTCTGCCCGAGCACTGATAAAACACAGTCATGGTAGCAAGTCTAGTTTACCTGAATTGCCCTCACACTGTTCAGCTTTGTAAATTAGTGGGTGTCCTTTATATTGAAGGCCGTTTAACGGATTACATTTAACCCTGGCAGTTACACAGAATTAATTACAGGACCAGGCAAAACGCAAGACCTGACCCCGCTACGCTAGTACGCTAGTACGCTAATACGCTAATACGCTAATACGCTAATACGCTAATACGCTAATACGCTAGAAGAAAGTATTGATTTTGTAATCACATGCAGTGAGTTCTTTTGCTACCGCATTTTTCCAACCAGAATTAGGATCTAATGGGACATAAACAACTCCGCTAATATCATTAGGTGTTTCAATATCACCTTTAACCAATGAACACACATTTTCTCTTCCTAGCTTTGCCATTAGATATCCATGCTCAAAGACTACATTTTGTCTGGCTCTATGCTTAGGAGGGACATTTGGCTCATGTACGCCACGCCCATGATCACACCCAGTATATAAAACTAATGCAAAATCAGCATCGTTGGAATAGTGTTCTATTTTTTCAATTATGGTCATGCCAGCATTAGCCTGCTCATGCAGAATTATTGCCTCTAATCCAAGCTGCTCAATGAACCGACTAACTTCATATTTTGCTACGTCGTCACGACCGTGAACAATGAAAACCTTACGTTTATTTCTAGCAACGGTTGGAGCACTTACGGGTGGTACTGGAGTAGTATTACTAGGGAGTGGTTTTATAGGCGCAGGCTGCTGTCCAAACTCAAGTAAATCTAATAAAGGAGTAAATTGCTCTGAAATATATGTACGTCTTTCTGCATAAGTGCCGTATTTTTCTTTAATAAAGCCCCAAAAAGAATCTAAATTTTTATGTTGTTTAATCCAGTTAGGTAGCATGGATGCAATATTTGAATTTTGTAAAAGTTCACATCGAAGAAATTCAAATTCACTATTTTCAGCAGACAATCCTGTAGCTCTTGCTGTTAACAAGTTCGCAAGATAGCTTACCTTGTCAAAATCATTTTCCAAAAATTCAATACTCAAGTTAATTCCTTATAAAGTGAAACCAAATCTGCTTTAAAGCCTCACGCCCGGATTTTCGGCTGGTTTGGAGCGCAGCGAAAAACCAGCCCGACAACATGCGTTTGTTATATGCTTCTAGCTTATTTCTTTTGCTAGGCGACCTTTTGCTATGGATTTATTTTTCAAAAAACCAACCATAAAACGATGATCTGGATGAGATTTCAGGCTCCGACTTACAAAATATACATTCATTTTATTAATAGAGAATATTTCTCTAATCCCTGCACCGAGATCCTCCCCAGCTAAGAGACTGAATTTAATACCCGGAATATTAAAAACGATATGTTGATAGCCATCATGATTTTTGACCGTTGGAAAACTCATTGATGGGGTGTTAACTATTTGATTATCAACGTATACCGCTAGATATGTATTCTCAGGAATCCCGCTATCCCCCAATAGGAATTCAGAAAACGAATTCATACTATTTTTTCGAATTGAGTTCTTCGTTTCAGGGATTCCATATGCACTCCAATCTGTTGATGAGAGCCTCCAAGCAATGCTGGTAGCGAAATACATGAAACTTAGAGCCAAATTTTCGTTAGGTGGAAAATACCAAGTTTCATCTTTTATATGGGACAATTTCTTAAATTTTTTAATTTTCGTTGCTAGTTTGAAACCATTCAGCCGAGCCATTAGAGGTAGTACTATATCTTCCCCACTCTTGGAAAATCTCAACTCACAATTTTCGCAAAGTAAATATTTCTTAGCTTGTTTATCTGTGTAGACAGCCGACTTATCCGAACCAGAAATCCAAACTATTTTCCCCCCTTTTTCAGGAAAGCCTTTGCTAATAGAACGATATACGGCCTTAGGCATAAAGTGGCTATCTTTAAGCTTGTGGGGTTGAATACATAATGCGCAGATTCCGTTCACCAAACCTCCCTAAACGTATAACGCCCCGCACAGGGGCAGACAAAAAAGCGTAGCGTTTTGGCTACCCCAACGACCAACAGGAGCGATTTCTGCGGCTTGTTATATGGCATTACCTATAAACCCTACAAACAGAAAAATCGTAAGGTAAAATTTGCCGGAAAATTGGTATTGTGCGCAACTGGCTTTTGTGTAATTTATCTGTTGTTTTCACTTCAATAAATCTAACTTCCTTACCTTTCACGATGATGAGATCAGGCCAGCCGCTTCTATATTTATAAGGGTCCTCAGCAAATTTTGCAGCTACTTCTACTAAGATATCTTTATCAATAGCGTCAAATAAAGCTACACAGCATTCAAAAGATAGATTTGGATATTCACTTTGTATAAATGGTTGACTAAATATTTCTTTTAAATTGCTAAGATATTTTTTCTTAGAAGTAGCCTTGATAGCGCTTATAATTTCACTAGTTTTATCTTTATGAATGGTAAGTTGAGCTTCTAGATATCTTGTGCAAGCGTCATTTCTGTCATTAAAATCATTTAAAGCGACCAACTTTTCTAGCATTAGCGCTTTTAAGACAGTAAGTAATGTATAACCTTCTATAAATGAACCAATGTATCCGAGGTTTTCATAATACTTGAGCAATGCGGGTTCGGGTTTTCCTTCATAATCCAATTGAATTTCTTCAAATGGAAGAGTCAGTGCTTTACATTGATTCTCTAACGATGTTCGTTTCATAGTCTAAATATCTATACTTGGCATATAACAGCTAAACATCCATCAACTTGACGTATAGCTCCGAACTGCTGCTTAGGGAAAACAAAGGCAAGGTGTTGATGGGCATAAGTTTTCCTTAACTTATAGGGGGTTCCGTTGGGTAAAACACATCAAGCTGATGGGCTATCGTTGCACAAACAGCACTCGCATGGAATGCTGCGCAAAAGCATATAGGATGTCTTCTCCATGTATTCAGCCATTGCAGTGCCCTATCGCGTCCGACACTACAATAAATAAACAGAAAAGGCTTAGATTGACTGGATCTTATCTTCCATTCGGCCCCACCGCCGGATTAACCTCTAGCGGTATGGCCCTTAAAGCCTGAGGATTAAGTGTTCGCTAAGTGGCTGCCTGCGCCGGGGTGAATTCAAACTTATAACCCACACCATAGACAGAATGGATCAGTTCCTGATCAGGGATAAACTGGTGGATTTTTTTTCTGAGATTTTTAATGTGGCTATCAATAGTGCGGTCAGAGACTAATCGATAATCATCGTAAATAATGTCGAGGAGTTCATCCCGGGTAAAAACAATCTCGGGCTGGGCGAGTAAATGCTCCAGTAACCGAAACTCAACCGGAGTCAGGTCCAGTAACTCACCATAAATGCGGATTCTCCTTTTTGCTGCATTCACATCAAACGGTTGAGCCCCAATCACCGCTAACTGATCACCTTGTCGGGGGGCGCTGTTCACACGCTTGAGAATTACAGTAACCCGCGCCACCATTTCTTTCAGGCTGTAGGGTTTACAGACATAATCATCCGCCCCCATTTCCAGCCCCTGTAGCCGGTCGGCTTCTTCGACTCTGGCGGTTGCCATGATGATAGGCAGATCTGAATGGCCGCGTATTTTTTGGCACAGGCTTATGCCGTCCACGCCGGGCAACATCAAATCCAGCACCAGTAAGTCGGCATGATTAGCCTTCAGCCAGGGTAAAACCTCATCGCCATTATTAAGGCAATGAACCTGATAACCGGCCGCTTCCAAATATTCGCAGAGTAACAGCGCCAGTTTCTGTTCATCTTCAACAACCAGAATGTTTTGTTGGATAGCCGGTATAGTCATTGGCTTGGGCTTCCGGGGTTTCGGGCATCCCTGAGCGGAAGCCGGGGTAAATAGACAGAGATTTTCAGGCCGCCTTCCGGCCGGTTTTTGGCCTTCATATATCCACCCTGTGCTTCTGTAATATTCTTGCAGATGGATAAACCAAGCCCAGAACCGCCCATCAAACGGCTGCGGGATTTATCCACACGATAGAGCCGGTCAAACAGTTTGGGCAATGCCGATTCAGGGACACCGGGACTGCTATCAAGTACATGCAGCACACAATAATGATCGACTGTTGTCAGCTCAATACAAATCTCTCCACCCGCATCTGTATATCGGGTGCTATTTTCCAACAGGTTACTGACCAGCTGAGCTAATCGGTTCTCATCACCCATGACTTTAAAGTGCGGCGACCATTCAGAGGCCAGCACCAGTGATAATTGGCGTGCTTCGGCCCGTGGCTGAAATATTAAGACCTGCGCCTGAATAAGTGCATAAACATCCACCGGATGACAACTCAGTTCCATGGCGTACTGATCTGAAAGTGAGAGTTGATGCAGGTCTTCAACCAGTTTACCCAATGAGCCAATCTCACTGTAGAGGGATGCCAGACGCATTTGTGTCGGCTCCCGAAGCCCATCCAGTAAGGCTTCAACTTCGCCACTGATAATTGCAATCGGTGTACGTAATTCATGGGAAATATCCGCGACCCATCGCTGCCGTAGCTGCTCATTGCGCTGTAGCGCTTCCGCCATCTGATTAAAGTTAAAAGCCAGCTCTGCCAACTCGTCCTGCCCTTTTACCGGCACCCGGGTTTCATAGTCACCACTGGCCAGTTGTTTCGCGCCCTGAACAACACGATGGATCGGCTGCAAAAAGAAGCGCGCCAGCATAGCCGCAACTAATACCGACAGCAGCAAGACGACTAAGGCGACCAGCGTGAAGCTATTTTTCTGCTGCTCCATAAAACGCTGGGCCAGTTGATCCGTCACAATCGAGACAGGTAAAAAACCTAACCAGCCTGAAGTAACACCCTCAGTTTTTATCGCGATCCAGTAACGTTCAGGTTGCTGATTGCCGGGGCCAAGTACGGGCTGTCGCTCGGCATCAAAGAGTGTGATACGAATACCCAGTGGCACACCGTCTGCGGGCGGGACAGCATGATCCGGAGCAGAAAATTCCGGCGCTCTGTGTGGCGCGGGAGGTGGAGGCCTTCTATGCGGCGGGGGTGGTCGCTCACCCTGTTGCGGTGGGGGGCGTTCGTGGTGTTGCGGTGGCGGCCGTACAAAACGCTGAGGTGGCACGGCTATTCCCGATGACTCCAGCGCCCGTTCCCAGGAATCAAAATTTCCTCGCATGAAGTCCCAGCTACCCTGTTGTATATATTGCTCTGCCAGCAGATCAGCCACCTTTGTCACACGGTTAATTTCGTCCTGTTGCAGGTAGCTCACAAATCCCCTCTGAAAAGAGCTATTTACCACCACCAGCATCAACAACATAATCACGGCCAGTGTGACCAGTAGTGTCAGCAGTAGCTTAAGAAAAATTCTGGACCGCACACAGATACCTATTTTTACCTAAATCAGACATGCTTCTCGCACTCAGCCACTGATAATCCAAATACAGAAGTTAGGTTTTTTAGAACCCAACTCAGCACCATACCTTAATAATAAGGAGAAATTATGGAGACTTCCATCAGCGCTATCGCAAGGTCTGCTGCAAAGCTCCGGGAGATAGTGACGGTGTTCAGCAGGGGCACCAAACGCTTTACTCACCTCAATCAGTTCACGGGGAACATTACTGATGTCCAGTGCGGTTAAGCGAATCGGTGCCGCGATGGAAAAATAATGGTGGAGATCAGGTCCTGCCCGAACAGAGTTAACGTCGCGCGTATATCAAGGGCGCTGTAACCCTCCCCTATAAAGGCTAAAAGTACCGCTAACCATATGATAAAAAAAGTAAAAATGTGAAAACAGCCGTTTCATCCCTGAAAAAACAAGCTGTCTCGTTTTACGAAGATAAGAGGGGTCTTGTTATCTACCCTGCCTTAATGTCTATCTCTTTGATTTTATTGCACTTTTACCGCGAACCTAGAAGAGAAACGAGCGCTTTCTCTCGTCATACAGAACATGCGTAATCAAATACGTGTGTGACGCGATTACAAGAAGTGGTATGCGTACTGAAAAACCTGTCGCGATTGGGTTTTATTATTCATTCACCCGAATTAATAAGAAGAATCACCTTCTTGAGCGGAATACACCCGATAGGATAGGACTTCTGAATATCCCAGCTTGCAAAAAAGACACGCCACGTCTGATAGATAAAAATCAGAATGACGTGCCTTTAAAGGCGAAATTCACAAGCGTTTAAGCTGGGTCACTATAAACGGCAAGCAACCCTGCCCCGCTCTTAAGTCAGGCCATGACCATGACCTACCTGAGCGGCATAGCCCCTGCACTCAACCCTAATTCTGCACTCATCGTTTTAGCAAAAGTCACACTTAAACGATCCAGTACCTGCTGCCACACTTTAGGCTGGGTGGTGTAATCAACCAGGGCCTCAACCCCAATAATATCCCGTGCAACGGCGCTACTGCTGCCTAGCCCGTCCATCAGGCCCAGTTCAACGGCTTGCTCACCTGTCCAGACAAGACCACTAAACAGACGTGGGTCGTCTTTTAAGCGCTCACCACGGCCTTTTTTTACTTCTCCGATAAACTGGCGATGAGTGGTATCCAGTACCTGCTGCCAAAGCCCGGCTTCTTTATCATCTTTAGGGCTGAAGGGGTCTAAGAAAGCTTTATGATCCCCGGCGGTATAAAGACGTCGTTCGACACCTAGTTTCGACATCAGATCCACAAAACCAAAACCGCTGGCCACTACTCCGATTGAGCCTACAAGGCTGGCTTTATCCCCGTAGATTTCATCCGCTGAGGCCGCAATGTAATAAGCCCCTGAAGCGCCTATATCGGTGATGACTGCGTAGATTTTTTTCTCTGGGTTCAAGGCCCGTAAGCGTTTCACCTCGTCGTAAATGTAACCAGACTGCACAGGGCTGCCACCGGGGCTGTTAATACGCATAATGACGGCTTTAGATTCCGTTGCCTTAAACGCATTACGTAACGCCCAGATTATATTATCGGCACTGGCTTCTTCTGAAGCTGCGATCGGGCCCTCAATGTTAATAACCGCCACGTGTGCTTCAGGCTCCGCTTCAGCCGATGAAAAACTGTCACCCAAAAAAGCAAAACCCAGTAAGGCAAACAGGTAAAGAAAGGTCAGCGACTTAAACAGGACACCCCAGCGGCGCGCCCGACGCTGCTCAACGTAAAGCCCGTCTACCAGGCGTTCCAGCAACCGCCATTCTTTACCGTCGTTGTTTTTCTTCACTTTACCCAAAGCTTCCGATGCGGGGTTTTCTGCAGCCTGGCTATCCTGATTATTGTTGTCCTGATTATTATCGTTCTCGGTGTCGCTTTGCTTGCTGCTTTGGTTCCAATGGTTCTCTGACATATACAGGCCCTTATTCCGCCAGGTAGCGGCTTTCTATCCAGGATTCTAATTCCGGAAACTGATGTACCAAAAGTACAGGATCATATTTTGTTAAACGATCTACATGATGCGCACCGTAACTGACTCCGATGACATCCATACCAGCCCGGCAGCCCATATCCAGATCAAACTCAGTATCACCAATCATAAGTGCTTCTTCAGCTTTGACACCGGTTTCAGCAAGAATCTCCTCCAGCATATGTGGATGCGGTTTAGACGTGGTTTCATCCGCACAACGGGAAACTTCAAATATATAAGCTAACCCGGTTTCAGCGAAGATACGCTCCAGTCCGCGTCGACTTTTTCCGGTCGCCACTGCCATACGGATGCCTTTTTTGTGCATGCGCTCCAGTGAATTTTGCACACCGGGAAAAAGATGCGTGGGTGTATCATCAATACCCAGATAATAATGTGCGTAACGTAAACGCATCTGCTCCACATCATCCTGAGTGGCACCGGGAATCAACTCACGAATCGCCTCGGGTAAGCCCAGGCCAATAATGTTGCGCACTTGATCATCGGTCAGATCTCCCAGCGATAGATCTCTGGCGGCGGCCTGCATACTGGAAACAATTCGAGCCGCGGAATCAATAATGGTTCCGTCCCAATCAAAAATCAGCAATTTGTACAAAGTGAAATTCCTATGGTGTCTATGTGGTCATTTAGCGCTTTTATGTTGCCCGCACATAATAACGCTTCTGAGTTAAAAGCACAGGGCGTGGCTATGTCTGCGTTTATATCCCTTAGCTTTCCTGAATTACAGGCCGGATAACCAGTTCACTAACATCCACATAAGCAGGCTGGGTAATGGCGTAAAGAATACTGTTGGCGATATCGTTCGGTTTTAAGATAGGTGCATCGTCTGCGTACATATTATCTTTTACCGCCTGACGAATTTTGTCATGCACAATACTGTCCGGCAATTCAGTTGCTACTGAGCCCGGTTGCACATCGGTTACCCGTATACCAAAACGAATCGCTTCTTTGCGCAGGGTATCTGAAATTGCCCGCACGGCATGCTTGGTGCCGCTGTATACACCCGCGCTCGGATAGGTCTGCCGGGCTGCAATTGAGCTGACGTTTACAATATGGCCGTCTTTGCGTTCAGCCATGCCGGAGTAGACGGCATGGATTGCGTATAACACACCTTTGATATTCACATCGATCATGCGCTCCCACTCGTCCACCCGCCCGGAAATAATCGGGCTGATAGGCATAGTGCCGGCGTTATTAATCAAAATATCAACGCCACCTTTTTCCGCCAGTGAAATACCCAGCGCTTCCATCGCCGTGCGGTCAGAGACATCAACCACGGCAATTTCACACAGACCACCGTCGGCGCGGATTTTTTCTGCAAGACCTTCCAGCTTTTCCCGACGCCGGGCAGAGAGGATCAATCGCGCCCCTTCTGCCGCAAAACTACGGGCACAAGCCTCACCGATACCGCTACTGGCACCTGTAATCCATATTTTTTTATCTTTTAATTTCATTATGTTACCAGAGGGTCTTAATTTTATTTAATTAGCATAATTACCATTATACCGGCTTACAGCGTGTAATTTTAGAGCACTATTCCCAATAAAAAAGCCGCCATATACTTGAATGTATATGGCGGCTTTTTATCTTTCCTGTTCGACCTTAGCGATGTTTAAACACAGGCCTGCGTTTTTCAGCAAAGGCGTTCATACCTTCTTTGCAGTCTTCAAATGCAAAGGTTGCTTCAAAGGCACGACGCTCAAAACGCAATCCATCTCTAAGGCTGGTTTCCTGTGCCAGGTTAACCGCTTCTTTGATCATCATCACCGCCGGGCGTGAATTTGCTGCAATTTTACGCGCAGTTTTTAACGCGGTTTCCATTAGCTCCGCCACAGGCACAATACGCGATACCAGGCCCGCAGATTCGGCCTCGGCAGCATCCATCATGCGTCCGGTCAGGCACAGCTCCATGGCTTTGGCTTTGCCAACCGCTTTGGTAAGACGCTGGGTACCACCAGCGCCCGGCATAGTGCCAATAGCAATTTCAGGCTGACCAAACTTTGCGTTATCGGCTGCGATAATAAAATCGCAGGCCATGGTCATTTCACAACCCCCGCCCAGAGCAAAACCTGCAACAGCCGCAATAACCGGTTTACGGGCTTCATCAATGGCCCGCCAGCAATCACGCTGAATATAAGGAAAATTTTTCTGATACAGGCCAACAAAGGTCTGGTCTTTCATTTCCTTAATATCGGCGCCCGCAGCAAAGACCTGTTCGCCGCCTGTAATCAGGATGCAACCTACAGTTTCATCTGCTTCAAGTGCATCCACTGCCTCACCCACTTCCCGGGTAAGTGTCACATTGAGTGCGTTCATTGCTTTGGGACGGTTCAGGGTGATGATTCCCACCGCGTCCTTCACATCAACCAGAATGCATTCGTAGCTCATAAACAGATCCTTATTTTGCGTGACGACGGCTCTGTACCACGCGGAAACGGTTAGCCACATACGCCAGGTCTGACAGGCAGGCATTAGCGGCAGGGTTGCAACCGGTAGCATGGAAATCACTGAACGCAGCGCTCTGGTTCACAAAAACACCGCCCGTCAGGTTGCACGACAAAGCAACACCCCCATCCAGTGCCGCTTCCTCGATCTGATCTAACGTATCATCCTGAGTGGAATAACAGCCCATTGTAATAGCGCCATGTTCTTTAACGGCCTTGTTGGCCAGAGCAATACTTTGTGCGGTATCGGCTGTTTTGATCACAAAAGAAATCGGACCAAAAAGCTCTTCCATGTAGGTGTCTTCTTTATCCGCATCAATGGTCATAATCAGAGGACTGTGAACCCGCGCATCTTTAAACCATGGGTTTTCCATCGCTTCTGATTCACGAATCACTGTGCCCAGGCCTTTACTATCTTCAATGCGCTGTGCAGTTACCGGCGCCTGAATAGCACCCAGCACCATCGCGGCACGCTCAGGATCCGACAGGAACTTGCTCACGCCCGTAGCAATCGCTTCAGCGACTTCGTCAAAAGATTTATGACCCAGATCGGTTTCAATGCCGCCCGCCGGTACAAAAATATCCTGTGGTGTTGTACACATCTGACCGGAGTAAAGGCTCAACGTGAAAGCCAGGTTACGTACCATGCCTTTAAAGTCATCGGTGGAATCAATAATCAGCGTGTTAACACCGGCTTTTTCGGTATAAACCTCTGCCTGCGGGCAGTTTTGCTCCAGCCAGTTACCAAACCAGGTATTACCGGTGAAGTCGATCAGGCGGATCTCGTCACGCTGAGCCAGCTCCATCGTGCAAGGCTTGGCGGCGTCTTCATCAATCACCATAGACACCAGATGCGCTGGCAGTCCATTTTCAACCAGCACGTCCTGCGCAATCTTAACGCTGATTGCGGCAGGCAAAATACCTGCAGGATGCGGTTTAACCACAACAGGGTTACCGGTAACCAGCGAAGCAAACAGACCAGGATAAGTATTCCAGGTCGGGAATGTTGAACAACCCACTACCAAGCCTACACCACGGCCCACGACGGTGAATTTTTTATCCAGCACCAGCGGGTCTTGTTTGCCCTGAGGTTTTGTCCAGGTTGCAGTACCCGGTGCTGAGGTCATAGCTTCGTATGCATAAGCGACTGCTTCCAGGCCACGATCCTGCGCGTGAGGGCCACCTGCCTGGAACGCCATCATAAAGCCCTGGCCAGAGGTATGCATCACGGCATAACCAATTTCAAAGCTACGCTTGTTAATACGCTCAAGGATTTCCAGACAGATACCTACACGCCCTTCAACACCCAGGTCACGCCAGGGTTTCTGAGCATCTTTCATGGCCGGTAGCAAAACATCCGGATCAACCAGCGGGTACTGTACATTCAGATCAAAACCATAAGGCGAAGATTCAGCACCTGCCTGCCCTGTAATACCCGGCATATCCAGCTCAAACGCCTGACCAATATAGGCTTTAAAAGCATTTTCACCGTCTTTATTCGCAGTTTCACCGTACTTACGCGGGCTTGGGCTTTCCGGATAAGGACTGAAATAATCACGCTGATGAATGGCATTAACGGCAGCATTCAGGGTGTCCTGGTGTTTCTCAAACAAATTCTGGTTCATGGGGGCTCCTCGCTCCATACATCAACACCCTGGCGGTGCCTGTATTTAATTTTTCAGAACGATCTGGCGTTTTGAAAGATACGCCTACGTCATTGGCATAAAGCTGCGTCTAAGGCGCGCAGCCTCTTATGTATTTATCGATCTTCAGGATATCCCCGAACAATACACTAAACCATATGATACGAAAAGTTTATTTAAAATAATCCATTTTGTATCTCTTTTGATTAGTACATTGATACTTTTATCCGCCGTATATGCGCTTACAACCCCACCTAAGCAGCGTTTTTATACCTTTATATGCCACTCTCAGGGGATAGCCAAAGCCCTTAATGCTGTATATTCTGACCGGTCATCATAGGGAGAGCACAGATGCTGATTCAACCAAATAATTCCTGCCTGCTGGTCATTGATATTCAGGACAAGCTGGCCCCTGCTATTGATAACATTGATACCCTTATTAAAAATACCCGCTGGCTGACTGAAATTGCCCTGCACTTAAAAGTACCTGTGCTGACATCAGAACAATACCCCAAAGGCCTGGGGCACACCGTTGCCGAGCTCGCAGAGATCTTACCCCCGGAAAACGTTATGGAGAAAAGAGCCTTCTCCTGTATGTCAGACCCCGCCTGTAATGAAAAAATTAATGCAATTCGCCCGAATCAGGTCGTAATTGTAGGTACCGAGTCTCATGTATGTGTCTTACAGACAGCCTTGCAGCTCAAGCAGCAGGCCCGGGAAGTTTATGTAGTGGCAGACTGCGTTTCGTCTCGCAACCCTGAAGATAAAGCTCTGGCGCTTGAGCGCATGCGTCAGGCGGGCATTTATGTTGTCAGCCGGGAAATGGTGGTCTTTGAGTGGATGCAGCGCTCTGACAGCGAGAGTTTCAGGCATATCAGCAAAAACTATCTGCGTTAACGCTCAGGTTTAACTATAAAAAACCCCGGATATTAAACCGGGGTTTTGTTTTTTAATCTGGAGAATTAACTCTGCTCGTCTTCTTCACTGGCCAGGAAAAACCAGGTATCCAGTACAGAATCCGGGTTAAGAGAGACAGAATCAATGCCCTGCTGCATCAGCCAACGGGCCAGATCCGGATGATCGGATGGCCCCTGCCCACAAATACCGATGTATTTGCCCTGCTTGCGACAGGCCTCTATTGCCATAGACAACAAACGCTTAACGGCTTCATCACGTTCATCAAACAGATGTGCAATGACACCCGAATCCCGATCAAGCCCCAGCGTTAGCTGAGTCAGATCATTGGAACCGATTGAGAAACCATCAAAGTATTCCAGAAACTGATCAGCCAGCAGTGCGTTGGACGGAATCTCGCACATCATAATAACCCGCAAGCCGTTTTCACCACGCTTAAGCCCATTTTCAGCCAGCAGATCAACAACCTGTTTCCCTTCACCGACGGTGCGAACAAAAGGCACCATCACCTCAACATTGGTAAAGCGCATTTCATCACGCACTTTTTTTAATGCCCGACACTCAAGCTCAAAACAGTCTCTGAAGGCCTCTGAGATATAGCGTGTTGCACCTCTGAAACCCAACATAGGATTTTCTTCGCCAGGTTCGTAACGGTCGCCGCCAATTAAATGCCCATACTCGTTAGATTTAAAATCGGACAGTCGTACTATTACTTTTTTTGGGTAGAATGCAGCAGCTAGTGTGGAAATGCCTTCAACCAGGCGCTCAATGTAAAACTCAACCGGGCTTTCATAACCGGCAATACGGCGTTCAATAGTCTGACGCACACCCCGGGGCTGCTCTTCAAAATTGATCAGCGCTTTAGGATGTACACCAATCATACGATTGATAATAAACTCCAGGCGGGCAAGCCCCACACCTGAATTAGGCAACGACTGAAAATCAAACGCCCGATCCGGATTACCTACGTTCATCATAATATCAAAAGGCAGAGCAGGCATTGAGGCAACATTATTGGTTTGGTGTTCAAAATCCAGCTTGCCTTCATAGACACGGCCCGTATCACCCTCTGCACAAGACACTGTCACTAACTGCCCTTCCCGAAGCATATCCGTTGCATCACCACAACCAACGATGGCCGGAATACCCAACTCACGCGCAATAATAGCGGCATGGCAGGTACGCCCCCCACGGTTTGTAACAATTGCGGCGGCCCGCTTCATCACCGGTTCCCAATCCGGGTCGGTCATATCGGTCACCAGAACATCCCCTGGCTGGACCAGGTGCATCTCAGTTATATCATGGACAATACGAACTGGCCCGGAACCAATACGGTGGCCTACGGAGCGCCCTTCCGTCAATGCGGTACCCGTCTCCTTCAGCAGGTAGCGTTCAATAACATTCGCTTGATCCCGACTCTTAACTGTTTCCGGGCGCGCTTGAACAATATAGAGGCGGCCATCATCAGCATCTTTCGCCCACTCGATATCCATCGCACAATCGTAGTGCTGCTCGATGATCACCGCCAGATGCGCCAGTTGCTGAACTTCGTCATCCGAAATCGAAAACCGGTTACGGTCCTCTGGTGATACATTAACGGTTTTAATGGTTTTATCCTGAGCATCGTCTCCATTGGCATGGACCATTTTTATCGCCTTGCCCCCCAAATTACGGCGCAGTATGGCAGGTGCACCCATTTTGAGAGTAGGCTTGTAGACATAAAACTCATCGGGGTTAACTGCCCCCTGAACCAGGGCCTCACCCAACCCATAGGATGATGTAATTAGAGCAACATGAGGGAAACCTGATTCAGTATCGATAGTGAACATCACACCGGATGCGGCTCTATCACTGCCAACCATTCGCTGAACAGCGGCCGAAAGTGCAACGTCACTATGTTCAAAACCCTGGTGAACACGATATGAAATAGCACGGTCGTTATAAAGGGATGCAAAAACATCTTTGATAGAGACTTTGATAGCATCAATGCCACAGACATTTAGAAAACTTTCCTGCTGCCCGGCAAAAGATGCATCGGGTAAATCCTCAGCGGTTGCTGAAGAACGCACGGCTACCGAAAACTCCGCCCCATCACCGATCATTTCGGCATAAGCGTTCTCGACTGCTCTTTCCAGCTCAGGCTGCAGCGGTGCTTCTTTAATCCAGCGGCGGATCAAAGTGCCTGTCTCAGCCAATGCGCTGACATCATTCGGGTCCAGCGTCTCTAAGGCTTCATTAATTTTCTTATCCAGACTGCTGGCCTTAAGAAAATCCCGGTAAGCCTGGGCTGTGGTTGCAAAACCACCGGGCACCTGTACACCAGCACCCGCTAACTGGCTGATCATTTCACCTAAAGACGCATTTTTACCACCAACCTTTTCGACATCATCCATGCCGACCTGGTCAAGACGCAGTACATAATCCTGCACGCTATATATCTCCCACTCGTTACTACCCGGATCATCTTCTAATTATTATCGTGACGATCACGATCATACTGTAGTTTTATGAAAAATTAAGAACATTTTTAACAAATTAAAAGTGCTCCCGGCCTTTCTGTCCTAAGTCAATCATTCCTGAAAAAAGCAACGCCTGCTACCCCCGGTCATTTAGATTGTACTAACAGGAGCTACACTTAATTTTGCAAATGAGATCAAGACAGGGAGTTAGTTATGTTTAACTTAATACAGAAATGGTCGCTCGTTCGCCAGTTGACCACCGGAGTATTTTTACTCATTACTTTAATTATGACGCTGCTCCTGGGACTCATTACAACGCAGGCACGCGAAATCATGCAAAACGCGGCGAAAAAAGCCCATCAACAGGAAATGATCGCGCTGGCCGCAGAACTTAATATCGCCTATACCGACATTAAACAAAATACCGAATTATTTTCCAAAATTTTAGATGAACTCTATCCGGAAAAACTGGAGTTTGATGCAACTCAGGTAGTCAGGGTCGGCGCTTACCTTACACCCCGGGTTTATCATAAGGGTGAGATGGTTAACCTTAATTTTGACAAGGTTGACCAGTTCTCCAGAATAACCGGCGGTAATGCAACCCTGTTTATACGTTACCAGGATGACTTTATCCGAATTGCGACTTCACTTAAAAACCAACAGGGTAAGCGGGCCGTAGGCACACTGCTTGGCAAGAAGCACCCGGGCTATCAGCAGTTAATGGCCGGTAAGGCTTACACAGGTAAAGCTGAACTTTTTGGTACCACCTATGTAACAAAATACAACCCGGTAACAGACGAAGAGGGGCAGGTAGAAGCTATTTTATATGTAGGTGTGCCTGTCTCTGAAGTGATGAAGGATATAAGGAAAAGCCTGAGTTCAATAAAAATCGGACAGACAGGCTATGTAGGCTTAATTGCCAATAAAGATAACAACCTGCTTGTTCACCCGACACAGCAAAACCACACTTTCCAGGAAGCCTACGCAGGGGATCTGAATAAAACTATAAAGGGTCTCCTGTCGCAACCCGAAAGCAGCATCAACTACACTGAAAGCTCTTCTGAGCGGGAAGCTAGGATAAATCTTATAAAAGTTGCCGATGGCAACTGGACGCTTTTTACCGTGAGCTACCTGGAAGAGTTTGTTGACGATATTAACCGCCTGATCGGCATCATGGCGACACTGGCACTGCTCGCAATCCTTCTGTTGATCACCCTGCTTGCTTTTTATCTCAGACGCGCCTTAAAACCGGTATCCGAGATGAAAGATTTAATGGAACAGTTCGGATCAGGTAACCTGACCCCGAGGTTTGACACCGTCTCTGTAACGGATACCCGCAATGAATTGGACCAGTTAAAGATCAGCATGAACGCAATGGCCAGTCAGTTTTCAGAATTAATTTTTCGTGTCAGCAGCATGGGGCAGGACATTGCTCTCACTTCCGGCCAGGTTGAAAAGGCCAGCGGTGAAATGAAAGGCATTGCCCGTTCGAGCAGCGATGAAACCACCCAGGTTTCAGCGGCTATTAACCAGATGGCGACTTCAATTGAACACGTTGCGTCAAATACTAACGCTGTCTCACAAGATGCACACAATACTGCTCAATTATCAATGGATGGTACTAAAGCCATGCAGCGTGTGAATGAGGTTGTAGAGCAGTTGAAAATTGGTTTTTCTGAAGCATCAACCGTTATTTATGCACTGGAGCAAGATAGTGCTGAAATAGGAAAAGTAGTAGAAGTTATCTCTTCCGTTGCAGAACAAACTAACCTGCTCGCACTCAATGCCGCGATCGAAGCAGCACGGGCGGGAGAGAATGGCCGGGGCTTTTCAGTGGTTGCCGATGAGGTTCGCACACTGGCCAAACGCACCAAGCTCTCCACACAAGAAATTCAGCAGGTTGTACTTAAATTGCAGGACAACTCCAGCAATGCGGCCCGCCAGATTGAACTGAGCCGTGAACAGGTTGAAAGTTGTGTTACAGAGGCCAACGAAGCCGAACGCATGTTAGCGGAGATTAAACAAGCTGCAGATCAGGTACGTGAACATATGGATGCAGTCGCCGCCACCACTGAACAGCAAGGGGCAGCCGCCCTGCAAATCAGCCAGAGCAGCCTTAACCTTGAACAGTCCGCACAAATCACCGCAGAATCGGCGGAAGCCAATGCGGCTTCGGGTGTGAAAATTGCGGCTTTCGCACAGAAACTGAGCGTTGAAGTCGGGCGCTTTCAGGTGTCTTAACGTTAGCGGCCGTAGAAAAACGGGGCAGTTACACCGTTTTTCTACAGTCTCGAAATTACTTCTCCGGCGTTGTTGCCACCGACTGGTAAAGCTCGGCGAGATCCATAATCACTTCCTGAGAAGCACTGGCATAATCACCACGCGAGAGCACGGTCTGGGCCTCTTGTTTGTCATCCTCAGAGCCGGACTGTGCTTTCTGAAGCACCACACCTGCACAGGTATGGAACCTTGCATGGTCCTGACGTAATTTCACAAACAAGGGCTCATCACCAAACTGTTTCTCGCCCTCACCATGAATCCATTTACCCAGCACACAAAGGTCATCACGACTGAGTGTTTCAACGGACAGTGCTTCTGCTGAATCCTCATTCAGAACAGCCTGAAGCCGCGCTTTCCACTTTTGATGCGCCTCTATAGCCGTACGGAAATTCAGGCCTGCGGCTTCTTCTTCGTTGGGATCAACCGATGCCTCCACCGCCTGATCCAACGCATCATTCTCCTGGCCGCTGGCATTGCCGCCAGAAAATACCCGTTTAATCCAGTGGGAAAAACCCATACTTTAAACTCCTTATTATGTCTGCTATCTAGCAACTCACTAAAATAGATCACTTTTCTCATCAAAGGTGATAACCGCTTTCAGCATATGCTGACATTAACAGAGAGACAAAAAAATTGTAGATTTCTATTCAAAAATAAAGACTAACCAGGAATAGTGACTTGCAGATGACGAACCCCTTTTCAGCAAGCCTGCTAGCTAATCTATCGGGTAAGGCATTTTATCTCAAGACCATGTTTTTCAGCGGTGTCATCCGAATTATTTATTTCTGAATTTGATATAGTACAGTCACTTTATTTGTTTTTAACGTCCTTTCCTGAGGTTGAGATACCTAATGAAACGCACCGCTTTTTTTATTTCTGATGGCACCGGCATTACTGCCGAAGCCCTTGGCAACAGCCTGCTGGCACAATTTGAGGCAATAACCTTTGAAAAAGTAACGTTACCTTACATTGATAATATGGAAAAAGCCCAGGCGGCCGTCAAAAAAATCAATGCGGCTTGTGTGAATGATGATGAGCGCCCTATTATCTTCGATACCATCGTCAATAAGGATATACGTAGTATTATCAGTCACTGTGATGGCTTTAAAATTGATGTGTTTTCAGCCTTTCTCAGCCCGCTTGAAAATGAGCTAAAAACCCGTTCATCCTATTCGGTTGGTGGTTCTCATGCCATCGGTGAAGGGAATCGTTACAAAGCACGTATAGAGTCTGTTAATTACGCCATTGATAACGATGATGGGGGCCGTATTCAGCAGTACGATAAAGCCGATATTATTCTGCTTGGTGTTTCACGCAGCGGTAAAACCCCTACCTGTCTTTACATGGCCATGCAATTTGGCATCCGGGCGGCAAACTACCCTCTGACGGAAGAGGACTTATTGCATCATAAGCTTCCTGAACTTCTGGAAAAATACCGTCATAAACTCTACGGCCTGACCATTGAGCCCTTTCAGCTTTCAGCCATTCGCCAGGAACGCCGTCCTAACAGCCGCTACGCCTCTCTGGATCAATGTGATATGGAAGTACGTACCGTTGAAAAGATTTTCAGGCAAGATCATATTCGTATGATCAACACCACAACCTTCTCAATCGAGGAGATAGCCACGCGCATCATGGCGGACGCAGGCCTTCAGCGCCGCATAACCTGAGCAACCCACTTAAACAGCGTTTAAAACCCTGCCAGACCGGACGCTGAGGGGTGCATAATGCACACCTTGTATTTTCTACTCAGTAACCGGCAGCTTATAAAACTCACGGTTCATATAAGCGGCAACATCTTCAACCTCATCCGGAAACCAACCTACATCCAGGTTCGTATTACATCCCTCGATCCAGGCCTTCAGCTTAGGCCAGGTCGTAGCCGCACGATCAGCACGGGTGAAATACGCCGTATCATGGCAGGTTTCACAATTAGCATCGGAATGCTCCACGCCACGGATCACCCGCTCTATTGCGACTTCATCATAAAGTTCTTTGCCATTATCCGGATCTGCCGCCAGGGCGGCAGATGCCGAACCAAGTATGGCTGCAGCAACAATAAATCGTTTAATCATGATGTTTCCTCCATTGCACGTATGCATTTTATTGTTATGTGCGAAGCCGCAAAAGATGTGCGACAAAGTCTTCCGGATCAGAGACACCGATCAGTGTCATATTTTTATGAATCTGACCCTTCTGATCATAAAAAATTAAGGCCGGGGGCCCTACCACACCATAAGCTTTGTTAAGCATTTTGGCGTTTTCATCGTTAGCGGTAACGTCAACTTTAATCAACAGAAAGCCTTTCAGCGCCTGCTGTACACCCGGATCTGCAAACGTATAAGTCTCCAGTTCAATACAGGAAATACACCAGTCTGCATAAAAGTCGAGCATCACCGGTTGTTTGTTTTCTTGTGCCGATAGTAATAACTGATCCAGTTGTTCTGGCGTAGTCACCTTCTGAAACGGCAATGCGGTGCTGGCACTGACCGGATTGCCGGAGAAGCCTGTACCCTGCAACGGATAAAGCATGCTGCGATTACCCGAAAGTGCGCCAATCAGCAGAGCTGAACCGTAAATCAGCATAATCACACCTACGCCTTTCCAGAGACGCGAACCGGAGTTCGCAGGCTCCGGCAGACGATCCAGTGCATGCATAAAAATCGCACTGCCGATTAATACACCGGCTGTCAGCAGCATAGTTGCCTCGGTTGGCACAATGCGATCCAGCATCCAGATAGCCAGCAACAGCAACATAACACCAAAGCCCGCCTTAACGGATTCCATCCAGACACCGGCCTTAGGCAGTAATTTACCTGCGGATATACCAACCAGCAGCAGAGGCACACCCATACCCAGGCTCAGACTGAAGAGAGCAAGCCCCCCCAGGAGCGGATCACCACTCTCCCCTATATAAATCAGCGCACCTGCTAAAGGGGCTGCCATACAAGGCCCTACGATCAACGCCGAAAGCAAACCCATCACAACCACCCCACCGAGTGTACCACCGGCCTGCTTGCCACTGAGCGCACTCAACCGGGTCTGCCAACTACCAGGCAGTTGTAGCTCATAAAAGCCGAACATGGACAGGGCCAACACCACAAAAAGTGCTGAAAATGTACTGATAATCCAGGGGTTTTGAAAAGCAGCCTGAAGGTTTTCACCAAAGAGCCCGGCCAGCACCCCCGCGACTGTGTAAGTCAGGGCAACCGCCAGTACATAAACGGCTGAAAGCGTAAAAGCACGCCCTGTCGTAATATGACGCCCCTGACCCGCAATAATACTGGAGAGAATCGGGATCATGGGAAACACACAAGGTGTGAAAGAAAGTGCCAGACCGGCCAGAAAAAAAGCCCCCAGGGTAAATAGTAAGTTTTCGCCGCTCAACAGCCGGGCAAACTTATCTTGCTCACTGAGTACCGGCTGCACAGTCGTATCGGGTGTTGTCTGATCAGTTTCAGCGCGTTGTGAAACTGGAGCGCTAACCGCGACGGGGACAAATTTTTGAATAGCTGACAGATCAACCGTTTTTGTGACCGGTGGGTAACAAATACCGCCTTCCCAACAACCCTGATAGGTTACCGTCAACGTACCATCGCTGGCCTGATCCGTTAAACTGGATAGTGTTAAATCCACCTGCGCCTGATTGTGATAGACCCAGACTTTACCAAACAGCGGATCGTCTTTAGGGTCTGCCGTGGCGTTGACCCGCTCGGCAATCTCGATGTTATCGCTAACCTTAAATGTCATCCGGTCACGATAAAGGTAATAGTCATCTGGCATCGTCCAGCTGAGCACAAGCTGGCTGCCCTCCTGGGCAAAATTAAAAACAAACGCCTGCTCCACGGGCACAGGGTCATTGGCGCTACTGCTAAAAGGATTTCCTTTATCAAAAAGGCCCGCATGGGCACTCTGCCCTGTTAGTAGCAGACACTGGAACAGCAAAACGACGATGGATGAAAACTTAAGCACTCTGATCACGTAAGATCCCTGATATTAAAAGCCAAGACTGATTGACCACCTGATTCTGATTGAGTTCTCACTTAATTATCATATGTAAATAACTATACTGAATAACAAGAGTCAACTGATCTTAGACGATTGTATCACCTAAGCCCTGTCTAAGCCGGATGGCCACTTATATGTAGACGGTTAATATGGTAAAAAGGGCCGTAATTATTAAGGCGACGCGACTGCTTGTTTTTAGGAATTCATCAATGACCGATACACGTGTAGAAGATCTCAATATCGAATCCAATCTTGTCCTGATTAATCCCAGTGACCTGAAGGCTCAAATGCCTATTTCAGATGCTGCCGCCAGAGCAGTTATGGAAGGACGCGAGGTGGTACGTAACATTCTTGATCGTAAAGATCACCGCCTGTTTGTCGTAGTAGGCCCTTGCTCTATCCATGACACTGAAGCCGCTATTGAGTATGGCAAAAAACTGAAAGTGTTACAGGAGAAAGTGAAAGACTCCCTGTATCTGGTCATGCGCGTTTACTTTGAAAAACCACGTACCACCGTTGGCTGGAAAGGCCTGATCAACGACCCTCACATGAATGACTCTTTTGAGATCGAGGAAGGCCTGCATATCGGCCGCAAACTATTACAGGATCTATCCGAGCTGGGCCTTCCTCTGGCAACCGAGGCCCTTGATCCTATTTCACCTCAGTATATGCAGGACCTGATTGCCTGGTCGGCCATCGGTGCCCGCACCACCGAATCCCAGACTCACCGGGAAATGTCATCAGGCCTGTCCTGCGCCGTGGGCTTTAAAAACGGTACGGATGGCGGACTGGAAGTTGCCACCAATGCACTGAAATCGGTGAGCCATCCGCATAATTTCCTGGGCATTAACGAAGAAGGCCAGGTGTCTGTGGTACGCACTAAAGGCAACCCTTACGGTCACATTGTGCTACGTGGTGGCGGTGGCAAACCCAACTACGACTCTGTCAATGTAGCGCTGACCGAACAGGCACTGGACAAAGCAGGCCTGCAGAAAAACATTATGGTTGACTGCAGCCACGCAAATTCCAGCAAAGACCCTGCTCTACAGCCACTGGTGGCCGATAACGTGGCCAACCAGATCCTGGAAGGTAATCAGTCTATTGTAGGCCTGATGATAGAAAGCAACCTGAACTGGGGCAACCAGTCTATTCCTTCAGACCTGAACGACCTTGAATACGGCGTATCAGTAACTGATGCCTGTATTGATTGGGATGCAACTGAAGATTGCCTGATCAAAATGAACGAAAAACTGAAAGCTGTGCTGCCCGCCCGAGGCTAAGACCAAGCATCAGAACAATAGAAAACACAGCAATCAACGCTAATGCCAGGCAGTTATCCATACTGCCTGGCATTTTTTATTACCCGGATTTACCAAAACAGATGCAGAGAACATTGATCAGGGAGTTGTTACGCGGGCCCTCATTATGACTCTGCTATAATGCGTCTTAATCTCCTGACGACAACCTATCCGAGCCTCTATGACATTCTTAAACCTTGGATTGTGCAATCCTATTGTACAAGCGATTGACGATGCGGGTTATCCAGCCCCTACCCCAATCCAGAAACAAGCTATCCCCCTCATTCTCTCTGGTAAGGATCTCATTGCCACCGCACAAACCGGCACAGGTAAAACAGCTGCGTTTGTTCTGCCCATATTAGAGCTCTTTACAAAAGCGCAACCCTTACGTGGCAAGCGCATACGTGCGCTTATTCTTACTCCAACACGGGAATTAGCCGTTCAGGTTAGCCGAAGTATTACTGAGTACAGCAAACACCTGAACCTAAGCACGATGGCCGTTTACGGCGGTGTTGATACTGAGCCACAAAAGCAACGTTTAATCGAAGGTATTGATATTTTAGTGGCCACACCGGGCAGGCTGCTTGATTTGGCTTATCAGCGAGCCCTGCATTTTGATGCGCTTGAAATACTGGTATTAGATGAAGCTGACCGTATGGTTGATATGGGTTTTGGTGATGATATCCATAAAATCATTGATCGCTTACCCGATGCTCGTCAGAACCTGTTATTTTCAGCCACCATGAGCGACGACGTTCGCGCCCTCGCCAGCGGTTTTTCTGATAGCAAAATGGGCAACCCTGCCGCTGAAATAACTATTTCTCCCAAAGCCACATCGGCACCTACGATTAATCAGTGGCTGATCACGGTAGATAAAGACACTAAGTCCGCATTGCTCAGCCATTTAATTAACGAGCAACAATGGGATCAGGCACTTATTTTCATCGAGAAAAAACACGCCGCCGCCAAACTGGTTGTCCAGCTCGCAAAACGTGGCATTGAAGCCGAAGCCATTCATGGAGACAGAAGCCAGGTCATGCGGGAAAAGATTCTGGCCGACTTTAAGTCAGGCAAACTCAAATACCTGGTGGCCACCGGGGTTGCTGCCCGCGGTCTTGATATTGGCAAGCTGAGCCGCGTTGTAAATTACGACCTGCCTTTTAAACCAGAAGAATATATCCATCGTATTGGCCGAACAGGTCGTGCCGGTGCCACCGGTGAAGCTATATCCTTTGTTGCAATGGGCGATTTTAAAAATCTCTGTGCTATAGAAAGCCGTTTGAACCACCTAATTGACCGAAAAGAAATTGAAGGTTTCCCAGTTAGAAAAGTGGTTCCGATTTCGATTTTAAATTATGTTCGCAAAAGTAAAGCGCCGGCACCTAAACCTAAAGCCGCATCAAAGCCTAAAGGTAAAGCACCAGGAAGGTCTTCAAGCAATAAACCAGAGAATAGAAAAAACAGAGATGTTTGGGGTTAGCAGGGCGTGACATAGAGTTACTGACAGGATTAAGAAATCCGGAATCTAGAAAATTCCGGATTTTTTGTGATTAATCTACAAATTAAGGCCGTGTTTGTTTTAGTAATTCAAAGGGACTTAAGATATGCAATCAGGTAGCTCTGCTCAGCGGCATCCGTAATAGAGACATGGCGCATCCGGGTACCAGGTACCAGCTTTTCATTATCGGTAACCCACTTACGCAGATTTTCTTCAGTCCAGGTAATACCCGACTGCCTCAGTGCAGACGAATAGTTATAACGCGGCAGACTTGCAGCCGACCGACCCACAACACCCGTCAGGCTTGGACCAAAAGTATTCTTACTTGAATCCCCGGAATGACAAGCCTGACAGCGCTTGAATACCTCTTTACCCGCCGCCTGCTCCATTGTTTCTGCAGCACTCACAAGCCCGGATGCTGCCAGGACTGCCACAATAGTCAGTGGCTTAATTAACTTAATATCCATTTCTAATCCTCGGTTTAAACAATATAACCAGGCATTAGTATATTTTTAATACAGTGTGCAAGCCGTTGTACTTCCGTACCCTTTAAAACGATCAAAACAGTACCTTAGACATACAAAAACTAAGTGAAAGGCACCACCATGATTTTCCTGCGATTGCATACAAATAAAAAACGCAGCTTTCGCTGCGTTTTTATAAAAGCGGTTGCCTTTTTAGCTGTTCTTAAATTCTTCTTCGTGCAACCAGGCCGCATGTTTAGGTGCTTTCTTGGTTTGCGACCACTCTTCGAGCATGGCAGGCGCTACTGCTTTTAATTTCGCCATTTGCTCATTAGTACCCTTCTCGTAGGTCAATTCCAAACGATGACCATTTGGATCAAAAAAGTAGATGGAACGGATAATGCCGTGTTCGGTAGGCCCCAGTACATCAATACCTTTAGCTTCAAGATCCGCTTTAGCAGACATCAGCGCAGCTTCATCTTTTACACGAAATGCAATGTGCTGAACCCATTCAGGGGTATTGCGGTCCCGATCCATTTTTGGCTTGGTGGGCAACTCAAAAAATGCAAGGATATTGCCATTACCCGCATCAAGAAACAGATGCATATAAGGATCAGGTTCTTTGGTCGAGGGTACAAGGTCTTCTGCTATAGCAACCAGAAATTCCATATTCAGAGCGTTTTGATAGAATTCAACGGTCTCTTTGGCATCATTGCAGCGGTAGGCAACATGGTGGATCTGTTCTAATTTAATCATTATCACGGCTCTTTTTGTTGTATAGGCACCAAACTAAGCAGAACCATGTTAGTAACATATGTTACCATTGTCAAAACGCTCAAAATAACCTATCTATTTGTTTTATAAGTGTTTTTACACTATCCCTGTTATGGAAATTATGTTTTATCTATTCAGGGCCTGCTTAAGCCAGGCACTAAATATGATACCGGCGGGAAAACATCTATCAGAAACTTGTGCCCCAGGCGCTGACCCGGAAAAAGCATTGACCGGCAGCCCTTACCGGGCAGGTATTTAGCTTATATACCTGCCCTTAGTGGACGGTCAGTTACACCCCCGTAAACCAGAGCGCAGATGTATTCACTTGCGCTTCCAGTTACCATTTTTTAGTTGAATATATTGCCCTGCCGGCGTGCGACCCTGCAGCCGCTGGCCCATGCGAAGCTCAAATACCCCGCGCTCGACACCAGCACTCTTTGCGCTGCTTGCGTAGG
>JBMYOX010000047.1:0-28315 GCA_049599735.1 Pontibacterium sp. | reverse complement strand
CACGCAGGGGGTCGCGGGTTCGAGTCCCGTCCGTTCCGCCAACACCGAAAGACGAAAGGTTAGAATACCTGCCTGTCATCTTTCATCAGGTTCAGTCGCGGCTTTAAGCTTTGTCCGTTCCGCCAACACCGAAAGACGAGAGGTTAGAATACCTGCCTGTCATCTTTCACCAGGTTCAGTCGCGGCTTTAAGCTTCGTCCGTTCCGCCAACATCTTTAACCCGATGTAAAAAGGGTTCGTTGTTTTAATGTACCGAAACAATGTAATGGTCGCTTAGTGGGCGTATAGCTCAGTTGGGAGAGCGCCTGCCTTACAAGCAGGATGTCGGCAGTTCGAGCCTGTCTACGCCCACCACTATTCTTGAATATTTCTCTTTTATTATCCTGTCGCCTGTTTTTTTGTTTTTAGTTAAATTAGCCTTGATTTACTTGTGGTTTTTTTATAATCACAGTAATCTCAGGGAATAGACTATATATTGGTATGCGCCGTTTTCCTGCCAGGGTTTCCCTGTTCTTTCGATGTAGTTCACCGCCTGGTGTTGTTAGGTCATGAAAAAAATTGATAGTAATACCCTGATTCATATCTGCCCTGATCCTGTTATTGGTATTCAGCCCAATGGCATTGTCAGTTTGTTTAATCCGGCGGCGGAGCGTTTGCTGGGTTACAGAGCAGGCCAGGTTATCGGGCATCTTCATATCAGTAACATCTACCCTGGCCGGGAACATGCCCGCGAAATCAAACGTCTTATGCTGAGTGAGGAGTTTGGGGGAGCGGGTTTCCTTGAAGGCTATGAGACACGCATGCTCAGCGTTGAGGGTCATGAAATTCCCATCCGGCTTTCCGCTTCACTTTTGCATGACTCAACGGGTCTGGCGGGCAGTGTGGGCTTCTTTCATGATATGACAGAGTCAAAGCGCCTTGCGGCCAAGCTGAAAAAGCAATCCATCACTGATGAGTTAACCGGACTTTATAATCAGCGTCACTTTTACAGTGTGTTATCGGTTGAAATGAGCCGGGCAGGGCGTTACCAGCATCCACTCAGTTTGCTTTGTATTGATCTTGATAATCTGAAAAAAGTAAACGATCAGTTAGGGCATCTGGAAGGGGACCGTATTCTGCGTGAGGCCAGCCGTGCCTTACTGGATTGTTGTCGCTCTATTGATTTGTCATTCAGATATGGCGGTGATGAGTTTATGGTGTTATTGCCACAAACCGACTGTGCAGAAGCTGCCCGGGTTGCCGAACGAATCCGCAAGCAATTTAATAATATTTGCAGTTACAGCGTAGAGTTGGGCAATAATGTTGTGATTAGTACTTCGCTTAGTCTTGGGGTGACGGATACTTTGGGAACTGAGGATGTGGATCATTTTATTCAGCGTGCAGACCTGGCAATGTACGAGGCAAAAAATTCAGGCGGTAACCGCACGATGATGATCAAACGCCAGGCAGGCCGCGAAGTTGAAGTTGAGGCTTAACCACCTGTTTACATCTCGCTGGCATCATCATAAAACCTATCGTCATCATATTCTTCGGTGATGTTCTCTAGTAGTTCTTCAATATAGTCTTCCATTGTTTTCTCCGGTGCGCTTGTTTTAAATGATATTCTGAACTGATCGGGCTACCGTATTGGAATGATGTTTCGTTTTTATGACTTATGCAGGCAGGCAAGCTTTTTTATGTCGTATTCTTTGTGTGCTGAGCCTGTTCGGCTTGAACGGCTGGTTCTTCCTTTGTTTAAAGCTAAGGCCCTTTCGGTTTATCTGTTGCGCCTGGATCAGATTCATCCTCAGGTTAGCGGTAATAAATGGTTCAAGCTGTATCATAATCTGAAATATGCTTCAGAGCAGGGCTATGAGCGGGTGCTGAGTTTTGGGGGTGCTTATTCCAATCACCTTCATGCGCTGGCCTGGGCGGGTAATCAGATGGGAATAGAGACGGTGGCGGTGGTACGGGGGGAGCCGGAGTATGCGGCCAACCCAACACTGACGGATGCAAAAAACTGGGGTATGCAACTGCATTTTGTAAACCGAAAAACCTACCGGCAGCGTGAAAATCCTGACTTTATACACACCCTGTTGGAAAAATACCCCGGTGCCTATATTGTGCCTGAGGGTGGCAGTAATGCTTTGGCGGTTAAAGGTTTTGAAGGTATCTTCAGGTTGCCCTGTTGGCAGGACCTCCCCCGGCCGGACTTTGTGGTGTCTGCCTGCGGTACAGGGGGCACGCTGGCGGGTTTAATCGCCGCAAAGCCGGAAGCCGTAAAAATTTTGGGTATTCCTGTTTTAAAGGGAGCTGAATTTCTTTATCGGGATATTCGCACGCTGCTGACGGAAGCTGGTGTGGTTGATCCCGGCGGCTGGCAGCTTGATCTGCAGGGGCATGAAGGGGGTTACGGAAGGCGTACGCAGGCTCTTAATGCTTTTATGGACAGTTTTCAAACAGCGACTGCTATTGAGCTGGATCCTGTTTATACCGCTAAGGTGATGTTTCGCTTAACCTCCTTGATTGAACAGGGTAAATTTTCCCCCGGTGCTTCTATTGTGGCCATTCACACCGGAGGATTGCAGGGCTGCAGAGGTTTTCTGTAGACCGATCGTTTTATAATAGTGCTATTCAAAGCAGTGTAACCGGGTTAATTGGGAGATCAGATGGACTACTTTCGTAATGTTGGCCTGATAGGTCGGCTGGGCAGCAAACAGGTGATTGATACCATGAAACACCTGATTCGTTTTCTGGGCGATAGGGGTATTACCTGTGTGCTGGATCAGAAAATTGCAGAGGTGATGCCAGGGCACGGCCAGCAGGTCAGCAAGCAGAAAATGATGGGCGAAATTTGTGATTTGGTCATCGTTGTCGGCGGAGATGGCAGTCTGCTGGGCGCGGCCCGTGCGTTAGCTATGTCTCACGTGCCTGTGCTGGGTGTGAACCGGGGTAATCTTGGCTTTCTGACAGATATTGCGCCTCAGGAAATTGAAGAGAAAGTCAGCGAAGTGCTTGAGGGTAAATATACCGTTGAAAGCCGCTTTCTGATCGATGTAATTGTGAAGCGTGATGGTGTGCCGGTTGGCGAAGCGACAGCCCTGAATGACTGTGTATTACATCCGGGTAAGGCTGCCCGTATGATCCAGTTTGAGCTTTATATTGAAGGCCAGTTTGTTTATACCCAGCGCTCTGACGGTATTATTGTTTCAACGCCAACAGGCTCTACGGCTTATGCACTCTCCGGCGGCGGGCCGATTATGCACCCTAAACTGGATGCTATGGTGTTGGTGCCGATGTTTCCTCATACGCTCTCCAGTCGCCCGATTGTGGTCGATGGTAATAGCGAATTAAAAATTGTGATCAGTGATACGAATGAAATGTATCCAACCATCTCCTGTGACGGACAGAACCACATAAACTGTGCGCCTGGTGATTCTATTACGATTCACAAAAAGCCGCACAAACTGAAGCTGATCCACCCGTTGAATTACGATTTTTACAGCACCTGCCGTGAGAAACTGGGCTGGGGCACCAAGCTGGGAGATTGATGTGACTGATCAGTGGCAAGGTTATGACCTGATAGGTGATGTACATGGGTGTGCACTGAGTCTCGAGTGCCTGTTGCAAAAGATGGGTTACTGTCAGTGCGGCGGGATTTACCGGCACCCGACGCGTCAGGCTATTTTTATCGGTGATATTATCGATCGTGGTCCAAGAATTCGTGAGGCGCTGCATATTGTGCGCGATATGGTGGATGCGGGCAGTGCTCAGATTGTGATGGGTAATCATGAATATAACTTCCTGTGTTACTGCACCCCCGGTCGTGCCGGGTCTGGTATGGAGTACCTGCGTGATCACAACCCCCGCCATCAGCGTATTTTAAATGAAACCCTGGCGCAGTTTGCGGCTTACCCTGAGGAGCAGGCTGAATTTCTTCAGTGGATGGCTTCATTACCCCTGTTTCTGGAATTTGAAACATTTCGGGTGGTGCATGCCTGTTGGCATCAGGATCTGATTGATCGTTTTCAGGCCCGTTATCCGGATCATTGTATTAATGATGATTTTCTGCACCGCTCAGCGCAACAGGGCACGATGGAATGGGTGCTGATGGATCGTCTGTTGAGGGGGACTCATTTGCGTCTGCCAAACGATGAAGCCATGATCAGTAAGGATGGTTTCAGGCGGCATTTTTTCAGAACTAAGTTCTGGGCAGAAAATCCGTTTTATTATGCGGACGTTGTCTTTCAGCCCGACCCTTTACCGGCGCATGTTGCCCGGCGGCAGCTGAGCGAACAGGATTATGCGGATCTGGCCTATTACGGACGTGACGAAAAATTATTGTTTATCGGCCATTACTGGCGTGAAGGTGAGCCTGAACCTATTACCGACAATATTGCCTGCATTGACTATAGTGCAGTTAAGTTCGGTAAGTTAGTGGCCTACCGTTATGACGGTGAAGCCAGGGTTCAGCGTGATAAGTTCGTCTGGGTGGATGTTAAAAAGGAAATTTTTGATTAATTGCAGGCAGGCTGATGATTAGGGTGCTGGATGTTTCGCTAAGTGAAGACCTCTCAGAGTTTACGGCGTTTTTGTGGCAGCATGAAATTCCGCACCGGATTCTGGAGGCGGACGAACGTCAGCAATTATGGGTTGCTCGTACAGTTGACCCGCAAAAAATTGCTCATTTATATGAACTGTGGAAACAGGGTACTGACCTGAGCCGCATCCAGGTTTCTTTTCATGCGTCTGCCACGAATACCGTGGCTGTTTCTCCTGGCCAGGTTTGGCTGACCATCAGCCTGATTATACTGAGCCTTGCGATTTCTTTTCTCGTGGGTATGGGGGAAAATTTCGATAATCTGCGTTTGTTTACGATTACCGATGTGGAGCAGCGCCAGGAGCATATCTACAGTACAGACCTGATGGAAACTTTCTACAGCGGCGAAATCTGGCGACTGATTACCCCGGTTTTTATTCATTTTGGCCTGATGCATGTGCTGTTTAACCTGCTCTGGGTATGGGTGGTGGGCAGTAAAGTGGAATACTTTCAGGGCTGGCGGGTACTGCTGGGGCTGGTTGTTTTCTCCGGGCTGGTCTCTAACCTTGCACAGTATTTTATCAGTGGCCCTCTTTTTGGTGGCATGTCGGGCGTGGTCTTTGCTCTGCTGGCTTATGCCTGGTTGTGGGACAAACGCAACCCTCAGTCCCGGATTGGTCTGCCAACGGCTCTTATGGGCTTTATGGTTGTCTGGCTGGCGCTGGGGTATCTGGGCATCCTGGAAGGGCTGGGATTTGGTGCGATTGCCAATACGGCTCATCTGGCGGGCCTGGTGAGTGGCCTGTTGTTCGTGTCTCTGGGTGAGCGCCTGGCAAGAAGGCGTCAGTCATCCTGATAGCTGACTTACTGTAGAAACCTCCCCATTTTTAAAGTCTGATTCATACTGTGGTGCTGACTCTCTATGTTAAACTGGCGGTATTGGTAACAGGAGGATTTAAGATGACCTATGACGAACTGATTGAAGCGATGACACCGGATATGCACCGCTCATTAAGGCAGGCAGTTGAATTAGGCAAATGGCCTGATGGAAAACGCCTGAGTGATGAGCAGCGTGAGACTTGTATGCGTGCAGTAATCGCCTACGATACAGAAAATCTGCCGCCAGAGCAGCGTGTGGGTTATATTGATCGCACCCGCAAAGATGGTACTCAGCACGGTAGTGATCCTTTGGCACCTCAAACCCTGAAAATTTTATCTGACGCAGACTGACCTTCCCCTATGCAAGAACTGGCACGCGGCATCCTGCAAAAGATGCATACTGAACTGTCCGACCCTGTGCAATATCGCCTGCCTGTGGGTGATACTGAAATTCCGCTTAATAACCTGATAGGGCAGCCGGTCAGGCTGAACTGGCTGGGCGCAATTAACTGTATTCACTGCGGGCGTAAAACCAATAAAAGTTTTAGCCAGGGTTTTTGTTATCCCTGTTTTAAAAAGCTGCCGCAATGTGACTTGTGCATTATGAGCCCGGAAAAATGTCACTTTGATAAAGGCACCTGCCGCGATCCGGCCTGGGGTGAAGCTAATTGTTTTACCGCCCATTATGTTTATCTGGCTAATTCTTCAGGTGTAAAAGTAGGTATTACCCGGGGCAATCAGGTGCCAACACGCTGGATGGACCAGGGCGCTATTCAGGCTTTGCCGATATTTCGGGTGGATACCCGTCAGCAATCGGGGCTGGTAGAACGTTTACTGGGTGAGCATGTTTCAGATAAAACCAACTGGCGGGCGATGTTAAAAGGCCAGGTTGATTTGCTGGATCTGAAAGCAGAACGGGACAAATTATTTGAGCTTTGTGCTGAAGGTTTGTCTGAACTGGAACAGCGATTTGGACTTCAGGCATTGCAGCGTTTGCCTGATGCGGATCAGCTTGAAATAAAGTATCCGGTATTAAACTATCCGCAGAAAGTAACCTCCTTTAATTTTGATAAAACCGCTGAGGTGAGTGGTGTACTTCAGGGTATCAAGGGGCAGTATCTTATTCTGGATACCGGTGTGATTAATATGCGCAAATTTACGGCTTATCAGATTGCGTTCAGTGCTTAATAATGGAAAACACAGATATGTCACAGGCACCAAAAGCAATTTATTTAAAAGACTATCAGGTACCGGCTTATCTGATAGAAACGACAGATCTTCATTTTGAACTGAATGAGCAGGACACGCTGGTTCGAACAACACTCAGGGTAAAACTGAACCCTGAAGCGGATACAGGCGTCACCGGTTTTGAATTATTTGGCCATGAAGATCTGACACTTTGTCACCTGTCGGTTAACGGTGAGCAGCTGACGGAGAAAGATTACCAGCGCAGCGGTGAGATTCTGACCCTTCATCAGGTGCCGACTGAGTTTGAATTTGAAAGCCTGGTACGTATCCAGCCCCAGAATAATACTGCCCTGGAAGGCCTGTATAAATCGGATGGTATGTTCTGTACTCAATGTGAAGCTGAGGGTTTCAGACGTATTACCTTTTATCCGGATCGTCCGGATGTGATGTCGGTGTTTCGTACAACGGTAGAAGCCGATAAAGCGGCTTACCCGGTTCTGTTGTCCAATGGTAACCCGGTGGAGCAGGGTGAGACGGATACAGGGCGTCACTGGGTCACCTGGCAAGATCCGTTCCCAAAACCGGCTTACTTGTTCGCGCTGGTGGCTGGTGATCTTGAATACATTGAAGACAGCTTTACCACGATGTCAGACCGCGATGTAAAGTTGCTTATTTATGCTGAAAAGAAAGATCTGGATAAGCTGCAATATGCCATGACATCGCTGAAAAATGCTATGCAATGGGATGAGCAGGTTTATGGCCGTGAATACGATCTGGATATCTATATGATCGTGGCGGTAGACTTTTTTAATATGGGCGCAATGGAAAATAAGGGGTTAAATATTTTTAATACCTCTTGTGTGCTGGCGCACCCTAAAACCACCACGGATACCGGCTTCCAGCGTGTGGAAGCGGTGGTCGCTCATGAATACTTCCATAACTGGTCTGGTAACCGTGTGACTTGTCGGGACTGGTTTCAGCTGAGCCTGAAAGAAGGTTTTACTGTTTTTCGTGACGCTGCTTTTTCGGCAGATATGAACTCCGAAACCGTAAAACGGGTTGAAGATGTGACTTTGTTGCGTACGGCGCAGTTTGCCGAAGATGCCAGCCCGATGGCGCACTCGATTCGTCCCGCTTCGGTGATCGAAATATCCAACTTTTATACCCTGACAATCTATGAAAAGGGTGCAGAAGTGGTGCGTATGATTCATACTCTGCTGGGCGAAGAAAACTTCCGGGCGGGCAGTGATTTGTACTTCTCACGCCATGATGGCCAGGCCGTCACCACCGATGATTTTGTGCAGGCAATGGAAGATGCATCCGGTTACGATCTGGCCCAGTTCCGTCTTTGGTACGGTCAGGCGGGTACGCCGGAATTAAAAGTGACCGATGAGTACGATCCTCAGGCGCAGCGTTACGTCTTAAAGGTGACTCAGAGCTGCCCGGTCACACCGGGGCAGTCCCATAAAGAGCCTATGCATATCCCGTTGGCGATGGGGCTTCTGGATGCTGAGGGTAACGCATTAACACTGGCTGGCGGTGAAACTACGCAGGTGCTTAATGTTACTGAGGCTGAGCAGCATTTTATCTTTGAAAATATACCATCCCGCCCGGTGCCTTCCCTGTTACGGGGCTTCTCTGCGCCGGTGAAGCTGCATTACCCTTATCAGCGTGAAGAGCTGGTTTTCCTGATGTCCCATGACAGTGATGGCTTCTCGCGCTGGGATGCTTCCCAGAAATTGGCAGTGGATATTATGCAGGAGCTGATTCACGATGTGCAGAACGGCGTACCCTTGCATCTGGATCAGCGTTTGCCGGAAGCTTATCAGGCTGTGCTTGATAATCCGGGTCTGGATCAGGCGATGGTTGCCAAAGTACTGACCCTGCCATCGGAAGCTTACCTGAGCGAACTGGCAGAGCAGGTGGATGTGGATGTGATCCATCAGGTCCGTAATTTTGTGCGTAAACAGCTTGCGTTGCAGATGGAAGACCTGTTGCTGGCTGTTTATGAAGCCAATGAACTCAGCGGTGACTATTCACCCGATGCGACGTCTATTGCGCGCCGTAGTCTGAAAAATCTTTGTCTGTCCTATTTACTGGCCACGGACGAAGCGCATTACCTGGCGCTGGCGGAAAGCCAGTTTGAAAATGCGGATAATATGACGGATCAGGCCGCTGCTCTGGCCCTGGTGGTGCACTCCCGTTTTGAACAGGCGGCAAATAAGTTACTGGATCGTTTTTATAATCAGTGGCAGGCTGAATCTCTGGTAGTTAATCAGTGGTTGATGATTCAGGCGAGTAATCCGCAAGCAGGGACACTGGCTAAGGTCGGGGCCTTAATGCAACATCCGGCCTTTGATATGAAAAATCCAAATAAATTACGCTCATTGATTGGTGGATTCTGTGGCCAAAATGCGGTTAACTTCCATGCGGAAGATGGCTCAGGTTACCAATTCCTGGGAGACCGTATTATTGAGTTAAATACTCAGAATCCTCAGGTCGCCTCACGCCTCCTGACACCGCTGACCCGCTGGCGTAAATACAGTGAAGCGCGTCAGATTATGATGAAAGAGCAACTGCAACGCATTCTCGATACAGATGATCTTTCGAAGGATGTGTTTGAAATTGTAAGTAAGAGCCTGTAATTAAAAGCAAAACTTTAGTCGGGGGGACGTTTCTCCCCGGCTTGGTTATACTCAAACCATAAACCACAAGAATCACTCAGAACATTCGCAAGGATGAACCATGGAACAAAATCTCTCAACAGCTGACAAGTCTGACATTCAACAAAATTTTCGTCGTTATATTCGCCTGAAAGAGCGTTACGACACGGCGCGGGGTGCCTACGTTACAACAAAGGCGAGCAAAATCTGGATCGCAGGTGCTTTGGCGTTACTGTTTGCAGTGACCTCTAACTTCTTTTTGGGCGTGGCCGCCGGTATGTTTGGCGTTTACTTATACTCCCTGTTGCGCAGCGGTTTAAAAGTCAGTGCCAGCACTGACGGCGTAGAGCAGCTGGATCGTTGGTTTGCCAGCAAAAAACTGAAGTTTGAAGGACGTATTTTGTACTTTAGCTCAGACGAAATGCTGGAGAACCCGCTGGATCCATTTGACGATGCCTGCTACCGGTAAGTAGTGCATAGGTTGTTCGCCGGGGTGCCGTTACAGGCGCGTACCGTCTGGATTTTTGACCTGGATGGTACCCTGACCGAGCCGGTGCATGATTTTGCACATATCCGCGCCGAATTGGGTATGGAGCCTGAGCAGGATATACTGGCTACGATTAAAAACAGCCCGGCGTCCCGGCGCTGCACGTTGCTGAAACAACTGGACCAGTGGGAGCATCATTACGCTGCCCTGGCCCGGCCTGCTCCTGGTGCGTTGATGCTGCTGGATTGCCTGTATCGGAAAAACTTCCCTTTGGGTATTCTCACCCGAAATAGCCGTGATATCGCGCTTCGATCATTAGAGGCGATTGGCGCCGCCCGTTTTTTCCAACCGGACAATATCATCGGTCGTGATGAAGCCCGCCCTAAACCCGATGATCAGGGTCTTAAAATACTTTTGCAGCAATGGGGCGAAAACCCTGACGCCGCTGTGATGATCGGTGATTATAGTTACGATCTTGAAGCGGGACGTTCAGTGGGTTGTATGACCATCCATGTGGATAGCCGCGACCGGCACTGGCCTGAACTGACAGACCTGCGTATTCAATCCCTGGAAGAGCTGGTTAAGCTGATTAAATAGATAAATTTTGTAATACTTCCCTCCCCATCGTCCTTGCTTGCTGTTTTGTCATCTCCGCTTACTTTCTCTTGTCACACCTGCTTCTTTTTCTCGTGTCATCGAGAAGGCGGGGATCCAAAAGTCCTGCGCAAATAGATTCCCGCCTGCGAGGGAATGACGGTGGGGAACACCAGGGTGGCTTATTGTGCCTTAGCCACTTTGTGTACCGGTAGTCCGGTCGATAAACCGCAGGTAATCAGCAGAAAGAGGGTGGATGCCCAGAGACAGGCTTCAAGGCCCCAGGTCTGGAACAAAGCACCTGAAAGCAAAGTGCCAATTAAACGGCCCATGGCATTGGCCATATAATAAAAACCCACATCCATAGATGCACCTTCTTCCTTGGCATAACTGACAATCAGATAGCTGTGCAGGGATGAATTAATCGCAAACAGAATGCCGAACAGGCCTAATCCGCCGAGCAGGGCTATATAAGGATTAATCACCAGCCCCAGCGCAATCAGTACAGGTACGCCGGTTAACAATAAAACCCAGATTAAGGCGCTGCGGCCATCGGGTGGGGTGCCGCTACGCCGACCGGTTATCCAGGGCGCAGCGGCCTGAACCAAGCCGTAAATCACAATCCAGCCTGCCAGAAAACTGCCGACAGCCCAGTGATCCCAGCCAAAGCTGCTGCTGAGGTAAACCGGTAAGGCAACCACAAACCAGATATCCCGGGCACCAAACAGAAATAGGCGGGCGGCAGAGAGCCGGTTAACAGCTTTGCTGGTAGAGAAAATATCAGTAAATTTAGGTTTGTTTTTAGCTTTGCCCAGGTTCTGTTTCAGATACCGCAGGCTCATAAGCAGTACAACAGCCAGGCATAAAATCATTATCCAGATTGCACCGGTAAAACCGGCAAGGGACAACAGGACACCGCCGAGGAAAAAGCCCAGGCCTTTCAAGGTATTTTTGGAGCCGGTCAGAATGGCTACCCATTTATATAAGTGGCCTTCGATCTGAGCATTAGCCAACTGCTTGACGGAGCTCTTGGCGCTCATTTTGTTCAGGTCTTTGGCGATGCCCGATAATGCCTGAGCAGCCATCACCCAGGGCACGGTGAGCAGGCCCACAGGCACGGTGAGCATCAGCAGGGCGATGAGCTGAAGGCTAAGACCAGCATTCATGGTTTTATTCAGACCAATTCGGGCACCGAGCCAGCCGCCAATCAGGTTAGTGATAACCCCAAAGAATTCATAAAAGACAAACAGCAGGGCGATACTCAGCGGGCTGTAACCAAGCTGGTGGAAATGCAGTACCACCAGCATACGCAGCGCGCCGTCGGTCAGAGTAAAAGCCCAGTAGTTACCGGTTACAAAGAGGTACTGGCGTACCTCGGCTGATAAGTTTCTAAACATTAAGCGCTTGCCATAATATAGCGGGCGAGCTCAATGGTACGGTTAACATAACCCCACTCGTTATCGTACCAGGCATAGATTTTTAACTGGGTATCGTTCACAACCATGGTAGAAAGTGCATCGACCACACTGGAGCGTGGGTCCGTTCGGTAGTCGATAGATACCAGTGGTCGTTCTTCATAACCCAGAATGCCTTTAAGTTCACCTTCGGCTGCCTCGTGGAAGTAGCGGTTTACTTCTTCAGTGGTTGTGGCACGGTTGAGCTCAAACACCATATCGGTTAAAGACGCATTAGCCAGAGGCACCCGTACGGCATGACCGTTCAGGCGACCTTTAAGATCCGGGAAAATTTCGGTGATTGCTTTGGCAGAACCTGTTGTAGTTGGGATCAGGCTCATACCACAAGCGCGGGCGCGTCTTAAATCCTGATGGGGTGCATCCAGAATGGTCTGGGTATTGGTAATGTCGTGAATGGTGGTCATCGAGCCGTGTTTAATACCAACGTTTTCATGCAGCACTTTAATCACCGGTGCCAGGCAGTTGGTGGTGCAGGAAGCGGCTGTGACTATACGGTGCTGTGAGGCATCAAACAAATGCTCATTAATGCCCATTACCAGATTAAGTGCACCGGCTTCTTTAACCGGTGCGGTCACTAATACACGTGCGACACCTTGTTCGAGGTAAGCATTCAGTTTTTCTACGGTTTTAATTTTGCCACTGGCTTCAATTACCAGATCACAGCCAGACCAGTCGGTTTGATTAACGTCTGTATTACGGCTGAAGCTGAGGTTTTGCTGATCAATCTGAATGCTATCGTCTGTTGCGATTGCTTCTCTATCCCAAGTGCCATGAACAGAGTCAAAATTCAGCAAATGGGCGAAGGTTTGTGCATCTCCGGCCGGATCGTTGATCTGTACAAATTCCAGTTCCGGGTTATTCCAGCCTGCCCGCAATGCCAGACGGCCCATGCGGCCAAAGCCATTAATGCCTACTTTGATACTCATTGATATGTGTTTCCTGTAGCTTGAAGAGAGTAAAGGGGATTTAAGATAGCCAGCTGATAATCTGGTCGCGGTGCGGGATTGAGCCGCTGTGTACCAGAATTTCATCAACCACAACAGCCGGGGTCGACATAACGCCGTAGTTCATAATAGTTTCGGGGTCAGTCACTTTAATGACACAGGCTTGTATACCTTGTTCATCGGTGATTTTTTGGATGATCTCGATGGTTTTAGTACATTTTGTACAACCGGTTCCCAGTACTTTGATTTCTTTCATGTCAGGCACCTTGTTTAATCAGAGCAGATGGATGGAGAGGCTGTTAAAAATCCAGCCAATCAGGGTAAAAGACAGTAATAACTGAAAAAACAAAATGACCAGCAAACGCCACTGCATCACTTGTTTTAACAGAATAAACTCGGGAAAACTGGCGGCAACGGTACTCATACAGAACGCGAGGGTGGTACCCACAGGCAGCCCTTTGGTGATCAGGCTTTCCATAATCGGGATAATGCCGGTGGCGTTAGAGTACAAAGGAATGCCCAGCCCCACAGCCGCAGGCACAGACCACCATTGTTCACTATTTAGATGAGTTTCAACCCAGCCAGCCGGGACATACCCATGTAATGCTGCACCCAGGCCTACACCAATAAACACCCATTTCCAGACCCGGCCAAAAATTTCAGCTAACTCATCGCAGGCAAACTGGTGACGTGCTTTAAGTGTAAGCGTTGTTTTAACGTTTGACTGATCAGAGCAGGCCGTTACTGCGGTTCCTTTTTCAAAGGCTTTAGCAGCAAAAGGTTGCAGCATTTTTTCAGCATGGATTAAATCCAGAAATAATCCTCCCACAATGCCCACGCCCATTCCTACGGCCACATAAAGCAAAGTGAATTTCCAGCCAAGCAGGCTGCCCAGTAAAATAATTGCGACTTCGTTAATCAGCGGGGAGGTAATCAGAAAGGCCATGGTAATACCCACGGGAATGCGCGCTGAGGTAAAGCCCAGAAATAACGGAATGCTGGAGCAGGAGCAAAAAGGGGTGACTGCACCAAAAGAGGCGCCCATCAGGTAACCAAACAAGCGGTGTTTTCCGGATAAATAATCCCGTACCCGTTCTATATTCAAGGAGGCTCGCGCCAGTGCGATGATATAAATCATCACGACCAGCAGGGCAAAAATCTTGGTGGTGTCTTCCACAAAGAAATGTAGTGCGTTGCCTGCCCGGCTATTCGGGTCAAACCCCAGCAGGTTGTAGATTAATTCATCTGCGAGCCGTGTAAAAATTTCTAACATCCTGTTTACCTCACTATTTACCCAAACATCCGTCCGGATACGGCACTTTATTAATCACAGAGTGCGGTGCGTGCTGGGCGTTCCCCCATCGCTTTTAACTGGGCACTATCGGCTTTAATCAGCAAAGGGTTTTCATGACGGAGGTTATTTAAGGTTGTGCATGCCCAGTTTGGTAATGCCGGATTAAGCCGGTAAAACACCCATTGCCCCTGACGCCGATCCAGTAACAAGCCGTGACTGCGTAAGTGTGCCAGGTGCCGGGAGACTTTTGGCTGGCTTTCCCCCAGGGCTGCAGTTAGTTCGCAGACACAAAGCTCATCTTCCTGATGAATGAGCAATAAGGCGCGTAATCGCAGGTTATCTGCCATGCACTTTAGTATTTGGGGAGCTGTTAGGGCTTGTTTCATGGCTATATTCTTATATATGGATATACGTATATATTAGGCGGTAATTTTAGATCTGTCTAGCAGGCGATAAAAAGATAAACGGGGAAATAAAAAAACCCTTCCACAGGGGAAGGGCTGAAAGTGTATTAACTCTGCGAGTGGACAGAGTTGAAGACGGGATGCAACTGATAATCTTTAAAAAGAAACATCAACTACCCTTCGAGTATGGGTTTTTTTGCTGCGCTGCAAAATAACACTTTGGTCTATATTTATCGGTAGTTAGTAGTTCTTTGTAAGGAAATTTTGTGCAGCTGCTTACTCGACAGAGATATTATCCTGATAGCGGAAAGGGTGTGCTTTATAAGTACCCATCATGCGAACATCTTTGGCAAAAAAGTCCAGCTCCTGCAGCGCATATTGCATGCCTTTATCATCCGGGTGGCCTTCGACATCCAGGTGGAAACTGGATACTTTCATCGTATCTGAAGCCATATAACTTTCCAGCTTCACGATGTTAACCCCATTAGTCGCAAAACCGCCCAGGGCTTTATAAAGCGCGGCCGGAATATTACGCACCGTAAACATAATGGTGGTCATATAAGCCGTTGTGGCGTTAACAACAGGTGTTTTCTTTTCCTGTGAAAGGATAATAAAGCGGGTGGTATTGCCTTGTTTGTCCTGAAAGTTTTCGCGCAATATTTCCAGGTCATAGAGTTCTGCCGCCAGGCTGGAGGCAATAGCAGAAAATTGATTTTTGCCTGTTTCTGCCAGCGCAGAGGCAGAGCCTGCCGTATCTAAGCTGGCAATGGGTGTCAGATTAAGTGTTTTAATATGGTCATAACACTGGGCGAGCGCCTGAGGGTGTGAAGAGACCGTTTTTAAATCTTCAATACGGGTACCCGGTAGAGCCAACAGGCAGTGATTAACCGGTTCAAAATGTTCACCGATAATATGCAGGGCCGTTTTTGGCATCAGGCGATAGATTTCTTCCACTCGGCCTGCTGTTGAGTTTTCCAGCGGAATCATTGCCAGTGCGGCCCGTCCTTCTTCCACCATAAACATAGCCTGAGCAAAGGTTTCACAGGCAAAAGCCTCCATCTCCGGATAAGCACGTTTGCAGGATAAGTGGGAGTAGGCGCCGGGGTGGCCCTGATAAGCGATGATCTGGGGTTGCTTGCTCATAATAGATCCGGTTAGAACACTCTGAAAAGGTTAGGCATTTTGAGTTTGGCACTAAGGGCCGTTAAACCCTGTGACGCTGACAGTCATATCAGCTCTTCTTCTTTGCTTTAGTCTTGGGCTTAGTTGCTTTTTTAGCGGCCGCAGTCTTTTTCTTTTTGGGCTTCGATTTTTTAACCACTTTGGGCATAGAGCGTTTTGGCTCCAGTCCCTCGCAGGTTTTCCGCGCCAGGCTTTGGCCCAGATAACGTTCGATACGGCCCAGATTTTGCCAGTCGTTAGTATCTACCAGCGACCAGGCAAAACCGGCGCTGCCGTCACGGCCACTACGTCCGGCCCGGTGAACATAAGTGTCACCTTTACGGGGTAGGTGCACATTAATGACATGGCTGATATCCAGCAGGTCCAGTCCCCGAGCGGCGATATCAGTGGCAACCAGTACTTTCAGACGGCCACGGCGCATCCGCTTCAGGCGGGTGGTGCGCTCGCCCTGGGGTAGTTCACCGTGCAGGCCATCACACATAATATCCAGGCTGCGAATATAGCTGACCCAGGTATCAACCTGGTTACGTGAGGCAACAAACACCAGCGCCTGCTTGATATCAGGCTGAGTGATCAGCGCTTTAAGCAGCGCCTGTTTATGCTCATCGTTATCGGCCAGGTAAATGCTTTGCTGAATATTGCCAGCCAGGCCCCGCGGTGGTGACAGTGCAAGGGATCGGGCATTCTCGTTAAGCAGATCCTGGGCCAGTACTTCAACCTGACCGCCTTCCAGGGTCGCAGAAAACATCATGGTCTGACGTTCGTCAGGCGTCAGGCTGGCGATTTTTCGCATATCACCAATAAAGCCCATATCCAGCATGCGATCTGCTTCATCAATAATCAGCATCTGCACAAGGGACAGGTCCAGCCAGTGTTTCTCATCGAGTTCCAGTAAACGACCCGGTGTTGCAATCAGGATATCCACACCTTCCATCAGGACTTGTTGCTGCATGCCATAAGGCACACCGCCAACCATCAGTGCACTGCGGATAGATGTACGGGTGGTCTGTTTCTCGATAACCTGAAGGGTCTGGCGGGCCAGTTCACGAGTCGGACTCAGAATCAGAATGCGAGGTGAGTCTGTTGAGGCATCCGGATAATCCAACAGGTGTTGTAGCGCGGGCAATACAAAGGCCAGGGTTTTGCCGGTGCCTGTAGCTGCGCATGCCAGCAGGTCGGCACCTTCCATAATTTCGGGAATGGCCTTTTCCTGAATTTCAGTGGCTTTGGTAAAGCCGTTGTCGGCCAGTGCCTGTACCAGCTCAAGATCTAATTGTAGGTCGATAAATGACATGGCAGTTGCTCTGTGGGCATAAGACAGGGGTGACTTGATGACGGGGATTATACTGCCTGTGGTAAATCTTCATACCACTGGCTGAGCAGAATCAGCAGTTTATCGCGTTTTTCTATCAGTGAGGGTACCTGAGAGCGTGCTGTCTCTGATTCGTTTTGCTTCACCATCGCCAGCATTTGGTTAGCTTGTGCGTGAATGGCTTTGTGAATAGTGTCGATTTCCTGCCAGTGAGGGGTGCCACCAAATTGCTGATAACCTTCATTATTAAACCAGGTACCAAATCGACACTTGCTATGGTTCAGAGAATCATCAGGCATGATTTCGGCAGTTTCACCGTTAATATACGCCATAATGCGACTAACCCAGCTGCGGTGATCAACACTGGCGGCCAGCAGAGGGAAGTTTTTAGTCGGTAGCCGAACGCTGGTTGTCGAATGCCAGGCCGGATCGGCTTTATATTGTTGCACCCATGTTGGCAGTTGTTCTGCTGTAATCGGGGAGGAGATCCCAAATCCCTGAGCGACACTACAGCCCAGGTGCAACAGCATAAGCCCCTGGGCTGTATCTTCGACACCTTCGGCAATAACTTTCAGGCGGAAGGCGTTTGCCAGGCCGATAATGCCTTCAACGATGGCCAGATCATCCGGGTCATCCATAATATCGCGGATAAAACTACAGTCTATCTTGATAGTATCCGCAGGCAGGCGCTTCAGGTGGATCAGGCTGGAATAGCCGGTGCCAAAATCATCTAAGGCAAAGCCCACACCCAACGCACGACACTGGCTGATAATATTGCCAACCTCTGAGATATTCTCCAGCGCCGTATTCTCAAGAATTTCCAATTCCAGCATGCCTGAGGGCAGCCGGGGGTGGCGTGCCAGCAGCTTTCTTATTTTTTCAACAAAACCGCTTTCCTGTAATTGCTGACCTGAAATATTCACACCCACCGAAAGGGTAAGGCCCTGCAAGTGCCACTGATCCAGTTGTAACATGCTTTGTTCCAGTACCCAGTCATCCAGTAGCGCCATCAAAGGGTCACCCTGTAGCTCCGGTAAAAACTGGTTGGGCAATAACAGACCTTTTTCCGGATGTTGCCAGCGTAGCAGAGCCTCTGAGCCTATTACCTGTCCGGTTCTCATATTAACTTTGGGTTGGAAAAGCAGCAGAAATTCCCCGTTCTCCAGCGCATGAGCAGCCTGCTGAATCCATAGCAGTCGGCTATCCATGGCATTGTTTTTTTCGTTATCAAACAGGAAAAACTGGTTACGCCCCTGTTGTTTGGCGCAATACATGGCCTGATCTGCATGGCGCAGCAGCCTGTCTGCATCGCAGTTATCGTGAGGGTAAAGAGTCAAGCCGATACTGGCTGAAATGGAAACATTGTGGCCCTCTATGTGATAAGGGGCGGCTACTTTGGCCAGAATACGCTTAATGACATCTTCTGCCTGGGCGTGGCTTTCGAGCTCGGGCAGTAGCAGCACAAATTCATCACCGCCTAAGCGCGCAATTGTATCATTATGGCGTGAGGCATTTTGCAGACGATGGGCGACTTCAATTAATAGCTGATCACCGGCATCGTGACCAAAGGTATCGTTGACGGGTTTAAAGTGATCCAGGTCCAGGTAGCCGATTGCCAGCATCTGTCCGGTGTCGAGTGTTTGTTTCAGCGCCTGCTGCATGCGCTCAGAAAGCAATGCCCGGTTGGGCAGGTTGGTTAGCGGGTCATAAAAGGCCAGGTGTTTAAGTTGCTGCTGACTGATTTTAAGATCGGTGACATCCAGGCCTTCAACCAGAATATATTCAACTTCACCGTCTTCACCCATAATGGGTTGAAAGTGACAGTCACAGTAATGAACGTGCTGAAGGGCATCCGTATGTACCGTATCTAGTTGGCTGCTCAGACCCTGACAAGCATCACGAATAACACGCTGTAAGTTTTGCTTCTGTGTCAGGTCGTCTGACCGCCAGACCGTTTCCCACAGCGGGCTATTTAATGCACCGGCACGGGTAAAGCCACTCATTTTAAGGACGGCTTCATTAAGTTCCAGGATACGGCCTTTAGGATCCAGCAGTGTCAGAAAAATATTGGTCGTATCAAAAATGGCATGTAGCTGGCTTTCATAGCGTCTTAGCTCAGTTTGAGTGACTTTCTGTTCCGAGCGCATCTTTCCCGCAAATTCGATTTCTATCTGGCCGACAATATCGTGCTCGGTCACCAGCCCCACCACCTGTTTTTTGTCATTAACGACAATCAGGTGGCGAATATTGTTTTGCAGCAACATATCCAGCGCAACAGGTACTGGTGTATGTTCAGGAGTGGTTTTGACCGGTGAAATCATTACCTGACTGAGTAATGTCTCTTCAGTGATAGCTTTATTGTCATAGAGTCCAATCACATCAAACTCTGTGAGAATGCCGCAGGGTTTGTCATTATCGGTTGCAATAATGCAGGTAAAACGGTGAGCTGCCATCGTTTGTATGGCGGATAATGCCGGTGTGGTATAGGGCAGAGTGAGGGTATTACTGCCCATCAGGCCGCGAATATCTTTCAGGCGAGAGATAAAAGCGGTACCCAGGTGGTTACGGAAATCACTTTCACTGACAATGCCGGAAGGTTTTCCTTCCGAATCAGTGACTAAAAGGTGACGGATATTGTGCAGGGCCAGCTGATGATAACCATCCCGGAACTCTGTTGTTGCCGGGGCTGATAAAACCGGTGTGCTCATGACCGCAGAGACAGGCTGATCACCCGGAATATTTCGCACCAGTGCATTGAGAATGTCACGTTCAGTTACGATGCCAACAGGCTTCTTAGCGTCGATGACCAGCAGAGAACTGAGCTGGTGGGTTCTCATGATACTCGTTGCATCGGTGAGTGCAGTGGATACCGATGTAGCGTGTAAGGGGTCACTTAGCAGATCATTTAAGACTTTTATGCTCACAAGACAGCTACCGATTAATGCAATACTGAAAATAATCCAAGCTACGGCGTGCCGTGCCCATTTAGGTTTCCTATACTGGGTATCCCTGTAGAGCATTCCGGCTCTGTGCCTGATAAACAGGTGTATTTTTTAAGGTGCTGTTTGTCCGTTAAATACACTGATTGTCGGCCTGTGAAAAACCATTTAAAAACGGATTTTCGAGTATTTTTAGTTTTACCCTTATATCAGGATACGTACTAGAGCTACATCATATCTAAAACAGGTGGGCTTGACGAAAAAAATCAGTCGGAACAAACTATTTTTGAAAGCCGGGGAGGAAAAGCCTATTATCCACACCCTCTCAGCTTGTATCGTTAAGTTGTATCGCTAAATCAGTAACGGAATCAGAAATTTTGGCACATTCCCAGTACATACCAGGTCAGCGTTGGATCAGTAACACAGAAGCCGAACTCGGCCTGGGTGTTGTCGTTGAAACGGATGGTCGTCGGGTGACCCTGGCGTTTCCGGCATCAGAAGAAGAACGTACCTATGCCGTTGATAACGCGCCTATCAGCCGGGTTGAATATGCAATCGGTGAAACGGTGGCTAATACATCAGGCCAGAGCTTCTGTATTGAAGAGCGGCACGATAATAATGGCTGCCTGATTTATATCGGAGAGACGGACGACGGTGATACAGTGGTCGTGCCTGAAATCGAACTGGACAGTTTTGTGCAGTTTATCAAGCCAACAGACCGCCTGTTTGCCGGACAGATTGATAAGTTAAAAGCCTATCAGCTACGCCTGGATACTCTGGAATATCAGCATGCCCAGCAGCAGTCAGAGGTATACGGGTTACTGGGTGCGCGAGTTCAGCCCCTGCCTCATCAGCTTTATATTGCCAGCCAGGTTGCAGGACGCCACGCGCCAAGAGTATTACTCGCGGATGAAGTCGGCCTGGGTAAAACCATTGAAGCAGGCCTGATTTTACTGCAACAAATTGTCACCGGCCGTGCTGAGCGGGTGCTAATTACCGTGCCCGACAGCCTTTTATATCAGTGGCTGGTGGAGATGTTACGCCGCTTTAATCTGCGCTTTACGGTGCTGGATGAAATGCGCTGTCTGACCATGGACGCCTCCGGTATTGAGAACCCGTTTGAATCGGCACAGCTGATTCTTTGCAGCCAGTCCTTTCTGAGTGAAAACCCGGAACGTCATGCTCAGGCCATGGCTGCGACCTGGGATCTGATGGTGGTGGATGAAGCCCATCATCTGGGTTGGAGCGAAGAAGCGGCCAGCCATCTGTACCTGGCCATTGAGGCCCTGGCACAACAAATTCCGGGTGTGCTTTTGTTAACAGCCACGCCCGAACAATTAGGTCTGGAAGGGCATTTTGCCCGCCTGCGCCTGCTGGATCCGGATCGTTACAACAGCCTGGCTGATTTCCGCAAAGAAGAGGGCGGTTATAAACAGGTCAGCCAGTTGGTTGAGCATCTGCAAAATGATGATATTGGTGACCGGCTGGAACAAGATACAGGTTTACAGCAACTGCTGGTGAATTATCTGGATCAGGCGGCCGTTGATACCTTGTTATCTGGCTTGCAGTTGGAAGAACCTCAGGTTGCGGTAAAAGCCTGCATCGATAAATTATTGGATCAGCACGGCACTGGCCGGGTACTTTTCCGTAATACCCGTGCAGCGGTTACCGGGTTCCCCGAACGTGAATTACAGACTTACCCGTTGCCCGCGCCGGATATCTTTGCCCTGAAACAGGCGGATGAGCCCATCGAACACCAGATGCACCCCGAGCGGGTTCTGGGCAGCCAGTGGTTACAGGAAGATCCTCGTGTTGCCTGGCTGGAAGCCTGGTTAAAAGAGCACCGTTACGAAAAGACCCTGCTGATCTGTGCTCATAAAACCACGGCTATCGAGCTGGAAGATCATCTTCGTCTGCGTGTTGGTATTCGCAGTGCTGCTTTCCATGAAGGCCTGAGCCTGATTAACCGTGACCGGGCCGCCGCTTATTTTGCGGATGATGAAGATACTGCACAAGTGCTGGTCTGCTCTGAAATCGGCAGTGAAGGCCGTAACTTCCAGTTTGCCCATCACCTGGTGATGTTTGATTTACCGCTGAATCCTGACTTGCTGGAGCAGCGTATCGGCCGTCTGGACCGTATTGGTCAAACTGAAACCGTGCAGATCCACGTACCTTATTATGAAGATAGCGCGCAGGACGTATTGCTGCGCTGGTATGACGAAGGGGTTGATCTGTTCTCTCGCCCTTGTGCGGCTGGCCAGCAACTGTTTTTACAGTTTGCCACTGAGCTTTATGAGCAGATGCAGGACAGCTCAGATATTGACGCGCTGGAACAACTGCTGGAAGCCACCCATCAGGAAACTAACGCTACAATGCAGGCTTTGCAGGACGGGCGTGACCGCTTGCTGGAGCTTAACTCCTGTGTGTTCCCTAAAGCAGGCGAAGTTGTTGCCGATGTGGAAAACGCCAGCGACCGCTTGAAGCTCAGCGATTATATGGAACGTGTCTTTGATCAGTTTGGTATTGACCAGCAGCCTCACGGTCAGGACTCCATCGTACTGCACCCAACCGATCACATGCTGCACCATCACTTTCCTGGCTTGCCAGATGAAGGTCTGACCGCGACTTATCGCCGTTCAGAAGCTTTAAGCCGCGAAGATATGCAGTTTATGACCTGGGAACACCCGATGGTTCAGGGTGTGATGGAAATGGTATTAGGCAGCGACTTTGGTAACACCGCCGTCTGCACCATGAAATTGCCGCCGTTAAAACCGGGCACTTTATTGCTGGAAGCGGTATTCCGGGTACATTGTGCGGCGCCTAAAGCGCTGCAGGTCTCCCGTTATTTGCCGGGTTCCAGTGTACGTATTGTGGTAGACAGCAACGGCACCGATTTAAGCGCCGTATTGGGCCGCGCCCATTTTGATAAACTGGGTGAACGGGTACGCCGTGCCACCGCACAAAACCTGATTCGTCATGGCCGCGAACAGATCCAGGGCCTGGTGGATAAAGCCGAATCCCTGGTGGCACCGTTGCACGAAGCAACGATTCAGACCGCACTGGAAAACGTCAACCGTTTACAAGGTGCAGAACTGGAACGTTTACAGGCACTGGCAAAAGTAAACCCGAACGTACGCAGTGAAGAAATCGAACATCAGGAAAAACTGCAACAACAACTGGCCTTTTATCTGGGCGAAGCACGTATCCATTTGGATGCCGTGCGTATCGCGCTGGTAACAGACTAGGGTTGTAAGAGCGGGTTAAGTACTAACGGGTTAAGTATTAAAAAGGGGTGACGGTTGTCATCCCTTTTTTTATCGTGGCGAAGTGGAATAGGCGAAATGATTTCCTGTATTTATTGACAATAATCCATTAAATTGTCGTATTGATTTATAACGTATTGATTTATCAGGATGTAGCACTATGGATGGTGGCCGCACTGAATTTAGTTTTATCGAAAGTGAAAGTTTTCGCATCATCGAAGTATTTGCCCTGTGGGAAGGGCGTATTAACAGCACCTATTTACAAAATATATTAGGAGTTGGCCGCCAGAAAGCCTCCGAAATTGTTGCCCGTTATCAAGCAATAATGCCCCTAAACCTCCAATACGATGCATCCCTTAAAGGTTATTGTCCTACTGTTGACTTTTCTCCGGCTTTTTCTCAGGGGAGTTTTGATGAATATAGCCAGACACTCGCGCGCAGTTGTTACTGTGATTACCTGTCTGTAAATCAAACAGGTTTTGCCTTGTTGGAAGCCCCTCTCAGAAATATATCCCCGGTATTAGTACGACCGATTATGCGTGCTATACGTGAAAAATTGCGGCTGGATATTGGTTATACTTCCATGTCATCGCCTGACTATGAAGCTCGAATTATTTCGCCACACTGCATTGTTTTTAACGGTACACGTTGGCATGTGCGTGCCTGGTGCGAGAAAAATCATAAATTTCTGGATTTTGTTTTATCTCGTTTTAATGGTGAATACGAATTTGAAGGGCCTGCCACTCAAGCGGTTGAACAGGACGAAAAATGGAATACCTGGCTGGATGTGATTATAGCGCCGGATCCGCGGCTGGAAGCTAACCAGCGCCGGATTATTGAGCTGGACTTTCAAATGGAAAAGGGTCAGCGAAGCATCCCTGTCAGGGCTGCTTTAGCCTCTTATTTACTGCAACGGTTACGACTTGACCACTATGCCAGTACCGCAGAAGCCCAGCAGATCATTATTACCCCTGAAAGTTTAAAACAGATAAAACCCTACCTGTTCTAAAAAAGGACATGTTTATAGATACAGTATTGAGGGCAATAACTGCACGGGTTCAAATGCAGTCGTCAGGATGACGATAAGGATGAACGCAGAAGGTAAAGGATACCAGGGAACAGGATGCGCCATGGATGGCCACTACCAAACAGGATGTATAGCAGATGCCAAAGAGTTATTTTCAGTACTGGGGTAAAGCAAAAAAAGACCCTCAACAGTCGGGAGCAGACTACCATTTGCTGGCTTATCATTGTTTGGATGTAGCGGCGGTTGGGTGGTTGCTGTTAGATCCAGAAAAGCCTCTGTGCCGGGAGCTGGCTGAGTTGCTAGAGTTAACTCCGGATCAAGTGCGTGAGTTATTGGCTTTTGCGCTGTCTTTACATGATCTGGGCAAGTTTGCCTCAGCGTTTCAAGCCTTGGTGGAGTTACCCGCTACTCTCTTAGTCAAACCTAAAGCACGGTGTCTTTACGATGGTAAAAACTATCGGCACGACATGCTGGGTTATTATTTTTGGCATCAAGCGGTAAAAGAGGGCTTATCTACAATTCCCGCTTTATCGGGGTTATCCGGCTCTGAAAAGCGGGCAGTAAATAAAGGCCTAATTCAAGTGTTGGATTGTACGCTTGGACATCATGGGCAGCCTATATTACATAAGAATATTGAAATAGAAGATTTTATCGAACCTGACAATACATCAGCTTCTAAGTTGTTTATTGAAGCCATGGTTAATTTATTTAAGGTGAAACTACCGTTAGAGAAATTAGGTAGTAAGAGTTGGTTACAAAAATTTAAACAAGTGAGCTGGCACATTGCCGGTGTATCAACACTTTCAGACTGGTTAGGTTCTGGTCGTGACCATTTCCCTTATATAGATGATCCAACTATCGGTCTGGAAAGTTATTGGCAGCAGGCACTACAAAAAGCTAAGGCGGCCTTATCGGCAACTGACATTCATAAAGCATTAGCCGTTCAGCCTTTCAGGTCAGTTGAGTATCATTTTGGCTTTCAGCCTACGCCCTTACAGCGCTGGACTCAGGATGTTGTATTGGGTGATGGCCCACAGTTATTCATTCTTGAAGATATTACAGGCTCAGGCAAAACTGAAGCTGCCTTAACGCTGGCGCACCGTTTGATGGCCAAGGGTGAAGCGGATGGCTTTTATTTTGGCTTACCAACAATGGCTACCTCCAATACGATGTTTGATCGTGTGGGTAAGCATTATTTAAATATGCTGAGTGCCGAAGCAGGCAAGCCTTCTATTGTACTCGCTCATGGTGCGCGGGAGATGGATAGTCGCTTCAGAGAAGCCATCATGGTGAGTGGCGCGGATGATAAGAATTATAGCCCTGAAGACTCAACAGCCAGTTTGTTTTGTAATGAATGGTTATCAGATTCTCGTAAAAAAGCGCTATTAGCCCCTGTTGGGGTGGGCACTATTGATCAAGCATTACTTGCTGTATTACCAAGGCGTCATCAATCAATCCGGTTGCTTGGGTTGCATCGAAAAGTACTCATTTTTGATGAAGTTCATGCTGCTGATGAATTTATGTTTGAGTTGCTTGAATGTCTGTTGCTTATGCATCTGCATCAGGGAGGCAGTGTGATTTTACTGACGGCGACACTTGATCTTAAAAAGCGTGAGCGCTTGTGCCAGATTTGGTCGCGGCAGGTGATTGCAGACAATATTAATTTAACGCGTAGTCGCTCTTTTCCTTTAGCAACACAGGTTGTAACAGGGCATCCGGTATCAGAAACCCCTTTAACAAGCCGTGTTGATGTTACCCGCCATGTCGCTGTTGAATTTGTACACTCTGAAGAACGGGTTATCGAGCTAATTGTGGTAGCAATCCAGGAAAATCAATCTGTGGTTTGGGTGAGAAATTCTGTTGCTGATGCACAGCGTGCGTATAGCCTTTTGACCGAACGATTGGATGAGCCGGAAAAATGTTCGCTTTTTCATAGTCGGTTTGTATTACGTGATCGACAGATTATAGAAAAAAATGTCATGCACACATTTGGTAAGAAAAGCACAAAAAATGAGCGGGCAGGCCGGGTGTTAGTTGCAACGCAGGTGTTTCAGGAAAGTTTGGATGCTGATGCAGATTTAATGATCAGCGATATCTGCCCTGTTGATGATTTAATCCAGCGTGCCGGGCGTTTACATCGCCATACCCGGGATCACAATGCCTGTTATCAAAAGGATATTGCAGACACCCGACCATCCCCGGTTCTTTATGTGCATTCGCCAGAGTGGTCAGATGTCCCTGATAAAAACTGGCTGTTAGCTGGCTTTCGTAATACGCAGTATGTTTACCGAAGCCCGGGAAAATTATGGTTAGGTGTGAAAAAACTCCGTGAATTGGGTGGGTTTACCATGCCGGATAATGCCCGGGATTTGATCGAAGCGGTATACAGCGATCAGGCACAACTAGACACTCCGAAAGCATTCTTTGATGACGAACTGGCTTATAAAGCCGAGAAGCGTCTAAAAGCACATCAGGGTAAAGGTCAGATTTTAAACTGGCAAGGAGGTTATAACCATAAAAGTCACCCTGCCTGGTTTGCTGACGCAACGGATATTAGCACTCGTTATTCTGATATTGAAACAGTAGAGATCCTGCTTGTTAAGTACAAAGATGGTGCGATTAAGCCGTTGGTCGGTGACCCTCTTTTTGCTATTCAATTAAGCACGCTCAAACTGGCAAAACATGTTGCAGATAAGTTGGCGTGTATGTCTGGTAAGCATTTGGCAGCAGAGACAGCATTTAAGAAAAAGAATAAACGGGCAAAGTATATGCAGTGCTGGTTAGCGGTGAATGATAGCGGCTTTAGCTACAGTGACCGTGAAGGATTTTTAGTCGCAGAAAAATCTCCGCAATAGGCGGGGAACGTACCGGCTAAGAAAATAATGCTTTTATTAGGGATGAAATATGAATTTACTGACCAGTTCATGGGTGCCGATGCGGTTACGGGATGGCTCCATAAAATCTTTACCTGTCAAATATTTAGCGGATCCTGATGTTGTTGATTTAGCGTTTCCGCGTGCTGACTTTCAGGGTGCAGCATACCAGTTACTGATAGGGCTACTGCAAACTACCTATGCGCCAGATGATACAGATGCCTGGGTGGAGCTATTTGAGTTACCCCCGACCTTAGACAAACTAGAAGCAACCTTCTGTGCCGTTAAACATGCTTTTAATGTCTCGGGTGACGGGGCGTTGTTTATGCAGGACCTTGACCTGCTGGAAGAAACAAAATCCACAACCGTATCAGGTTTATTAATTGAAGCGCCGGGCGGTAATGCTTTAAAGCTAAATACCGATCACTTTGTGAAGCGTGGGGTGGGCAAGTGCATGTCATTAGAAATGGCAGTGATGGCACTGTTTACACTGCAAATTAATGCCCCCACTGGTGGTCAGGGCCACAGAACAGGATTACGTGGTGGCGGGCCTTTAACTACGCTGATTATGTCAAAAAATACAGCGGCTAGCTTATGGGAAAAACTATGGCTTAACGTGATCAACCGAGAGCATTGGCAATATGATGATCCGGATTTTCACAGTGGTGAGTTATTTCCATGGTTAGTACCCACCAAAACCAGTGAAAGTAAAAATTCGGAAGTGTATGCCGAAGATGTTCATCCTTTGCATATGTTTTGGGCGACGCCACGGCGTATTCGGTTGTTACCTGAAGAAGGTGAGGCACGCTGTGATATTAGCGGTGAATTAAGCACATTGTTTGTGACAGCATATAAAACAAAAAATTATGGCTGTAACTACAGTGGTACATGGTCGCACCCCTTAACACCCTACGGTTATAACCCTAAAAAACCAGATGAAGATCACCTCTCAGTTAAAGGTCAGTCAGGCGGCGTAACTTACAAAATATGGGATCTGTTAACCCTGCAAAGTAAGGAGGAAGGACAGATTCCCGCTAAAGTCATCAGTCATTTATCAGAGCTATTAGAGGAATTTGACGATCTCGAAGAACAGATTCGGCTATGGGTTTTTGCCTACGATATGGACAACATGAAAGCCTGTGGTTTTTACTCTGTAGAAATGCCTTTTTTTAATGTGCCTGATGCCAAAAGGGTTCGCTTTTTCCTTGAAGTAAAACGACTACAGAAACTGTCTTCTGAAATACTCTGGTCTTGTAACAGTAATATTAAGGA
>JBMYOX010000046.1:0-28763 GCA_049599735.1 Pontibacterium sp. | reverse complement strand
CGCGCTGATGCTGACGGTTAAAACGCTGAGTATATACACCATTTAACTGTCGCATTCCCTGTGACAAGTTGCCGTCCGGAGTTTCAAGCAGCAGATGATAATGATTACTCATCAGGCAGTAAGCATGTACAACCCAATTATCACGTTCGCACACCTGTGCCAGCGTTTCGAGAAATAGCGTCCTATCTGAATCCTGCAGATAGATATCCTCCCTGCCATCACCCCGGGAGGTTACATGATATAAAGCCCCGTTAAACTCAATCCTGAGTGGCCTGGACATTCCTTGTCCCCTTTAAATACGGTTAGCAATTTTTCCTGGACAAAAGACAAGACCTGACCCCACGTTACCTACTAGGCAAAAGGCAAGACCTGACCCTTTCTCATTCTAGGCAAAAGGCAAGACCTGACCCTTTCTCATTTGTTCAGATGACTAAGCAGGTACTTTCGTAAGTCTCTTTCTTCGCGCATAACGAAAAGAATATAAACCTTGTCATGCTCGATTTTGTAAAATATACGGCAAGGACTTATGACCACTTCACGATACTTTAAGTGTTCAAGTTCAGGAACTATTCGGCCTGATTCAGGAAAAGTGTCTAAGCGCTCTATTTTGGTTAAAACGGTTTGAACCAAGCTATTTGCTGCCACAACGTTATCTAAAGCGACGTATTCAGCAATATCGTTTAGATCTGCTAAAGCAGGCTCCGTCCAAACTATTTCAGCCATTTCGATAGTTTGCCCTTAGCCTCTTCATGAGGTAGCACATTCCCCTCTGCTAAAGCGCGTTCGCCACGTGCAATGCCTTCAAGAATCATGAGACGATTCTGCATGAATTCATAGTCCTCAACATCCACAAGATATGCTGACGGCTTACCATGCTCTGTGATTAAGACCGGCTCTTTTGAGTCATGCAGATCGGCAAGAATTTTTGTTGCTTGACGCTTAAGCGAGGTGACAACTTCTACTTTCATTTTGGCTGCTCCACCGAAACCAAGAGTGACACTATAGTATCACTCTTAGTCTAGCACCAGTTGTGTCGGTAACACGAAAGCGTACTGGCTTGAACCTGACCCCGCTGTTGGCCCTGAACGCAAAAAGCAAGACCTGACCCCTTTTGTGCTCTTTTGTGCTTCTCAAGCAGTCTGCAGCTCTCCAGAGCACGTTTTACAGGTTTTTTCAGGTTTTTTCAGGTTTTTTCAGGTTTTTTCAGGTTTTTTTCAGGGCAATACTGACGAATGACGTCTTCTTCTGTCATTTCTTTTGTTTTATTTTCAAAACTATAAAACGAAGGTTTTTTATCCACATACACCTGTAAATCGAGCTTGAGACCGTCCTGATTTTCAAAAAGCCCCGCAGGTACTTCATACTCATTGCTGCCTTTAATATGGTAGAACAAATGACTGCCACATTGATTACAGAAACCACGTTCAGCCCATTCAGATGAATCGTATACCGATATGCGCGCCTCACCTGAAAATACCACCTGATCCGCACATCTGATTGAAATAAACGGACCACCCCCCCACCGTCTGCACATGCCACAATGACAGGCATCCACATGATTATGGGTTCTGTTGACTTTAACCTGAACCGAGCCACACAGGCATTGTCCCTTTTCTTCTGGCATGTTTACTACCTCCTTTAATCCACGGCAAACAGCTAACCTGTATATGTTAGTACACTGCGCCCACACTCCCCCCCCAATCAGAAATCAAAGCTCGAAGCTCAAAGAAAATCACAGAAAAACGGTAAAAAACGGTAAAAAACGAGGGATGGTGCTTTAGACATGGACATCACCACTGAGAACGGTCGTGTTTAGAGCGCACATAACAGGAGAGCTATTAAGATTCAGATCCGATCCAGACCATAAGTTCACCCAGCGCCGCCGACGAGGTCAGATAAGGCTCTTAGTGTTTCAGAGCTCTGCTTTGTATTTCACTTAAGAGTTCTTTTAACGACCACTGCTCAAACACACCTTGTGGTGTATCCTCCAGCGCTGACACGTAACCCCACATATGCTGCAGAGCGTTCCTGATGCCACCTTCAGAAGGCTGAATTCTTAATATTTCGACCAGTGTTGTCGCCAACTCCAAAAAATCATTATCCAAACTTAATACCGAAACCTGGCGTCCGATCTCTTTGTAACGTCTCTCGCCAATACTGAATATTTATGCTGTTTCCACAGGCTTTGTGCATTTACCGGGAGTGCTATACGCCCGGAAGCTTTGTACTGATACTTCTGCCTCAGTATTTCAAACTGCCGAAAAGACTCATCGATATAGCTATCAGGCCACTGTACTGCATTTTCCTTAAGGCTAACCGGTGACTTATCTACATAACCTCTTAAGTGCATTTCTTCGGCAAACAGCCGGTGCCGTTTTGCAACACCCAGCCACAGCTAAGCCAACGAAGGGCCTCAGGGTGACGTGAATAACCCTTTTGTTGTGGGCAATAATTGAAACCATGCCATGGAGTTCCCGATGTTTACCTAACAGGCTTTGGCGATTCAAATACCCCGGATCAATGTCCCATATTCTCATCTTTTCTCCTGCTATATAGCCAAGCAAAGGAATCTAGTTCGGTCTTAAGACAGCCTGCTTTAGCTTTCCCCGGCTGGCAGCTGCCATTCAATTGGTGAGCGACCCTGCGCCTTAAGATACGCATTGGCCTGGCTGAAATGTTTGCAGCCAAAAAAGCCGCGATACGCAGACAGCGGTGAGGGATGAGGGGCTTTAAGCACCAGGTGTCGTTGGCTGTCGATAAAAGCCCCTTTTTTCTGGGCATAGCTGCCCCAGAGCATAAAAACGACATGTTCACACTGCTCGTTCACCAGATGAATAACACGGTCGGTAAACTGCTCCCAACCCTTTCCCTGATGGGAAGCCGCCTGACTGTGCTCTACCGTCAGTACACTGTTCAGCAGTAAAACACCCTGTTGCGCCCAGCTTTCCAGATAACCATGGGTTGCAGGGCTGATGCCTAAGTCGGCTTCCAGCTCTTTATAGATATTTACCAGTGAAGGCGGAATTTTAATGCCGGGACGGACTGAAAAGCAGAGGCCGTGCGCCTGATTAGGCTGGTGATACGGGTCCTGCCCCAGAATAACCACTTTCACGTCTTCCAACGCGGTAGTTTCCAGCGCATGAAACCATTCTGAGCCAGGGGGATAAATGACTTTATGCTGTGCTTTCTGATCCTGCAAAAAGGTCTTGAGCTGAAGCATATAGGGCTGTTCAAATTCGGTACTCAGGCTTGTTTTCCAGCCTGGTGCGGCCTTAAGCACATCGCTCATCATTCAGTCTCCCCCACAGTTTTTAATGGTTATATCCTCACGGGTCAGCACTTTACGATGCCAAAGCGAGTAATAACGCACTTTACCCGGCGCGTGGGCCACAATGCCCGAAATAATCATCACTATAAAATATATCTCTGGCTGAGGTTTATCAAACAACCAAAATACCGTGGATAACAGCAGCAGCTTAATAAAAATAGCCTGCCCACGTAGTTGTAATAACCAGATAGCGTCCACATAGATTTCAATGCAGGCCATCAGGCAACCCGTAACAACGGCCAGTATCAGATAATTGTGCCAAAGCGATTCCGGCAACTGATAAAGGTAAGCACCCGCCAGGCCGCCAATGCCAATCAGGTGTAATGTGCGTAAGCTGATACCCAGCCAGCGCTTACCGGGAAAGTTACGTTTATTAAGCGGGAACAGCCAGCTCATAGTGCCTGCCTTTAATTTTGGTACCTGTAGAAACAAAAAAGGCTGCCATCTGGCAGCCTTTTTAGCAAATACATTTAAACGTTACGCGGGCGCATAGCCGGAAACAAAATCACATCCCGAATGGAGGCTGAGTCGGTAAACAGCATCACCAAACGGTCGATACCAATACCTTCTCCCGCCGTGGGCGGCAAACCGTATTCCAGGGCGTTGATGTAGTCCGCATCGTAATGCATGGCTTCATCATCACCGGCATCTTTTTCAGCCACCTGGGCCTGGAAACGCTCAGCCTGGTCTTCAGAATCGTTTAACTCCGAGAAACCATTGGCCAGTTCACGACCGGCCACAAAGAACTCAAAACGGTCCGTCACAAACGGATTGTTATCGTTACGACGTGCCAGGGGTGACACTTCGGTTGGATATTCGGTGATAAAGGTTGGCTGATCCAGACGGTGTTCTACGGTTTTCTCGAAGATTTCGATCTGAACCTTACCCAGTCCCCAGCTGTCTTTGACGTTGATATCCAGACGTTCTGCTATCTGACGTGCAGCGGTATCATCGGCCAGGGCTTCGGCTTTAATATCCGGGTTAAAGTGCAGGATAGAGTCAAATACACTCAGGCGCTGGAACGGCTTCGCCATATCGTATTCGAATGTTTCCAGCACTTCGCCTTCGTCATTACGCACGGTGTTCACGATAGTTGTCGTGCCCAGTACGTCCTGCGCTACGGTGCGCAGCATCTCTTCTGTGAGATCCATCAGGTCACGGTAGTCCGCATAGGCCTGATAGAACTCGATCATGGTAAATTCCGGGTTATGACGGGTGGATAAGCCTTCGTTACGGAAGTTACGGTTAATCTCGAAAACACGTTCAAAACCACCCACAACCAGACGCTTGAGATAAAGCTCGGGCGCAATACGCAGATACATATCACGATCCAGTGCATTGTGATGGGTAATAAACGGACGTGCCGTTGCACCACCCGGAATCACCTGCAGCATGGGTGTTTCAGCTTCGATAAAACGACGCTCGGTCAGGTAGTTACGGATACCGGAAACAATTTTAGAGCGGGTTTCAAAAACCTTACGCGCATCTTCATTAGTAATCAGATCTACATAACGCTGGCGGTAACGAATCTCGGTATCCTGCAGGCCTTTGTGCTTGTCCGGCAACGGGCGCAGGCTTTTAGTCAGCAGCGTGTAAGATTCCATTTCAACGTATAAGTCACCTTTACCTGACTTATGCAGCGGGCCGGAAATACCCACAATATCACCCAGATCCAGGCTTTTAGCAAACGGGCGGGCCGCTTTATTCACGTATAACTGGATACGACCGGTCATATCCTGAAGCACCATAAAGGCACCCCGGTTCAGCATAATACGCCCTGCAACACTCACCTGAATATTAGCTTCTTCCAGCTCGGCTTTGGTCTTTTCGCCGTGAGCATCCTGCAAATCCTGTGCGTAGTTATCACGACGGAAATCGTTAGGAAATGCATTGCCCTGTTCGCGTAAGCCAGCCAGTTTTTCACGGCGCTCCGCGATCAGGCGATTTTCGTCTTGCTGCTGAATGTTCTCAGACATCGGGTAGAAACCTTTTAAGAATACGTAAAATTACAGACCGGCCTTCAGGCTGGCCTCAATAAACAAGTCCAGATCACCATCCAGTACCTTGTCACAGTTTGAGGACTGCACGTTGGTACGCAGGTCTTTAATGCGCTGGTCATCTAATACATAAGAACGAATCTGGCTGCCCCAGCCAATATCCGCTTTGTTATCTTCTGTTTCCTGAGCCGCTTCGCTGCGCTTGAGCATTTCCATCTCATAGAGCTTAGAGCGTAACTGCTTCATACAGGTATCTTTGTTCTGATGCTGGGAGCGCTGGCTCTGGCTCTGTACCACAATACCGGAAGGCTCATGAGTAATACGCACAGCCGATTCGGTCCGGTTAACGTGCTGACCACCCGCACCCGATGCACGGTAAACATCCACGCGCAGATCCGATGGGTTTATTTCAATCTCGATATTGTCATCAATTTCAGGCGAGACAAAAACCGAAGAGAACGAGGTATGGCGACGACCACCGGAATCAAACGGTGACTTTCGTACCAGACGATGAACACCGGTTTCTGTACGCAGCCAGCCAAACGCATATTCACCCTCAAAGCGAATAGTGGCCCCTTTAATGCCCGCCACATCACCGGCAGAGACTTCAATCAGCTCGGTTTTAAACCCTTTACTCTCGCCCCAGCGCAGATACATACGCAGCATCATCTCGGCCCAGTCCTGGGCTTCAGTGCCACCGGATCCGGCCTGAATATCCAGGAAGGCATTATTGCCATCCGCCTCACCGGAAAACATACGGCGGAATTCAAGGATTTCAAGCTTTCCCTTAAGGCCCGCCACTTCCTCTTCCACTTCCGCTACGGTGTCTTCGTCGTCTTCTTCAACGGCCATATCCAGCAAATCGCGAGCATCCACCACACCGGATTCCAACGTATCAACCGTGGAAACTACGCCTTCCAGGGTCGAGCGCTCCTTACCCAGTTTCTGGGCGTTTTCCGGATTATTCCACACGGAAGGGTCTTCAAGCTCACGTTCAACTTCTTCCAGGCGCTCTTTTTTGCCATCATAATCCAGATAGCCACGCAGGGTCGCTGTACGTTCGGAGATATCTTTCAGGCTGTTGATGATTGGATTAATTTCCATCGTCGGGCTTCAAACTCGCTGATTCGAAAAAGGGCGGATATTCTACCTGAAACTGCTGATTGTTTGAATCTTAGACAACAGAAAAAACGTGCTCAGGCCAACTCAAATTCACAGATCACCTGAGCAACCCAGGTGGCTATGCGGGTTTCAGTTTCGATTGACTGACTATCCTGGTCGATAGCCAGCCCGACAAAATGGCTTTTATCCTCTGTCAGCGCTTTCGAGGCAATAAATTTATAGTCCTGATTCGGCCAGTAACCCACCATCGTTGCACCGCGCTGTACCAGCTTGTCGTGCAACAAACCCATCGCGTCCTGGAACCACTCGGCATAACCCACCTGATCACCCAGACCAAACAAAGCACAGGTACGACCACTGAAATCGATCTCATCAAGGGTTTCCCAAAGGTCGGCCCAGTCTTCCTGCAACTCACCAAAATCCCAGGTGGGGATACCGATAATCAACTGCTGATAATCAGCGGCACACTCAAAACCCTCTTCGGCGATATCGTGTTGCTCAACCTCAAAATTCGTTAAGCACTCAGCAATAAGGCTGGCTACATCTTCCGTGTTGCCTGTTGTTGTGCCGTAAAACAAACCAATTCTGTGACTCATCCGGGCTATTAAATCCAATTAATAATAAAATTTTTCACAGTATAACAGACATAAAAAAGCAGCCATTTTCGGCTGCCTCTTTCACACAAACTACTGTCTATTTCTTAGACGCAAAAGCATCAAACGCATCCTGGGTCAGCCTTTCCATCGCAACCCGTGCCTCCCCCAGTGCCTGCATATTATGCTCACTGGCATCTTTTAAGGTAGTTTCCATTTGCTTAGCATACGACTGCTGCAGGCTCATCAGATCTGCCGGTGTCTGACACATCTGCATTTCTTTGGTTTGCTGAATCGTGGCCTCGATACAAGATTTAGTACAAGCCATCTGCTGACGTGTCAGCTCTTCCAGCATTTTGGTCTGAATATTCACCAGGTCTTTAAACGGCTCCATTGACTGGCTTAATGTTTTATTCATATCTTGAAACATAACCACACCTTCCCTTAACGCTTATAAAACATCAGTCTTATACTGGTTATACTAAAGCATTTGGTACAAATCGATATAACATCAAGTAAATATAGCAGAACAACAGGAGACTATCCTAATGCGCATTCTACATACCATGTTGCGGGTCACTGATCTGCAAAAATCAATTTCATTTTATACAGACATTCTGGGCATGCGTCTGTTGCGCCGTAAAGACTATCCCGACGGGCAATTTACCCTGGCATTTCTTGGCTACGGCGATGAAGAAACCAGCACGGTGCTTGAGCTTACCCACAACTGGAATAACCACAGTTACGAATTAGGGGATGCTTATGGCCATATTGCCATCGAAGTTGACGATGTGTACGCCGCCTGTGATGCCATTAAATCCAAAGGCGGACAAGTGGTGCGTGAGGCGGGCCCCATGAAACATGGATCGACCATACTCGCTTTTGCCAAAGACCCTGACGGCTATATGATTGAGTTACTGGGCAGCAAATAGTGGCTCCGGTAGCAAACAGATAACCTGATACAGCATCACTGATGACAAAAGCACCCGCTATAGCAGGTCCGATAGCCGCTGATTTATATCAAGAAATGCGTTTTATGCAGAACAGCCCGCCGGTAGTGGCTGCATATTGTCAGGTTTTTGCTGTAGAATCCCTCCGCTATATTAGAACATCCTAAAGCAGCAATTTATCCGAATGGGTACAGATAGCTCTGTTTTGCTGCTCATCCTGTTCATTTTCTCATCAGGGCCGGCTCCGTTATAATAGGTGCCAAATTTTGAACCCGAACCAGCTATGGGCGACGTTTCGATGAACAAAAAAGCACTTTTTACAGCAGCATTGCTGCTCAGCATAAACTCTACTGCAGTCTTTGCCGCCGATCTTGGCAAAGGTGTACGCGCATTTGAAAACCAGGATTACGCGGCCGCTAAAAAAGAGCTGACGCCACTGGCTGAAGAGGGCAATGCCGATGCCACAAACCTTCTGGGGCAAATGCACGAAAACGGCTGGGGTGTAGACCAGAACGTTGAAGAAGCAAAACGCCTTTATACCAAAGGCGCTAACATCGGCCACCTGGATAGCGTAAACAGCTTACGCGCCCTGAAAAACAAAGAGTACCAGCTCGAATTAAAAACTGTACGCCCGGCAGCAGAGGCGGGTGATGCAGGGGCAATGGCCCGTTTAGGCATGATGAATGAGTTTGGATACGGATTGAAGCGCAATCCGGACCTGGCTTTCAGCTGGTACAGCAAAGCCGCTGAATCCGGGCTGGTTGCCGCAAAACACCATATCGGCCGTGCCTATAACTTTGGCACCGGGGTCGCACAGGATTTTGCAGCCGCAGAACGCTGGTACCTCCAGGCCGCCAAACAGGGTTATACCCAGTCCCTGTTTTTCCTTGGCACCCTCTACTCCAACGACCACGGCAGTGACAAAAGCCACGACAGCAATGTAGCGGCCTATGCCTGGATGCACAATGCCGCACAACTGGGTAATGACACCGCTCAGGCCATCGAGCAGCGCCTGATTATGAAACTCAGTGAATCAGATCTGGCCTCGGCTAAATCTCTGGCTGATAAGTATTTCCAGCAATATGTAGCATCTTCGACTAAATAACGACCTTCCTGCGGTTCCTGGTTGCTAGCCAGAAACCGCAAACCACCCCTTGATCAAATTTTCACCACTCCTCACTCTGTGGTAGACTGCCTCGCCATTTATAGCAAATACTCAAGATCTATCTTAAGAGACATACCATGAGTCATGCGGACACCTCCGTAACCAGTACTATCGACACAGCAAAGACCCAAGCAAAAATCGGCCTGTTTTCAACTGTTATGCTGCTTATTAGTGGCGCACTCTGGCTCCAGCAAGAGGTCAGTAACAAGCAGGCATTACTTTTACTGGTCGGTACCCTGCTGGGTGTGACGCTCTATCATGCTGCTTTTGGTTTCACGACCGCCTGGCGAACCTTTATCGTTAATCGCCGGGGTCGGGGACTGCGCGCGCAGATGATTATGCTGGCGGTCGGAGTCGGCCTGTTTTTCCCCGCCTTGTCTGCCGGAGAACTCTTCGGACAGGAGGTTCGCGGCTTCATTCGACCACTGGGTTATTCAGTTTTGGTGGGTGCTTTTATTTTTGGTATTGGCATGCAGTTGGGTAACGGCTGTGCATCCGGCAACCTTTACCATGCCGGAGGTGGGCAGCTTCGAGCCATTCCCAGCATGATCGGTTTTACCGCAGGCGCACTTTGGGCAACTAAAGACTATGAGTGGTGGACCTCACTACCACAGTTTGCCCCGGTATCACTGATAGATAATTTCGGGCTGGGCATGGCGATCGTGATGAACCTGGCCGTCTTTGCTGGTATTGCGGCTCTCACACTCTGGCTTGAAAAGCGTCAACACGGCCAGGTAGAAAAGGATGATGAAGGAACCGGGCTTTCACTGACCAGGCGACTGCTCCGTGGCCCCTGGCCTTTCATTTGGGGCGGCATCAGTCTTGCCGTACTCAACTTTGCGACCCTGGCGTTAATCGGTAATCCCTGGGCCGTAGCTGTCGCTTACCCCCTCTGGGGTGCAAAACTGGCCATGTTGTTAGAGCTGGAGCTTGAACTGGATTTCTGGACTTACTGGATGCAACCCGGCCGGGAACTGGCCTTAGAACAACCGCTGCATTATGACGTTTACTCAGTCATTAACATCGGCATTATTCTGGGCGCATTGCTAGCCGCATCTCTGGCAGGTAAATTCTCATTACAATGGCGCCTGCCATGGCAGCAGTGGCTGTCTGCCATTTTAGGAGGGCTGTTGCTCGGTTACGGTGCCACTATCGCCTTTGGCTGCAATATAGGCGCCTACCTTGGTGGTATCATCTCTGGCAGCTTGCATGGCTGGCTGTGGCTGGTGGCCGCTTTTGCCGGTGCCTTGCTGGGCACTTACCTTCGCCCTCTGTTTGCATTAAACAATGATACAGAGACACAAAACTGTTGTTGATTAATTCAGGCGGGTGATTTTCACCCGCTACTTATTTTTTTTCAGCCCTGATAGAATGCCTGTCGAATTCGCTCAGCCTGTGGATAAACCCGATATGCAACGCTCTTTTCCGGAAACATTTGATCAGCTAAAAATAGCTTCGCCCCTTAAACGCCTGGGCGCCATGGTGTATGACTTTATGCTTATTGTTGCACTCTGGATGCTGATTGGAGCTATTGCCGTTGCGTTCAATGATGGCGAAGCGGTTGAAGGAGCCCTGTTTAACACTGTGCTGTTTCTGGCGACTTTTTCATTTTTTGCATTTTTCTGGACACGCAATGGGCAGACGCTGGGCATGATGGCCTGGCGCCTGCGTGTACAAACGCTGGAAGGTGGCCCGATTAGTCTGACGCAGGCGCTGATTCGCTTTCTGGTTGCGGCGGTCTCGTTCGGCTGCGCGGGCCTGGGTTATCTTTGGATGTTTATCAGTCAGGACAAAATGACCTGGCACGATCAGTTATCCAAAACTCACATGGTTGAATTGCCAAAGCCTGCAAAAAAATAAACCTGATAGGGCATATTAATGCACACCCCTCTTGTGTGCATTTTCCAAATCGACCCCGGAATAAAGTACTTAACCCGCCCGACTCATTAAACGCCAGCCTATCAGGTAGCCAGCCAGTATAGGTAAAAGCACACCGATCAGGGGTGGCAAATCATAAACCGTACTGGCCGGTCCCAACACGTCCTGTATCAGTTTAAACGAAACCCCCACCAGCACTCCCGCAATCAGGCGCTGCCCGACTGTCACACTGCGCAAAGGCCCGAATATAAAAGAGACCGCCACCAGCATCAGACCGGTCAGCGACAAGGGTTGCAGCATCTTTGACCAGAATGCCACTTCGTATTCCGCCGCTGACAAACCCTGCTGCTCCAGATAATTACTGTAAGCATACAAACCACTGATAGATAGACGGCTCGGCGGCATAATCAGAGTCGCCAACAGCGCCGGTGTCATACCTGAACGCCAGTACTCCTCATCTTCTTGGACTTCTACGGTACGGTCGCCCAGAAAGCGTGTGCCACGGATCGTTTCCAATAACCAACCATCACCCGTATAAGTGCCTTTTTTTGCAAAATCCGAACGTTTTAATAACCAGTTCTCATCAAACTGATAACGGGTCACACCATAAATATCATCATTCGTACCTACCGCCTGCACATATAAAAACGTACGACCTTCACGGTGCCAGAAACCATGATCCAGTCCCGACCGGCCATTCCTGCCCTCGGCAACTGCCAGCGTGCGATAACTTTGTGCTGCCAGCTCTGCCCGGGGCACTACGTACTCCCCCAGGATCATCTGCACAACCACCACCAGCATCACCGGCTTTAAAACCGATGAAATAATGCGCAAAGTTGACACACCCGCAGCACGCATAACCGTCAACTCTGAGCTGCTGGCCAGCGCACCCAGCCCCATCAAACAACCAATCAGGGCACAGAGAGGCATATGATCATACAAACGCCTGGGGACTGTCATGCCAACATAATAAAGCGCATTACTGAATTGATAGCCTGTATTCAGATCCGGCATCTGATCCACCACGGCAATCAGCACACTCAGGCCAACAATGACCAGTATCACGATAACAATAGCGCTCAACACATGACGGCTAACGTAGCGATCCAAACGGTTCATCAGATTCTCCCCCGCTTAAAGACGGCCGTTAAAAAAGTCAGGCGGCCCAGCATTAATGCCCAGAAACGCCCGGCATACAGGAAATTAAGCGCAATCATCAGAAAAACCAGATGCACAGCATAAATCAGGCCGATATCAGCCTTGGCATCTTCTACCTGACTACGGGCAGTACTCAATAGCGTCAGGTAGACCAGATAGAGAATAATCGAAGGCAGCATTTTTGCGTAACGCCCCTGACGCGGATTAACCTTACTGAGGGGGACCGCCATTAAAGACACAATGATTGCCAGCATAGGCAAGGCAATACGCCAATGCAATTGGGCACGATCCAGTGCCCGGTCAGAGCCAATTAATTCCAGTGTGGGTTTGGCTGAATCTTTAGTCACGGCCAGGAGTGTATCCGGTGGCTCCATGCGCACACCGTAGTCACTGAAACTGGTTTGGGTAAAACTCAATTCGCCCGGGCGCCCTTCGTAGCGTACGCCGTTTTTAAGCACTAAAAACTCCTGCCTTGCTTCACCCTCCTGGCTTGTGTGCCCTGATTCAGCCACCATAACAACCGGTACTCCGGATATGGATTGCTCAACCAGAAAGACACGCCCCAGTGTGCCATCTTTCTCCAGGTTATCGGTATAGGAAACACGGCCCCGCGTGCCGGGATGTGACTGAAAACGGCCAACCAACAAACTCTGCAACTGACTGCGGGATTTTTGTTCATCTAATATCTGAGAGATGCGATCAGCACTCAGGGGAGCCAGCCAAAGGCTGAGCAATGCAACCAGAGCCGTTGTCAGCAGTGCCGGTCCCATCACATAAGCCACCAGCCGTTTCTGGCTGATGCCACAGGCGCTGAGAACAACCATCTCACTTTCAAGATAAAGACGCCCGAAACCCAGAAAAATGCCCAGGAGTAACCCCAGTGGCAGAATCAGTTCCAGCAGCCCGGGCAGTGACAACGCCATCAGCTCAAATACCACATCCGGAGAGACTTCACCTTTTGCGGCACCGGCGAGATAACGAATAAAACGCCCGCTGACCAGTATCAGCAGCAATACACCGCTAACAGCAAACGTACTGAGCAGCACTTCCCGTGCCAAATATCGAAAAACGATCACATCAGCTACTCTGTTCGATATAAAAATAGTTTATAGTTAGGCCGGAATTATCCTTTAATCTGTACCTAATGTCTTGTTTGGAGTCAGCATGGATTTCGAGATCCTTAACAGTGATGATATCGCCACCTGTGAAACAGAATGTCTGGTTATTGGCATCGAAGCCGATGGTCAGTTATCCGCCTCAGCCCGGGCACTGGATAACGCCAGCCAGGGTTATATCAGCGATATCGTCAAACAGGGCGACATAACAGGAAAAACAGCAGAAACCCTTTTATTACAAAAAGTGCCAGGTATTAGTGCACGCCGGATTCTGCTGGCCGGACTGGGTAAAGCTGCAGACCTGAGCGATCTTAACGCCCGGAAAATTATCAAAGCGGTAATGGATCTGGTTAAAAGCATACGTACAAAACAGGCCGTATTCGCACTTGAGGGGCTGATTCATAACGGCAGTGACCCTTATCGCCAGGTTCGACATCTGATTGAGTGGGCCGGTGCCGAACTGTACAGCTATGACGAGACTAAAAGCAAAAAAACTGATCCAGTCGCCCTGGAAAAAATTGCCATCCTACTCAGTGAAGAAGAAGCCGAGCTGGGCGAATATGCCCTGCTGGATGCCGTTGCACTGGTTAACGGCGTCAGCACGGCGCGTGACTTAGGTAACCTGCCGGGTAATGTTTGCACCCCCGCTTACCTGGCAGATCAGGCCATTGCTCTGGGTGATGAATACGAAACACTGGATGTCTCCGTACTGGATGAAGCGGAAATGGAAAGCCTGGGCATGGGCTCCCTGCTGTCTGTTGGCAAAGGCAGTGATCAGCCCTCTAAGTTGATCGTAATGCAATATAAAGGTGCCGATGAAGGCGCTAAAAACCATGTCCTGGTCGGTAAAGGCATTACCTTTGATACCGGTGGTATCAGCCTTAAAGGCGGTGCGGGCATGGATGAAATGAAATTTGATATGTGTGGTGCCGCTTCTGTGCTGGGCACCATGACCGCACTTTGTGAAATGGCTCTTGAGCTTAACGTGGTGGGTATTATTGCCGCCGCCGAGAATATGCCTGGTGGCGGTGCCACTAAGCCTGGTGATATTGTCACCACGATGTCAGGCCAGACCGTCGAAGTGCTGAATACCGATGCAGAGGGCCGCCTGGTACTTTGTGATGCACTTACTTACGCCGAACGTTTTGAGCCTGAAACTGTGGTTGATATCGCCACCCTGACCGGTGCCTGCATTGTGGCACTGGGCCACCACGCAACCGGCTTGCTCAGTAATGATGACGCACTTGCCAACAGCCTGCTGGAAGCGGGCAACCAGTCTGCCGATAAAGCCTGGCGTCTGCCATTATGGGATGAATATCAGGTTCAGCTGGACTCTAATTTTGCCGATATTGGCAATATCGGTGGCCCACCGGCGGGCACGATTACAGCAGCTTGTTTCCTGTCCCGCTTCACAAAAAGCTATCGCTGGGCTCATCTGGATATTGCAGGTGTCGCCTGGCACAGCAAAGGCAAAGAGAAAGGCGCAACCGGTCGCTGTGTGCCGCTGCTGTGTCAGCACCTGATGAACCTGGCTGCGACCGACTGATTATGACGGAAGCGGACTTCTACGTCCTGCCGGCCTCCGAACCGGAGGCCCGTTCACTCTTTCTTTGTCGCTTGTGTGAAAAAGTGATGGGACTCGGCCACCCGATTTTTATTCACTGCGACCATCAGAGTGAAGCCGAACACCTGGACCAATTCCTCTGGGAGTTCAAACCAGACGCATTCCTGCCCCATACACTGATCGGTGCGACAACCGCGGCACCCATTCGTATCGGTTGGGGTAAGCAGCGCCCGGATCACCAACGGGTCTTTATCAACATGGCATTAGCTATCCCGGAAGATGCGTTGGGGTTTGAACGTATTCTGGAGATCGTCGTTCAGGAAACGTCCGTACTGGCTGCCACCCGTAGCAACTACCGCCTTTATCAGGATAGCCAGATCAAAGTGCGTATGAACGATATGCGGAGAAACAAACAACCACATCAACAGTAAATCACCCGTCAGCAGATGACCTGTCCATCTGCTAATGGAATACATTTTTACTCCTTTATCACCTAAAACGTCAGACCGGAGCGCTATGAGTCACTCAAACCCTACGCCTGAAACAAGGATCCCGGGGGCTGTTACCCTCAGTGATACCTGCCTGAATATTAAAGCCGATGCCCGTCGCTACCATCGCTGGTACAAAGCACCTGGCTTTTGGGTTACCTTTTCTTATCGGGTGCGCCGCTTACGTAAGCACGGCAACGCATACTGGAAACTGTTGCTACCGCTGGATATCTGCGCCGGGCTGTTTCGAAGCCTTATGTCGGACACCAAAATTCCCGCTGACGTACCTGCAGGTCCCGGCCTGTGCCTGCCCCACCCCATCGGGGTTATCATTAATGATCTGGTTTTTATTGGTGACTATGTTGATATTTTTCAGCACGTTACGGTCGGAGAATGGGGTGGCAAGGCCCCTGTTTTAAAAAATGGTGCCAAGCTGTTTGCCGGAGCCAGGGTTTTTGGCGACATTATCATAGGTGAGCACTGCAAAATCGGGGCAAATACCGTCGTCAATATTGATGTGCCTGATAACCATGTCGCTTATATGGAAGGCTTAACCCTGAAGCCTAAAAAAGAAACTAAATCCGCTCAGTAACATTGCAACCAACAGCAAATCCCGGAGCTTGCTCTGCATATATGCGGGCTCCGGGAGCTGAACTAACCCGATAAACCTGACTTCTTTTATACCCCTTTCCGCAAAAAATCAGAAAGGCGCTTAAGCGCCCCTACATTCCCTCGCCCGCAACCGGTATAATTTCGCGATTATCCTGATCGTTTTTGAGAAGAAGCCGGAATCTAATGGAAACAACTTACCAGCCACACGAGATTGAAAAATCCTGGTACAAAACCTGGGAAGAAAATAACTACTTCGCCCCCTCCGGCGAAGGTGACGCCTATTGCATTATGATTCCGCCGCCGAACGTCACTGGCAGCCTTCATATGGGTCACGCTTTCCAGCACACTATTATGGATGCCCTCAGCCGCTACAAACGTATGCAGGGGAAAAACACCCTCTGGCAGGTAGGTACCGACCATGCCGGTATCGCTACCCAAATGGTTGTTGAGCGTAAACTGGCCTCCGAAGGCACCCAAACCCGCCATGATTTAGGGCGTGATGCTTTTATTGAAAAAATCTGGGAATGGAAAGAAGAGTCCGGTGGCACAATCACCAACCAGATGCGTCGCCTCGGCAACTCCGTGGACTGGCCGAATGAGCGTTTTACTATGGACGCCGGTTTCTATCATGCCGTGCAGGAAGTTTTTATCCGCCTGTACGATGAAGGTCTGGTTTATCGTGGCAAACGCCTGGTTAACTGGGACCCTAAACTGCATACCGCCATTTCCGATCTCGAAGTTGAGAATAAAGAAGTTAAAGGCAAAATGTGGTACCTGACATACCCGCTGGCTGACGGTGCTAAAACCGCTGGCGGTGAAGACTTTCTGGTCGTCGGTACCACACGTCCGGAAACCATGCTCGGTGATACCGGCGTTGCGGTTAACCCGGCTGATGACCGTTATAAAGATTTAATCGGTAAAGAAGTGATTCTGCCACTGGTCGGCCGTCGCATTCCGATTGTGGGTGACGAACATGCTGATATGGAAAAAGGCACCGGTTGTGTAAAAATCACCCCGGCCCATGACTTTAACGATAATGAAGTCGGCAAACGCTGTGGCCTGCCGATGATTAACGTACTCACCTTTAATGCGGATATTCGTGATCAGGGTGAAGGGTTTAACAGTGATGGCACGCCAAACAACAACCTGGATACCCTGATTCCCGAAAAATACCGGGGTATGGAGCGTTTTGCTGCGCGCCGTGAAATTGTTGCAGACTTCGAAGCCGCCGGCCTGCTGGTTAAAATCGAAGAAAACAACATGACCATCCCTTACGGTGACCGGGGCGGTGTGGTGATTGAACCTATGCTGACCGATCAGTGGTTTGCCGATGCTAAAACGCTGGCAAAACCCGCCGTCGAAGCCGTCGAAAATGGCGATATCAAATTTGTACCTCAGCAATACGAAAACATGTACAACGCCTGGATGCGTGATATTCAGGACTGGTGTATTTCCCGCCAGCTCTGGTGGGGGCATCGTATCCCTGCCTTTTATGATAACCAGGGTAATGTTTACGTAGCGGCATCGCCTGAAGCGGCCCGTGAAAAGTACAACCTGGATCTTGAACTGGAACTGCGCCAGGACAACGATGTACTGGATACCTGGTTCAGCTCTGCGCTCTGGACTTTTGGCACCCTGGGCTGGCCTGAAATTACCGAACGCCTGAAAACCTTCCACCCGACTGATGTACTGGTGACCGGTTTTGATATTATTTTCTTCTGGGTAGCACGCATGATCATGATGACCATGCACTTTATGAAAGATGAAGATGGCAAACCGCAGGTACCGTTCAAAACCGTTTATGTCACCGGTCTGATCCGGGATGAAAGCGGCGATAAAATGTCCAAGTCCAAGGGTAATGTGATAGACCCGCTGGATATGATTGACGGTATTGCTTTACCGGATTTGCTGGAAAAACGCACCGGCAATATGATGCAGCCACAATTGGCCGCTAAGATTGGCAAACGTACAGAAAAGGAATTTCCAGAAGGTATTGCGGCCCATGGCACTGACGCCCTGCGCTTCACCCTGGCGGCACTGGCCTCCACCGGTCGTGATATCAGCTGGGATATGAAACGTCTGGAAGGCTACCGGAATTTCTGTAACAAAATCTGGAACGCCGCCCGTTACGTACAAATGAACACCGAAGGTGAAGATTGCGGGCAAACGGGGGGGAACGTCGAGCTATCCCTGGCGGACCGCTGGATTCTCAGCAAACTGCAGCATGTAGTGACAGAAGCTAACCGTCATTTCGAAGAATACCGTTTTGATCTGGCATCCCAGACCTTATATGACTTCGTCTGGAACGATTACTGCGCCTGGTACCTGGAGCTCTCCAAGCCCGTTCTTTGGGATGATAACGCCTCTGTTGAAGCAAAACGTGGTACCCGTCGCACACTGGTACAGGTATTAGAAACAACCCTGCGCTTACTGCACCCTATCATGCCTTATATCACTGAAGAGATCTGGCAGTCCGTCAAAGGACTGGCAGGGGTTGAGGGTGATACCATCATGCTGCAGGCCTATCCTCTTGCGGATCAGTCTGAACATGATGCTGATGCCGAAGCAGATATCGCCTGGCTGCAGGCAATCATCACCGGTATTCGTAATATTCGTGGTGAGATGGGCATTTCACCTGCTAAAGACCTGGATGTACTATTCAAAAATGGCAGCGATGAAGATCAGCGCCGCCTGGACAGTAACCAGGTATTCCTGTCTAAACTGGCTTCACTGTCTTCCATTACCTGGCTAAATCCGGGTGATGAAGAGCCCATGTCAGCTACCCAGCTGGCTGGCAATATGGAAGTGCTGGTGCCTATGGCGGGCTTGATCAATAAAGACGCTGAACTGACACGTTTGCAGAAAGAACTGGATAAGCTTAAGAAAGAAGCATCCCGCCTGGAAGGCAAACTTAATAACGCTAAGTTTGTTGCCAACGCCCCTGAAGCGGTTGTCGCTAAAGAGCGTGAAAAGCTGGAAGGGTTTAAATCATCCTACGAAAAACTAGCCGAACAATACGCCAAGATAGAAGCACTTTAGACTTACTAAAGAGGTCAGGGGCCGACCGTCCTTAATCGATCTTCTATAAAAAAGCCCGCATCTGCGGGCTTTTTTGTATCAATCAAACATAAGTACTGAATATCACCAGGTGACCGACATATCCTGACCACCGCCTAAAAAGTCACTGATCGAGAAGTCGGAGAAATCAATTTCTCCGCCATCGCAAACTGCATCTCTGAGTTCAACCGTTTTTACATCTCTAAGGGTCATCGCGCGCACCCTTAACACAGCACATAACTGGCGGCGCTTCAGCACCTTGCGATTAAAAACACCGGATTTTGGTACACCACCAATCACCGCTTCAAACTCGACGGCTGCGTTACAGTACAAATTTTTCAGTTTATAGTACTTCCAGTGGTCACGCGGATTTTTACGCAAAAAATGGCAGGTCTGACTAAACAGTCGTTTGGCCGCCTGAGTGCACTGTGAATATCCCAGCAAACTACCTTTAAGCTGTGCACAAACAGAGTGTTTACGTATACGCCAGAATTGATATTGGAAGGTTACCGGTTGATGGTTGTAAATCACCCTGTGCGTTTCAAACTCGTTACCCTCCATATCTTTATGAGGCAGGGTAATACTTTTTGAAATCCGGGCAACAAAAGACGTGTAAGCATCTGCAGCCCAGTTATAGGCCTGAACAGGCGCCGCCGTGAAAACCAATAACAGTACAAAAAAACGCATCGCCTTCACTACATACATCCTTATATTTTCCCTGACCATAACCCCCCTGGCTATGTCGTCGAATTGCAGTTTGCAGTGATTAAAACAAGAGTGCAATCAACCTGTTTCGTCTTTTTTAATTATCATTGCTGCCCGTCTGCTACAGAGCTTTTCACAACGTCCGAATTGGCAAAAATAACAGGATAAAACAGGCCCTCAGCCTCAAGCCTGCTATGCAACGGCCGCTAACCTTCAGGTCATATCAATACCAGAACCCGGACTCAACTCCGGCGGCAAACAAAGGATAAATCGTGATCCCGGAAAAAAATCAGTGGAAATCCAGGTATCAACAACTCAGCCAGGACTTTCGCAGCATGGAAAAAGCCGCCAAACAGCAGGATAAATTATCCCGGCAACGCAATGAACTGTTAGAGCAGCTTATTCGCCGACTATCTGTCGGTCTCCAGGGTTATGATGCCTCACTCGATAAGCAACTGGAGCAGCTGTTAACAGCCCTGCCTGAAACTCGCCTGCGCCCTTTAAAACAGGCAGCCCGGCAACTCGATAAGGCATTACGCCTGTCTCAGGATAGCCGAAATAAAACAGCAGAACAGATTTTACTGGCCGTTAGAAAGTGGATCAGCGAACTAAAATCACTCACCCGGCTTGATTTAACCCGCAATTCCCTTGAGGTGATTTACAACCGCAGTCAGGAGGCTGCCCACCACTACTACGCACTGCCTTCTGTTCTCTCCGGTATTGTGCGTTTACAATCTGAAATTCTGAACAGCCTGCTGGAAGCAGATACCGGCCCAGACACCCGCTTTCCTTTAGATAACGGGAGTGAAGATACAGAATCAGCCCTTCGCCATATCGCTACAGAACTTCTTGACCTGATTGATGGTTTGCAGCTTTGCGGCCCGCATCATCAGGAAGCCCGGCAACTCATCCGACGACTGGAACAGGGTTTTGCTTTTAAAGCCCTGCCAGAGCTGATGAAGCGGGTATTCAAACTGGTCACCCATTCTAACCGTACTGCCAGTAAAGAATTCGGGCAGTACCTGATAGATATCAGCGAACAATTAGCATCTATGCAGCATGTATTAGTGCTTAATCAGGAAGAGCAGCAGGAAGCCGGGCGGGACCAGCTTTTAATGAGCGAACGAATGCAGTCGGAAGTCGTAGCCGTCAGGTCAGCCGCTGAGCATTCAGAAAACTTATCCCAGCTCAAGCATGTGGTTGCCACGCAGCTTGTTCGCTTCCAAAGCTCTGTCAGCCAGTTAAAACAAAACGAAGTAAAGCGCCAGCAGGAAGCAGAACTGCGGCATGACAACCTGACCGCACAGCTTAAAAGTGTGGAAGAAGAAGCCCGGCAAACCATGATTCGTGTAGAGGAAGAACGCCTTCGTTCGCGGACAGACCCGTTGACCCGGCTGCCGAATCGCACCGCTTATAATGAACGAATAACGCATGAACTTACACGCCTTGCACAGTTTCAACGCCCTTTATCAGTGGCCGTCTGTGATATCGATCATTTTAAAAGCGTGAATGATACCTACGGCCACCTGGCTGGCGATAAGGCACTGCGCCTGATGGCCAGCGCACTGACGGACGCCTTACGCAACAGCGATTTTGTTGCGCGCTACGGCGGCGAAGAATTCATTATTATTATGCCCGCCACCCGATGTCAGGAAGCGACAAGAGTCTTAAATAATATTAGAAAGGCTGTTGCGGACAGCCCTTTTAACTTTAAAGGTACACCGGTTCCCATCACCGTTTCTATTGGTGTAACTGAAGCCCTGGATACTGATAGCTCAGAAGAACTTTTCTCACGTGCAGATAACCTGCTCTATCAGGCAAAAGAAACCGGTCGAAACCGGCTTTGCAGTGATCAGGCTGAACCTGAGCATTCAGCAGAATAAAACACAACAAGCACGTTACCCGGGGGGCGGAATACCCGGGTTGTCTTCTGTTAAAGATCTATAAAACGACCTTGCATTGTGTACTATAGTTTACATACTAAACAGTTAACGACTTAAGTTTTTACGGAAGCAGCGGACAACAGGGACAGCATCATGGCGTTTCACCCACTCAGCGGGTACAGGTACATACAAGAGCAACGGTTATCACTGTTTATTCTGCTGCTAATCAGCGCCTGTAGCTTCCGTGCAGAAGCCGTCGAATTCACACCGGAGGAAACCGCCTTTATCCGGCAACACCCCGGTATTCAGGCTCTGCTTCCTGCGCTACCCCACCTTACCCCACAGGAACAAAGTTACCTGGTAAACAAACAGCAAATTACCGCCTGTATTGATCCTAACTGGATGCCATACGAAGGTTTCATAAATGGAAAACACATCGGTATATCTGCCGACTACCTTGAGCACTTTTCAAAGCAACTGAACATACCGATTCAAGTGGTCAAAACCACATCATGGAAAGAGTCGTTACAGTATGCCAGAGCGCGCCGGTGTGACATTCTGCCTCTGGCCAGTGATCGCGCAGAACGACGTGAATTTATGAACTTCACACCCGCCTACCTTGAAACATCCCTGGCGCTGGCCACCCGGAACGATGCCTGGTTTTATTCGGATTTCAGTGAAATTCAGGGACATTCAATTGGTATAATCCGCGGTTACTCTCCTGCCAAAGTAATCAAAAAAAACTACCCTGATATCAACCTAGTTGAATTTGACAGTATTGATGAAGGCTTGAATCAGGTTCGCCAAGGTAAGTTACTCGGCTTCCTGGATGCCGTTCCTGCTTTGAGTTATCGAATACAACGCAGTTTTCATGGAGAGCTGAAAATAAGTGGCAAGTTTGATTACGACTGGCATGTCGGCATTGCAGCGCGTAACGATGAACCTCATCTTGTTTCTATCTTTAATAAGGCAATCGCGGCAACACCCGCTTCTGTAGACCAAAAAATCCGTAACAATTGGCTGGCCGTGCGTTATGAGAAAGCAGCAGATTACTCGTTACTCTGGCAGACAATCAGCCTGTTTGTTTTTATTCTGATTCTGCTAAGTCTGCGCTATTTTCAGGTTTACCGATATCAGAAGGCTATCACCCAAAAAAATCACGAACTGGCCCAAATTAATATTCAGCTTGCCGAACAAACCAATGCAGCAAAACATATGGCTTTTCATGATTTACTCACAGGTTTGCCCAACCGCGCCCGGCTTATGGAGAATCTGGAACATGCCATGCAGTTGGCTCAACGCCTGAACAACAAGGTAGCACTGCTGTTTATGGATCTGGATCGCTTTAAATATGTCAACGACTCTCTCGGGCACCCCGTGGGCGATGAGTTGCTCAAAGTCGTGAGTAACCGGATACGTGTCAGGCTTCGTAATTCTGACACTTTGGCACGTATCGGCGGCGATGAATTTGTTATCTTACTGGAATCATTAGAAAACGAGACCATTCCAGCCAAAATCGCTCAGGAAATCATCGATATTATCCGGCAACCCATGGATATAGGCGGTTACCAGTTCAACATCAGTGCCAGCATTGGCATTGCCCTTTACCCCTCGGATGGTACAAGTCCGGATACACTCATTAAACATGCTGATAATGCCATGTATCAGGCGAAGGAACGCGGGCGAAATCACTACCGTTACTACACCCCCCAGTTATCCGAGCAAACCGACAAACGCCTGAAAACTGAATTTGCCTTAAGGGAAGCGCTGAATAACAATCAATTCAGCCTGGTTTTCCAGCCTATTGTTAACCTGAAATCCCTTGAGGTGAGTCATGCAGAAGCCTTGATTCGCTGGAATCACCCAGAAATGGGCCCTGTCTCACCCGAATACTTTATTCCTATTGCTGAAGAAAATGGGTTTATCAACGAAATTGGCATCTGGGTGATGAAAGAGGCCTGTAAAGCCTATAAAAGCTGGTTGGCACAAGGCCTGTCTCTGAACGCTATCGCTGTTAATGTCTCCAGCATCCAGTTTCAAAAAGGCAATCTGGCCAAAATATTCCGCCAGATACTGGACGAAGAAGGACTGCCCGCCAGCGCCGTAGAAATAGAGATAACCGAACGTTACCTAATGGATCAGACCGAGCAGACGATAGGACACCTGAATTCTTTACGAGAAGCAGGCCACCCCATCTCGGTAGATGATTTTGGGGTTGGCTATTCATCCATGAGTTACATGAAACGTTTGCCGCTGAGTGTTATTAAAATTGACCGCTCTTTTATCCGTGATATTCCTAAAGACAGAAACGACCAGCAAATATCCAAAGCGATCATTGCCCTATCCCACAGCCTGGGCTATCGGGTAACCGCAGAAGGGGTTGAGCATGCACAACAACTGAGCTTTTTAGAACGCTCACGTTGTGATTTTGCCCAGGGTTATTTTTTCAGCCGTCCCGTCACTAACGAGCAATTTTTCAGTACCGTCTTAGAGGTCAACAGCCGCCTGAAGCAACGCCGAAAACAAGCACTGGCTTTTGCACTGATGTAATAAATAGCCACAAAAAAGCCCGCAATCGCGGGCTTGGTCTTTGGGAAGCTTCCAGTTAAATAAGGTTAGCCCCCCAGATAAGCCTTACGAACGTCTTCGTTCACCAGCAAATCATCACCACTGCCTTCGAGTACCACACGTCCGGTCTCCAGCACATAACCCCGGTCAGCAATACGCAGGGCCTGATTAGCATTTTGCTCCACCAGAAAGATAGTCACACCCTCATCCCGCAGCTTCTGAATAATATCGAAAATCTGCTGAATAATAATAGGGGCCAGCCCCAGAGAAGGCTCATCTAACAGGATCATGCGTGGCTTAGACATCATGGCACGGCCGATGGCCAACATCTGCTGCTCACCCCCGGACATTGTACCTGCCCGCTGTGAAAAGCGTTCGCGCAGCCTTGGAAACAATTCAAGCACATGCTCAATGGTCTCTGCGGCTTCGGCCTTATCACGGAAATAAGCACCCATCGACAGATTTTCTTCCACCGTCAGGCCGCTGAATACCCGGCGCCCCTCAGGCACTATCGCCAGACCTTTACGCATAATGTCCGGTGTACGAACACCGTCAATCTGTTCACCGTCAAAGAAAATCTTGCCGGAAGAGGCCTGAGGGTCACCACAGATGGTCATCATCAGTGTGGTTTTTCCCGCACCGTTGGCACCAATCAGTGTAACAATCTCACCTTTTTCCACGTTAACAGACACATCATGCAACGCCTGGATCTTACCGTAGTGAGTATTTACTTTTTCTATTCGCAGCATCTTACTCTTCCCCCAGGTAAGCCTTGATCACATCCGGGTTACTGATGATCTCGTCAGGTGTGCCATCCGCCAGCGGTGTACCCTGGGCAATCACGTAAATATGATCCGAAATGCCCATCACTAAGCCCATATCATGCTCGATCAGTAACACAGAAATTTCGTGTTCATCACGCAGACGTACGATCAGTTCGTCCAGCTCTTTGGTCTCGTTAGGGTTAAGACCCGCCGCCGGCTCATCCAGCAATAGCAACTCAGGCTGAGTGACCATACAGCGGGCAATTTCCAGACGACGCTGCTGACCATAAGCCAGGTTGCCTGCTTCCCGGTTAGCAAACTCCAGCAGATCCATTTCCTTCAGCCAATAGGCTGCACGATCCATAGCTTCCCGCTCAAGGCGGCGATAACCCGAAGTTTTAAAGAGCCCCGAAATTAAATCCGTTTTTAAATGACGGTGCTGAGCCACCAACATATTCTCAATCACGGTCATTTTGGAGAAAAGACGCACGTGCTGAAAGGTACGCACCAGACCCTTACGGGAAATCTGGAAGTCTTTCATACCCGCAATCTGCTGACCATTAAACATAACACTGCCATCACTCGGGATATAAAACCCGGAGAGGCAGTTAAAAACGGTGGTTTTACCCGCGCCGTTAGGGCCAATAACAGAGACGATCTGGCGATTTTTCACCGCCAGGTCAACTTTATTTACCGCGACCAGTCCGCCAAAGCGCATGGTCAGGCTGTTTACATCCAGCAATAACTGACTCATGTTTTTAACTCCAGATGGGGACGTTTCACCGGCACAAGGCCCTCAGGACGCCAGCGCATCATTACAACCATCATCAATCCAAACAACAACATGCGATATTCAGAGAACTCGCGCGCCAACTCCGGCAAAATAGTCATCACAATCGCCGCAAGAATCACACCCGTCTGCGAGCCCATACCCCCCAGCACGACAATGGCCAGGATAATAGCGGATTCGATAAAGATAAAAGATTCCGGACTGATAAAGCCCTGACGTGCCGCAAAAAAGGCACCGGCAAATCCTGCGGTTGAAGCACCGATAGTGAACGCAGACAATTTAATCAAAGTACGGTTTAAGCCCAGCGAGCGACAGGCAATTTCATCTTCACGCAACGCTTCCCAGGCACGCCCGATAGGCATACGCATCAGGCGATTAATCACGTAAATAACAAAAATCACCAGCAATACAGCGATCAGATAAAGAAAGATAACTTTGTACGAACTGGAATAATCAATACCAAAAAAATCATGGAAGGTTGTATTACCTTCTTCTTTGGCACGACGTGTAAATTCCAGACCAAACAATGAAGGTTTGGCAATACCGGAAATACCGTTAGGTCCACCTGTTACCGCTGTCCAGTTGTTCAGCAAAATACGAATAATCTCGCCAAAACCCAAAGTCACAATCGCCAAGTAATCCCCTCGCAAACGTAACACCGGGAAACCCAGCAGGAAACCAAACAGTGCCGCCAGGCCTGCCGAGATTGGCAGGCAAGCCCAGAAAGATAATCCGAAATACTGAGATAAAAGCGCATAGGTGTATGCGCCCACAGCATAAAAAGCCACAAAACCCAGATCCAGCAGACCTGCCAGGCCAACAACAATATTCAGCCCCAGGCCCAGCATAATGTAGATCAGTGTGAGCGTTGCCAGATCAACCGTGCCCCGGGACACCATAAAAGGCCACACCAGCATCACCACAATAAGCCCGGCAAGTAACCAGGGTTTCAGCGTGCCCATTTTAGAGGCGCCAGGCAATAAACCGGACAGCTGTGGTTTCGGTAATTTACCAAAAAGCTTATCCATCTGGCCGGAAAAAAGCTGAGAGAAGAACACCAGCAGGATACCCGCAAGGATCCAACCCCACTGATCTACCGCTGCACCTTCGACCGTCAGGGTTGTGCCTTCGGTATTCAGCTTCACACCTACCATCAGGCAGGCCAGCACCAGCGTGATACCGGCAGCAAAAAATGCATTGTACAACTTGTTCATCAGACTTTTTCAACCTCCGGTTTACCCAGTAATCCGGAAGGACGGAATAGCAGAATCAAGACCAGAAGGCCAAAGGAAACTACATCCTTATACTCCGACGGGAAAAACGCAGATGTCATGGCCTCAGCGACACCCAGTATCAGGCCACCCAACATAGCACCCGGTATTGAGCCAATGCCGCCCAGCACAGCTGCAGTAAATGCTTTCAACCCGGCAATAAAACCAACAAAAGGATTCACCACACCGTAATAAAGGCCCAGCAATATCCCGGCAATCGCTGCCAGCGCCGCCCCTATAATAAAGGTCAGTGCAATAATCCGGTTAGTATCAACCCCCAGCAAATTGGTCATACCCAGATCCTCTGAGCAAGCCCGACATGCGCGCCCCATCCGGGAGCGAGAAATAAACAGCGTCAGAGCAATCATAGTCACAAAAGTTGCAACCCAGATCATCAACTGCATATAAGAGAACGACACTTCAAATACGGATGGATCACCAAAGGTCCAGCCGCCGGTAATCTGTGGTGGCAAAGCAACATCCCGTGAACCCTGGGAAAGCACCACGTAGTTCTGCAGGAAGATGGACATACCAATCGCAGAAATCAGCGGAATCAGCCGATTTGATCCGCGCAGTGGCCGGTAGGCAACACGTTCCACGGTCCACCCATAGGTACTGGCTGTCACCACCGCGACAATCAGTGCAATAATCAAAATCACGGGCAGGCTTATTAAGCCCATACCCAATAAACCGGCAATCACAATAAATGTAATATAAGAGCCGATCATATAAATTTCGCCATGGGCGAAGTTAATCATACCGATGATGCCATAGACCATTGTGTAGCCAATGGCGATCAGCGCGTAGGTAGACCCTATCGTCAGCCCGTTAATGAGCTGCTGGATAATGTAGAGACTGGTTTCGGTCATATTATGCAAGTCCGAATAAGGGAACACCTTGATACCGGATCACGATATCAAGGTGTTCTTGGTTCCGAAAAGGAGCTTATTTTACGGGTGTTTTAGTGCCGTCAGCATGCCAGTTGTAGACAACAAAGGAGAATTCCTTCAAATCGCCTTTAGCATTAAACTCAAGCGTACCAGTTGTTGTATCAAAGCTGGTGCTACGCATGTGCTTAGCCAGTGCTTCAGGGTCAGTTTTACCTGTTGCTTTCATAGACTCGGTCATTACCTGCAGTGCAGAGTAAGCCGGGAATACAAACGGGCCTGACGGATCTTCGTTTTTCGCTTTAAATGCAGCAACCAGCGCCTGGTTAGCAGGGTCTTTTTCAAAGCTCTGCGGCAGGGTTACCAGCATACCTTCGGACGCTTCACCAGCAATTTTGGAAATATCCGGGTTACCTACACCTTCAGGTCCCATAAACTGAGCATCCAGGCCTTTTTCACTAGCCTGACGCAAAATCAGACCCAGCTCCGGGTGATAGCCGCCGTAATAAACAAAATCAACGTTGTTACGTTTCAGTTTGGCAATCAGTGCAGAGAAGTCTTTATCACCTGCAGTTACACCTTCAAACATAACAGGTTTGATGCCGGCTTTTTCCACTTCAGCTTTAACGGCAGTTGCCAGGCCTTCGCCGTACTGCTGCTTATCATGGATGATCGCCATATTCTTTGGCTTTACGCTGTTAATAATGTAACGGCCCGCGAATGGCCCCTGCATGCTGTCCAGGCCGATAGTACGGAAAATCAGCTGGTGACCTTTCTCAGTAATAGTCGGTGAAGTAGAGGCAGCAGTGATCATCAGCACACCTTCTTCTTCATAGATATCAGAAGCAGGTTCTGTAGAACTGGAGCA
>JBMYOX010000045.1:0-29562 GCA_049599735.1 Pontibacterium sp. | reverse complement strand
CACCCCTTCTTGTGTTGGGGCCTTAGCTCAGCTGGGAGAGCGGTTCGCTGGCAGCGAACAGGTCAGCGGTTCGATCCCGCTAGGCTCCACCAATACTTGATCTCAAAACATCTGAGATTGTCCTGGAAGCCTGCTTATAGCGGGCTTTTTTGTGCTTGTCATTTCTTGTGAAACTCAAAAATACGCCCTGACGTATGCCAGCTTTTCTTACTCTTCCTGACTCATAACAGCTATAACGATGCCTTATCGGTGGTTTTTCTGAGGAATGGTGTGTCTATTCACTACTATAAACATGCTAGCGTTGCTAGGTTATCCGCCGTTAGTGCGTTAAATTCATCTGCTTGACTATAAAAAGGGATTTAGATGGTTCTTATGGATAAGAAACACATCACCACCAATACTTTGTTTCTACCTTTATTGATGCAATGCTGGCTCTTTCATTACCTCTATAAATTTTCGCGCGTTTTTTATTTTCGGATACCTGTATGACCACCAACGAAGAACAAACATTTCTGCATGGCTTAGAGAAAAAACTCTGGACTAGCGCCAACAAGCTGCTGCCGTCACTGGATGCAAGCCAATATAAACACGTAATGTTGGGGCTGGTATTTCTTAAATATGTCTCTGATGCCTTTGAGATGCGTCGTGATGAGCTAACCGAGCAGTTCTCCAACCCGGAACAGGATTACTTTCTTGATCCGGCTGATTTTGCAGGTGGCGCAGACGGTGACGACTATAAAGCCGAGGTTAGCGCCGAACTAGAAGAGCGTGATTACTACTTAGAAAGCAACGTCTTTTGGGTGCCTTCACAAGCGCGTTGGGCATTTTTGCAAAACCAAAACAAAGTGGTTATTACCGGCGAAATAGAGATAGGCGAGGGCAGTCGGGCCAAGAAAATCCGCTCTGTCGGCCAGTTGATCGATAATGCACTGGAAGCGATTGAACACGACAACCCCAAGCTCAAAGGTGTACTTAACAAACGTTATACACAGTTACAGATTGACCAGTCTAAACTTGGCGAGTTGATCGACCTTATCGCAACAATCCCCTTCAAACACGACTCGCTGGGCAGCAAAGATATACTCGGCCATGTATACGAATACTTTCTGGGGCAGTTTGCTTTGGCAGAGGGTAAAAAAGGCGGCCAGTTTTATACGCCCAAGTCGATTGTTGGTTTAATCGTACAGATGCTCGAACCTTTTAAAGGCCGTGTTTATGATCCGGCGATGGGCAGTGGCGGATTTTTTGTACAGAGTGAGCATTTTATCACCGCGCACAAAGGCAAGATTGATGATGTGTCTATTTACGGGCAAGAGGCCAACCACACCACCTGGCAGTTAGCCGCCATGAATATGGCGATTAGAGGCATCGATTTTAACTTTGGCAAAGAACCTGCCAGCACCTACACACACGACCAGCACCCAGACCTACGCGCCGACTTCGTGATGGCCAACCCACCTTTTAATATGAAAGAGTGGGATACCGGTGTTGATGACAACGACCCGCGCTGGCAATACGGCAAACCACCCTCTGGCAATGCCAATTTTGCATGGTTACAACACATGCTTTACCACTTGGCTCCCAACGGTAGCATGGGATTGTTGTTAGCCAATGGCTCCATGAGTTCTAATACCAGCGGCGAAGGTGTGATTCGTAAAGCCCTGATCGACAATGATTTGGTCGAATGTATGATCGCCTTACCCGGCCAGTTATTTACCAATACCCAGATTCCCGCCTGTATCTGGTTTTTAAGCAAAAACAAACAGAGCCGAACCGCCGCCAGTGGCCGCCAATTACGTGACCGTCGCGGTGAAGTATTATTTATTGATGCCCGCAACTTGGGTTATATGAAAGACCGTGTACTGCGTGACTTCACCCAAGCGGACTTAAACCAGCTCACTGAAACTTTCCATCATTGGCAAACCGGCGATTGGAATACAGCAGACACCGCAGCGAATGATAACAGTGATACAGACAATCTGGCTGCTCGTGGCGACCAAGCCGGTTTCTGTAAATCAGTAGAATTAGCCGAAATACAAAAACATGACTACGTACTCACACCGGGCCGTTATGTTGGCGCAGTGGCCGAGGAAGACGATGGCGAGCACTTTGCCGATAAAATGGCACGTTTAACCGGCCAGTTAAAAACCCAGTTTGAAGAATCGGATCGCTTGGAAGCTGAGATTAAAAAGAATCTGGCGGGGTTGGGATTTTGATGCCTTTATTTCCGACTAAAAAACTGGACGACGTTGTTGAGCGCGTTTGTGTTGGTTATGTTGGCTCATGTAATGAGGATTATACAGAATCGGTAAGTGGTGTTCCCATGGTGAGGACAACAAATCTAACTGGTATAAGCATTGACTATGCAGATATGAAATACATTTCTCATGAATTTCATAAGAAGAATGTCAAATCACAACTTAAACGAGGGGATATTCTAGTAGCCCGGCATGGAGATAATGGACTTCCTTCAATCTATGAATCTGACGATGCCGCTAATTGTCTAAATGTTGTGTTAGTTAAGCCTTTTTTGAATATAAATTTTGTAGATAATTATTATCTGTTATATGCACTTAAATGCCCTTTTGTTGTGCATCAAATAAAATCTTCAGTGGGTGGGTCGGTTCAAGGAGTAGTAAATACCAAAGTAATAGCAGGCCTAGAAATCCCTTATCCTCAGCGAGCTATAAGAAAGAAAATCGTTGATATCTTATTTAGTCTGGATAAGAAAATCGAACTTAACCGCCAAACCAACCAAACCCTCGAACAGATCGCTCAAGCCATCTTTAAAAGCTGGTTTGTTGATTTTGAACCGACACGCGCCAAGATCAACGCGCTTGAAAACGGCGAATGTCCAGAACGCGCTGCTATGGCCGCCATCAGCGGAAAGCCGTTAGCAGAGTTGGATCAACTGCCCCCAGATACCCAGCAACAACTCAAAACCACCGCCGCCTTATTTCCTGATGCTTTGGTTGAGTCTGAGTTAGGGGAAATACCGGAGGGGTGGGAGGTTTTGAAGGTTGGTGATGTCGTTAACAGACTTAAATCCAAAAATAGGTATACGAAAAAGCAGGTTGAACCTTTTGGAAGCGTCCCGGTATATGAGCAAGGCGCAGATATTCTTCTTGGTTATCATAATGGTATTGCCGGTTTCTCAGCTTCAGCAGAAAAACCATTATTTGTTTTTGGAGATCATACATGCGTAATTCATTTATCTTGTGAGGATTTTGATATTTCTCAAAATGTAATCCCTCTTTCTGGAAATCGCTATCCAACTATTTGGGTTTACTATGCCATACAAGGTAAGCAAGAATTCCAAGAATACCGACGACACTGGTCAGAGTTAATTATAAAGGAGCTGGTTGCGCCCCCGATAGATATCACGGATGCTTATGCAAAATTCGCCATTTCTTTGTATAAACATAAAGAGCAAATGGTAAGAGAAAATAAAACGCTCGAACAAATTAGAGATTTTATTTTGCCCAAACTCCTCTCCGGCGAGTTAACCCCTGAATCCGTTGCCGCCGAGAAAGCGCCATGAACACAGGCCCGCTGCAACAAGAGGCTTATGATGCCTGGCTATGAACCACCCTTTAAACTCAACAACAACATACTTCGGCTGGTGGCAGAGATCAGCAATGCGGTTGGGCGTTTGTCGGTGGTGTTTGAGCAAAGCCAGTTGCGCTTACGCAAAGTTAACCGTATGCGCACTATTCAGGGGTCGTTAGCGATTGAAGGCAATACCCTGACAGAAGAACAGATAACGGCAATACTGGATGGCAAGCGGGTGATTGCCCCGCCTAAAGAAGTGCAAGAAGCCCACAATGCAATTGCCGTATATGAGCAGCTTGAAAACTGGCAAGGCGAACATGAACAAGATTTGCTTGCCGCACACAAAACCTTAATGCTGGGGTTAGTGTCAGAGGCCGGGCAATATCGCTCGGGTGGGGTAGGCGTTATGTCAGGTAGCCAAGTGGTACACATGGCACCACAGGCCGCCCGCATTCCTAAACTGATGGCCGACTTATTTACGTGGGTGGCTAAAACGGATGCACACGCCTTAATTGTGAGTTGTGTGTTCCACTATGAGTTTGAATTTATTCACCCTTTCACCGACGGTAATGGTCGTATGGGGCGTTTATGGCAAACCTTATTGCTGGCTAAATGGCAGCCGGTGTTTGCTAATATTCCAGTTGAAAGTTTGGTCTATCAACACCAGAGTCGTTACTACCAGGCAATACAAGAAAGTACAGCGTGTGGGGAATCTACGCCCTTTATAGAATTTATGTTACAGATGATTTTAGATGCTGTTACAGAGCTATCACAAACGCCAAATGTCGGGGTAAATGTCGGGGTAAATGTCGGGGTAAGTGTCGGGGCAAATGTCGGTGTAAATTCACTTAAGCTTTCAGCCTTACAGGTTCAAATACTGACAATACTTAAAGACTCCCCGCAAACCACCGTGCAACAATTGGCACAGGCGGCGGAAAAGTCACCACGTACCATTGAGCGCCACCTTAAAATACTGCGCGAAAATCGCTTAATCGAACGCATTGGCGCAGATAAAACAGGCCACTGGAAGGTACTATAATGATCACGGAAGACCAATTAGAGCAGCTTTGCCTCTCATGGTTTAAAGCCATCGGTTATGACTATATCTGTGGGTATGACATTGCGCCTAATGGCACCCATGTGGAACGCAGTAACTATCAACAAATCATTCTGCACGACCGCTTATTAAGTTGTTTAGAAGTGATTAATCCGCATATTCCGCTTGCTGTGCTAGAGCAAGTGGCACAACAAATAGCCACCCCAGAAACCCCGATACTGCTTAAAAACAACCGCGCTTTTCATCAATTCTTACTGGAAGGTGTGAAGGTTGAGTTTAAGCAAGCAGGCGCTGGGGGTGAGGCTGAATCAAAAACCGATTATGTGCAGCTGGTGGACTTTACCCAAGCAGATAACAATCAGTTTTTGGTGGTAAATCAATTCACCCTTACCGGCAGCAAAGGCTCTAGTGCTGTTAGGCGCCGCCCCGATGTGATTGTGTTTATCAACGGCTTGCCGCTGGCGGTGCTGGAGCTGAAGAATCCTGCTGATAATAGCGCGGATATCTGGTCGGCTTATCAGCAACTGCAAACCTATAAAAATGAAGCGCCCGATCTATTTATCTATAACGCCGCATTGGTGGTGAGTGATGGCTTAGATGCCCGTATTGGTTCTTTAACCGCCAATAAAGAGCGTTTTTTACCCTGGCGTACGATGGCCAATGAAAACGATAAACCGATTTTGGAGTACCGTTTAGAAACCTTGGTAAAAGGTTTTTTTGATCCGGTCTTGTTTTTAGATTACATCCACTACTTTATTTTGTTTGAGCAAGACTCGGATAGTCTGATTAAAAAAATCGCCGGTTATCATCAGTTTCATGCTGTGCGTGAAGCGGTTAAGGCAACGGTGATCGCCTCTCAGCAGCAGGGTTCTGTGGCTGATTCTCGTGCTAATTATGCGGATAAAGTGGTGCCGGGTTCGGGTAAAGCGGGAGTGGTTTGGCACACACAGGGATCGGGTAAATCTATTTCGATGGTCTGTTATGCCGGTAAGCTGTTAGCGCAGCCGAAGATGAATAATCCAACGATTGTGGTCGTCACAGACCGTAATGATTTAGATGGTCAGTTGTTTAATACCTTTGCGATGGCGGCAGAGATGCTCAAACAAACGCCTGTACAAGCCGGTGATCGGGATGAGCTACGCGACATGCTGGCCGCGCGACAGTCGGGCGGTATTATTTTTACCACTGTGCAAAAGTTTGCACTGCGTAAAGACGATAACGGCTGTGAAGAAACCAGTCATCCGATGTTGAATACACGCCACAATATTGTGGTGATCAGTGATGAGGCGCACCGCAGCCAATACGGTGATAAAGCGAAACTCAACACCACAACCGGTAAGTACACCTTCGGTTACTCCAAACACTTACGTGATGCGTTACCCAATGCCTCTTTTATCGGCTTTACCGGCACACCTATTTCTGCTGAAGATAAAGATACTCGCGCCGTGTTTGGTGATTATGTGTCTATCTACGATATACAAGATGCGGTGGATGATGGCGCGACAGTGCCTATCTACTATGAATCACGTTTAGCCAAGTTAGATATTAATGAAGCTGAGATTCAGACGCTTAACGATGATGTAGACGACGTGATTGAAGATGAAGAAAATCTGGCAATACGCGAGCAAACAAAATCACAATGGGCGGCACTGGAAAAACTGGTGGGTAGCGAGCCTCGTCTGGCGCAGGTGGCCAAAGACCTAGTTGCACACTTTGAGCAACGTATTGAGTCGATGCCGGGTAAAGGCATGATTGTGAGTATGAGCCGTGAAATCTGCGTGGATATGTACAATGCCATTATTGCGATTAAACCCGAATGGCATGATGACGATCCCGACCAAGGTGCTATTAAGGTTGTGATGACGGGCTCCGCCTCAGATAAAGCAAAATTGCAGCCGCATATTCACAGTAAAGAGATCAAAAAACGGTTTGAAAAACGCTTTAAAGACGGCAATGACCCACTGCAATTGGTGATTGTGCGGGATATGTGGCTAACCGGTTTTGATGCGCCCAACTGCCATACCATGTATATCGATAAGCCGATGAAAGGCCATAACCTGATGCAGGCTATTGCCCGCGTAAACCGCGTGTTTAAAGATAAACCGGGTGGGTTGGTGGTGGATTACATTGGTATCGCAAACGAGCTTAAGCAGGCGCTAAAAACTTACACAGATTCTAAAGGCAGGGGAGCGCCTACAGTCGATACCTGCGAGGCGTTTGCTATCTTGCTGGAGAAGATGGATGTTGTGCGCGCTATGTTCGCTACAGCGGTAGAAGGCCAGTGTTTTGATTACCGTCATTATGTAGACAATGCGCTGTTGCTGTTACCCGGTGCGATCAACCATATTCTTGCGTTAGATGACGGCAAAAAACGTTTTTTAGATGCGATGGCGGTGATCAGTAAGGCTTTTACTTTATCCGGTACGCTGGATGAAGCGGAAGGCCTGAAGAAAGAAATCGCCTTTTTAGCAGCGGTTAAAGCGGGTATCAGTAAATTTACGGTTATTGATCAACGCCGTACCGATGAAGATAAAAACTCAGCGTTAAAGCAGATTATCGACAATGCGATTGTGGCCGATGGCGTGGCGGATATTTTTGAGCTGGTGGGGTTGGATAAACCCAATATTGGTTTGCTTTCTGATGAGTTTTTGGAAGACGTCAAAAACCTGCCTCAGCGAAACTTAGCCGTTGAGCTGCTTGAGAAGCTGCTGCGTGATGAAGTGAAAGCGCGCATGAAAACCGATGTGGTGTCTGAAAAGAAATACTCAGATCGTATTATGGAAACCCTGCGTAAATACCATAACCGCGCCATCGAGACCGCTCAGGTCATCGAAGAGTTAATCAAGATGGCCAAGGAGATGGAAGCCGATTTAGCCGAAGCGGAAAAGCTGGGTTTAAACGCGGATGAAATCGCCTTCTACCGTGCGCTGATTCAAAACGAATCGGCGGTTAAAAAGTTAGGGGATAACAATCTTCGCGACTTGGCCAAGTTTATTACTGTGCAGCTACGTAAATCCACCACCGTGGACTGGCAGGTTAGGGACAGTGTACGCGCCAGACTGCGTAATTTGGTGCGCCGTGCACTGCGTAAGTGGAAGTACCCGCCTGATAAGTCTGATGAGGCCATTAATTTATGTATGAGGCAGGCTGAGGCATTGTCGAATAGCTGGACGGTAGGGTGAAGAGAGTGGCCAAGGCTTATTTAATCTTGCTCTGATGATAGGTCTAAAATTTTAGCCAGTTAGCTTTATCTATCAAATAGGTTAAACCTGCAAGCGCCTGTATTATGTCGCTGTAAATTGACAGAAACCGGAGCAAACAAACATTGAATCACATCACACTGCTTGATGGCGGCATGGGGCAGGAGCTTTTACGCAGAAGCGCCCGTAAAACGACACCGCTTTGGTCTGCTGATATTATGCTGAATGAGCCGGGGCTTGTGCGGGATTTGCATCTCGATTTTATTAAGAGTGGTGCCCGTGTGATCACGCTTAATACCTATACTGCAACACCACAGCGGCTGGCGCGGGAAAACGTGCCGGATCAGTTGAAGACACTTCACCAATCTGCAATGCATGCCGCCTCGGCTGCGGTTGATCTGGCTGAAAGAGATGATGTTTTAATAGCAGGTTGTTTGCCGCCGCTGGTTGCAAGCTACCGACCGGATGTATCCCTGTCGTTTAATGAGTCGCTGGATGCTTATCGTTGTCTTGTTGAGCTGCAATCGCCCGGCAGTGATTTTTTTCTGTGCGAGACGATGGCCTCTGTTGATGAGGCGCGTGCGGCCTGCATAGCGGCGGTTGAAAGTGGTAAGCCTGCGTGGGTTGCGTTAACGGTGAGTGACTTCCATCCGGGGCAGTTACGCAGTGGTGAGCTGTTGCATAACGCACTGGAAGAACTCGCGTCTCTGGGGGCAGAGGCTATCCTGCTAAATTGCAGCCATCCCGAGGCCATTAATGATTGCTGGCCGCAATTGCGCACTATGGGCAAGAAGGTGGGGGCTTATGCCAATGGTTTTGTTTCTGTAGGCCCTTTGCTGCCGGGTGGCACAGTGGAGCAGCTGGAGGTACGCCAGGATTTGAATCCGGAACAGTATGCAGACTATGCCATGGGCTGGGTACGGGATGGCGCATCGATTATTGGTGGCTGCTGCGAGATTGGCCCGGCACATATCAAAGCGTTGCATGAACGTTTATGTCGTGAAGGTTTTCTGTAAGCGCATCCGACTGTGCGGATGCTCACAACGCATTGCCCGGCAGGGCAATGCGGGGGATTATGACAGCATTTAAGAAGAAAGTTTGATTCTCTGACATAACAAGCCGGTAACAATCAGGGCCAGCCCGACAAACGTGCCCATCATGATATTTTCTCCAAGAATAAAGTGGATAAATACCAGGGAAAGAAACGGTGACAGAAAAATTAAGTTGCTGATTTTGGCGGTGTTATCGGTGAGTTTCATCGCCATAAGCCAGAGCACAAAACAGATTCCCATCTCAAATAAACCCACGTAAGCAGCACCGAGAATGCCCTGTACCGGTGCCACTCTCACCTCTTCAAACAGAACGTAATAGATAAGGATAAAGGGCAGGCTGCAGAGAAAGTTAACCATCAGCCCAACGACAGGATCGCGCTTATCTCGTGTGTTGTAAATCCAATAGAGTGACCAGACCACCGTACTGACAAGGGCCAGCATAACACCGGTTGCATTGGTGAAATGTAAGTCAAAAGGCCTGCCTTCCGTGGAAATTACAACCACACCTATATAGCTGATAATCAAGGCAAGCCATTGCTGCCAATGAATTTTATGTTTTAGCAGCGGGACTGATAAAAGGGAAAGTGTGATGGCCCAGGTGTAATTGATTGGCTGGGCCTGCTGGGCTGGCAATAGCTCATAGGCTTTAAACAGAATCAAATAATAAAGAAAGGGGCTCAGAAAGCCGAGCAGTACCGATAACAGGTATTCCTGACGGGAGCATTGAAAAATAAGATGAAACTTTTTCTGATAGCCGAGGATAATACCGAGAATAATCGTCGAAAAAATGGCCGAATACAGCAGAAGCTCAACCGGGCTGAGATAGCGAAGTGACAGTTTAAAAGCAGTGGCTACCGTTGACCAAAGCAGTACCGCTGAAAGCGCAAACAATATCGCGCGGCTTTGTGATGTCATGGCCTCGTCTACCCCGATTTTTCTTTAGTTGTCCGAACCCGCACCAGAAGTCCGCAAATACCGGGCTGTACCGGTCGTTTCCCCGGGTATTGTAAACCGCCAGGGGCAAGCCATTACCCCGTGGCGGTCTTAATACCCTGCTGAAACAGGCTTCAGAGCACTTTACGCAAGAAGTTCTGTGTGGTTTCTTTTTGGGGATTGGAGATTACCTGCTCGGGCGGGCCCATTTCTTCAATAATACCCTGATGAAAATAAGCCACCGTATCTGAAACTTCACGGGCAAACGCGATTTCGTGAGTCACACAGATCATCGTCATGCCATCTTCACGCAGCATGCGCAGTGTATCTAATACCTCGCCCACAAGTTCCGGATCCAGTGCCGAGGTGATCTCATCAAAAAGCATATAGTCCGGGCGCATGGCCAGGGCGCGGGCAATTGCCAGACGCTGTTGCTGACCCCCCGACATTTTTGTCGGATAGACATCAAACTTATCGCCCAGCCCCACATGAATCAGCTCTTTTTTAGCGATCTCAAAGGCTTCGTCCTTGCTCATTTTTTTTACGATTCTTGGTGCAAGGGCTGCATTTTCAAGCACGGTAAGATGAGGAAAGGAGTTCCACTGCTGAAACACCATACCCAGTTTCTGGCGTAACTTATCTTTGTCGGTATTTTTGTCATGAACATCAATACCATCAACAATGATTTTGCCCTGCTGGGTATCTTCAATGGCATTGATGCAATACAGCAGTGTTGATTTACCACTGCCGGAGCCACCGATAATACTCAGCACTTCGCCTTTGTTAACGTCCAGATCAATACCTTTAAGTACTTCCAGGTCACCAAAAGATTTATGTACGTTTTCGATATGTATCATATTGCCATTTTCCTCTCTACATACTTGCCATACAGTGACAGCGGGTATGAGATTAAAAAGTAAAAAATGCCAACCCCGATCAGGATTTCCAGGGGCTGCTGAGTACGTGAAATAAGCTGCTCTGAAGTGCGCAACAGTTCCATATAGCCTATGACTGACACCAGGGCAGAATCCTTGATGACACTCAAAGCAACCCCCAGCCAGGAGGGGAAAACTGCCCGCATGCCAATGGGCAGACGAATATGGATCACGGTTTGCCAGTAGCTCATACCCAGCGAGCGGGCCGCCAGCTGCATAGATTGGTGTACGTTATCAAAGCCGGCACGAAACACCTCGCTCATAAACGCCATGGTATACAGCGTCAGCACAATAGCACCGGCTGCAAAAGGGTCTAACGGATGGCCAATGGCACCAATATAGGTTGAAAAAAGAATCAACTGGATAATCAGGGGTACACTGCGCAGTACATCCAGTACATTACCTAATACAGCGTTGACCACCTTATTACTTTCGGAGCGGATGAAGCCCACAACCAGTCCCAGCAGTGTGCCTGCCACGATAGCAACCACCGAGATAATCACCGTATTCCATATTCCGGTAAGAATAAATCCGGCGTCATTCCAGGATAAAGGCGTGAAAAGTGACATACCCATCAGATTTCTCCTCTGAATAGCTTCTTGGCAATGAGAGAGGTACTGAGCAGAACCAGTTTGGTGATTACAAAGTACATCACGGCCGCCACAATAAAGAACTCAAGTGTTCTGAAGGACTGCGACTGAAGGCGTTGTGTTTCACCGGATAGCTCACTCATTCCGACTAAAATACCCAGGGAACTCATAAGAATGGACCAGACAAACTGGTTGGTCATCGGGTGGTAGATACGCCTGAACATCTGGGGCAGGATGATGTATCTGTATGTCTGAAAACTCGTCATGCCCAAAGATTTGGACGCGCTATACTGTGTTTTGGGAATGGCCTGAAAGCCGCCTCTAAACGTTTCGGTAAGATAACCGGCATTCACAAAAATAAGGGCGCAGAGTACGGCCATATAAGGGCTCAGGTGGATACCAAATGCACCCAGACCAAAATAAGCCATATAGATTTGAAACAACGCCGGGGTGTTTCGCGCTACTTCAACCCAGGCCGTGGCAAACTGTGACAAGCCCTTTATGTTGTTCATTTTAACAATGGCTAAGAGTACCGCAATCAATATGCCGATGAGCATAGAGAGCACAGATACATGCAATGTAACAAAGGCCCCCTGAAGTAACTCAGGCATTTTCTGGAGCACAATGTTCCAGTGAAATTCATATTCCATTCCAGCTTACCTTATCTGTCGATGGAAAACTCTGAAGCGTGAGTCCTTCACGGCAATGTTCAGAGTATGGGGTGATGGCCCGGGTAATCACTTAAAAATTGAGCCAAAAGAAATGACGGGTAATACGTCATTTTAAATGATGAATGCCTGCCCGGCAGAACCTCAGAACAGGTCTGAGGTCGTTTCACAATAAAAATATGCTGTCGGGCAGGCAGACAATGAGCGGGTAATATTATTTGTTGTCTCTCAGGGCCTGAACCAGATCGGCAGGGGCATCTGTACCGAAGTGCTTGTTGTGGCGTTCGTTCAGCTTGCCATCACGAATCTGGTGAACCAGGAAAAGATTCAGGTAGTTAATCCAGCTTACTTCGCTTCGTTTAGCGATCAGGCCTACGACGTCATCATAGTTTGGCACAAAGGGGCCAGCGGCATAATCTGCGAATTCTTTGGTTTGCAGCTTAGTGGCGATATTGGTGTTAGTGGAGATAATGGCATCCACTTTACCCTGATATAAACCCAAGTAAGCATCATTTTCAGACTTAAAGGCGGTGTAGTTATCTTTGCCCCAGCCTTTTTTCTCGGCATAGGCCAGGTACTCGGTTTCGTAGGTTGTGCCCAGCGCAGCGCCTACTTTAAGACCTTTTAAATCATCAAAAGAATTGATGGGTGTGCCTTTTTTCGAGAAGGCCTGGAATTTAAAAACAAAATAAGGATAGGTAAAACCAACAGATTTGGCGCGTTCCAGAGTGTCAGAGGTAGAGCCCACAACAACATCGGTTTTACCGGAAATCAGGGAAGGGATACGATCGCCCCAGGTCAGATTCAGTACGTTGGCTTTTACGCCCAGCGCATCGGCCAGATCATTACAGTAATCTACATCAAAACCGGCGGGTTTGTTGTTTTTGTCAAAATAGCCCATAGGTGGGAAATCAAGAACAACACCACAGTTTAGCTGTCCGCTTTTGATCACGCTATCGAGTTGGTCTGCACTGGCAGCGGCAGGTAAAAGCATACTTAATGCACCAGCAATAACAGCAATATTTTTTAATACTTTCATCGTTTATCTCTCTTATTTTAGGATTAATGCCTAATATTGTTACTTTGATAGCCCGAACCCTTCTATCACTCGATCAGAAGCCAGCTATCGGTGAAATAGTAACACGACCTTTTACCCAAACTATGTTGTCAGATCATTCAACCCTCACAGGCCTTAGGCAAAGGTTAATCTAATCTATTCTAGGTTATTTATATAAGCTAAAAAGACTATAAATGACAAGATCAAAGGCGAATAGATTTAAAAAATGTCTGTGCATAGCCCAAACACGCTATGGATCTTGATTGATTTTATAAAAGCTACCAACGCATCAGGGTGGTGGCTTTGCTGTTGTCGGTTCCGGCAAAAGCTTCCTCTAGCGCTACCTTGCTACAAGCCAGACTTACTCAGGTGTTTGGGCGTGAATAAGCCTGACCCATCCTAAAAATAAAACTGGATATTAATTAACATATTAAATATAATATTAACATATTACCTATCTGGCTGTTTAAGCCAGTGATGACATAAGCAAAACAAAAGGCAAAGCCTGCTTCAGGGCTGTGTTGCATAAGACGGAAGGGTGGCTATGTTAACGTCAGAACAGATTCAAACCGCAGCAGATCGTCTGTACAAGGCTGAAAAAACACAGCAGCAGATTGCGGCGCTCACACTTGAGCACAGCGATATGACGATGGACGATGCTTACAATATTCAGAAAACCTGGGTTGATCGTAAAATCGCTGAAGGGGCGTCTGTGCGGGGTTATAAAATTGGGCTGACTTCCCGTGCTATGCAGATGGCGGTGAATATCGATCAGCCGGATTACGGGGTCTTGCTGGATGATATGTTCTTTGCCGATGGGGCTGAAATTAAAGTTTCTGACTTCCTTGACCCGCGTATTGAAGTGGAGCTGGCGTTTATTCTGAAAGACCGTCTGGAGGGTGAAAACGTCACACTTTTTGATGTGCTTAATGCCACCGATTATGTAGTTCCTTCACTGGAGCTGATTGCTGCCCGCTGTCACCGAACGGATCCTGAAACCGGTTATCAGCGCAAGGTACTGGATACGATTGCTGATAATGCTGCGAATGCCGGTATTGTGCTGGGCGGTCGGCCAGTCAAACCAATGGATATTGATCTTCGCTGGGCGGGGGCTCTGTTGTATCTCAATGGTCAGATTGAAGAAACCGGCATTGCAGCAGGGGTTTTAGGGCATCCGGCTAACGGCATTTGCTGGGTTTGTAAGCGGTTTGCACCTCATGGTGTGGCGTTGGAGCCGGGGCAGGTGGTTTTATCCGGCTCTTTCACTCGGCCGGTACCGGTGAAAGCAGGTGATACGGTGCATGCAGATTATGGCCCTTTGGGCGGTATTTCAGTGAAGTTTGTATAAGGAGTGTTCAGTGATGGAATTGCCAGTTAATCAATTTAAACAGGGCCTGAAAGGTGACCGGCCTTTGTGGGGTTTATGGCTGGGTTTGCCGGATGCGTCTTGTGCTGAAATTGTTGCGGGTTCGGGTTTCGACTGGTTGCTGATCGACGGAGAACATGCGCCTTTTGAGCTGGATACCACAATGCGCCACCTACAGGCGATTGCACCTTATGGTGTGCCCGCGATTGTTCGACCCGAAGAGGGCCGAACAGCGTTGTTAAAACGTCTTCTGGATATTGGAGCGCAGACGGTATTAGTGCCGATGTGTGATAACGCAGATCAGGCTAAGGCACTGGTCAGGGCGGTTAAATACCCGCCGCAGGGTGTGCGGGGATTGGGCAGCTCGCTGGCACGGGCGGCGAACTGGAATCGGATACCGGGCTATTTGCAAAAAGCTAACGATGAAATTTGTCTGATTGTTCAGGCAGAAACGGTTAGCGCGATGGAAAATTTAGCTGAGATCGCGGCAGTAGATGGCGTGGACGCCGTGTTTATCGGGCCTTCAGATTTGTCGGCATCCATGGGGTTTATTGGTAATCCGGATCATCCTGAAGTGGTTGCTGCGATAGATAAGGGTTTGCAGGTTATTAATGAGGCGGGCAAAGCCGCAGGCCTGCTTTGCCTTAACCCGGCGCAGGCCCGGCGTTATGTAGAAAAAGGGGCGAAGTTTGTGGGTGTCGGGGTGGATACATTGCTGCTGAGTAATGCCGCGAAGCAACTGGCAGACAGTTTTAAAGCCGGGCCTGAGTCAGGGCAGATTAAGGCTGGCTCGTCTCCGTCCAGTGCTTATTAATTTCAGATTTATAACAGGTTTTAGTTATGACAAATAACCCTATCGTAAAAGGTAAGCTGGTGTGTGTGGCGCTGAATGATGCAAAGCAATTTAACGCGATGCAGGCTGAATTCAGTGAGGCACCCCATAAAGGCGCACCTACTCAGCCGGTGCTTTATTTCAAACCTCATAATACCTGGAGCACTGAAGGTGCGGAGGTTGAGTGGGCTGTTTCAGGCGATCAGGCCGCTGAGACTATGGTTGTTGGTGCCTCTCTTGCGGTTGTGTTTGGTGAAGCATGTTGCCGTGTTAGCCAGGATGATGCGCTGGATTATGTGCAGGGTTATGCCCTGGTGCATGATGTTTCTTTGCCGGAAAAAAGCTATTACCGCCCGGATATAAAAGGCAAATGCCTGGATGCCAGTGCGCCTGTGGGCGGGTTTATTCCCGTAGCCTCTGTGCAGGACCCTCAGGCCTTAACGGTTGTGACGCAGGTAAATGATAAAACGGTTAATGAGCTGCCAGGTTCACAACTGGTACGTGGTGTGGCTGAGTTGATTAGTACCATTTCTTACATTATGACGTTGCAGCCAGGTGATGTGATTGCGGTGGGTTTTCCGGGTCAGCGTGCAACAGTCGCCCAGGGTGACAGGGTCAGTTCTGCCATTTTTCAGGCAGATAAAACCAAACTTGCTGAACTCAATAACCGGATGGGCCAAGCAGAGGAGTCAAACCGATGAAACATGCACGTATTCTTTTTAACGGTGTTGAACTGGCTGTATCGGTTGAAGCTAATGGTCAGCTGAAGTCAAAAGTGGATGGTCAGCTCATCAATGAATCAGAGGTTACCTGGCTGCCTCCGGTTAAAACGCCGGGTACGATTTTTGCGCTGGGTCTGAACTATGCAGACCATGCCCGCGAACTGGCGTTCGAGCCGCCCAAAGAGCCGCTGGTTTTTCTTAAAGGGGCTAATACATTAACCGGCCATAAACAGAGTGCTTACCGTCCCGACAATATCGAATTTCAGCATTACGAATGTGAGCTGGTGGCGGTGATTGGTAAAGCAGGCAAGAATATTGCCCGTGAAGAGGCAATGGATTATATCGCCGGTTATACCGTCTGTAATGATTTTGCTATCCGGGATTATCTGGAAAACTATTACCGTCCGAACCTTAGGGTTAAAAGCCGTGATTCGCTTTGTCCTATGGGCCCCTGGCTGATCGATAAAGAGGATGTGGGGGATATCAGTAACCTAAGGCTGACAACCCATGTTAATGGTGAATTGACACAGGATGGTACAACTGCCGATATTATTTTTGATGTGCCTTTTTTGGTCGAATATCTGAGTAAAATCATGACCCTAAATCCCGGTGATATGATCGCTACCGGCACACCTGAAGGCCTTAAAGATACGCAGCCGGGTGACACAGTGGTTTGTGAAATTGAGAAAATCGGCGCACTGACCACTTATATCGTGTCAGAACAGCAATTTTATGGCGATAAGTATTAAGCCCGGATCAGGAAGACAGATGATGAATGACGCATTAAAACAAAATCTTCAAAAAGCAGAAGGCTACCTGGCGCGTTTTAAGGAAAAACCACTGGGCTTGTTTATCAATGGTGAGTGGACGTCAGGCTGTGAAGCGAACACATTCGATAATACATCACCGACCGATCAGTCTTATCTGGGTAAGGTGGTTGCGGCAACTGCCGAAGATGTAAACATGGCTTGTGAAGCGGCGGCAGCGGCAGCGGCAGACTGGGCGGCAACACCGGGGGCCGAACGGCGCAAAATTCTACACCGGCTGGGTGATGAGCTGGAAAAGCGGGCAGAAGAAATTGCGCTGGTTGAGTCGATGGACTGTGGTCAGCCGATACGCTTTATGCGCCAGGCTGCTATACGTGGTGCAGCTAACTTCCGCTTTTTTGCGGATAAGGCACCGGAGGCACGCAATGGTTTGTCACTGCATCAGGATCAGCATACAAACTACACGGTGCGTAATCCTATAGGCCCCGTTGCGGTGATCACACCCTGGAATACCCCCTTTATGCTGGCGACCTGGAAAATTGCCCCGGCACTGGCCTCAGGTTGCACCGTTGTGCATAAGCCCGCTGAACTAAGCCCGCTGACGGGTGCTATTTTGGCTGAGTGTGCCCAGGCGGCGGGTTTGCCTGCCGGTGTCTGGAACATGATTAATGGTTTTGGCACGGTTGCCGGTAAAGCACTCACCGAACACCCGGCCATTAAAGCAGTGGCGCTGGTGGGTGATTCTGCCACGGGAAAAATGATTCAGGCACAGGCTGCACCAACGCTGAAGCGCCTGCATCTGGAACTGGGCGGTAAAAACCCGGTGATTGTGTTTGATGATGCGGAGTTTGATCGAGCATTGGATGCCGTTGTGTTTATGATCTATAGCCTGAATGGTCAGCGCTGTACCAGTTCCAGCCGTTTATTGATCCAGACGGGCATTAAAGATAAATTTCTCGCGGCGTTAAAAACGCGGGTTAGTAACCTGAAAGTCGGTCACCCTCTGGATCCGGACACCGAAGTAGGTCCGCTGGTGCACGAAGGGCATTACGAGAAAGTAACCCGTTACTTTGATATTGCCAAACAGGATGGTGCAACTGTTGCCGTGGGCGGGCGATCGCTGCGTGATGAAATGGGGCCGGGTAACTATGTCACCCCCACCTTGTTTGTGGAGGCTGAAAATCAGATGCGTATTGCCCAGGAAGAGATATTCGGACCTGTGCTGACCGCTATTGAGTTTGAGACAGAAGCCCAGGCAATTGAGCTGGCTAATGACACGGTGTATGGACTGGCCGGTTATATCTGGACCAGTAATACCGGTCGTGCCATGCGTATGGCGGATAAAGTGGATGCGGGTATGTTGTGGGTAAATTCCGAGAATAACCGCAACCTGCCATCACCTTTTGGCGGGGTAAAAATGTCGGGCATCGGGCGTGACGGCGGTGACTGGAGTTTTGATTTTTATATGGAAACTAAGAACGTCTGTATTGCTCACGGTACCCATACTATCCCGGTCCTGGGGCGCTAAACGCTTTATATCTATCGGCCAGAGCCTGAACAGGAGCTTTTATGCCACATTTCATAATGGAATATTCAGCTAATCTGGATGATGATCTGGATATTCCTGCGCTGTTTGAAGCACTTAACAAAACTGCGATTGCGACCGGCGTTTTCCCCATCGGCGGTATTCGTACCCGGGCTGTACGTTGTGAACATTATCGCATTGCGGAAGGTGATCCGGAAAATACCTTTGTGCACCTGACTGCAAAGGTCGGTTCAGGGCGTGAACCTGAGGTGTTAAAAGCGGCATCGGATCAAGTCTTTGAAACCTTTACTCAGTGTCTGCAACCTGTCTTTGATAAACGCTGGATGAGCATTGGTTTTGAAATGACCGAACTGCATCCGGAGCGTAATTATCGTATGAACAATATCCATCAAAAACTGGTGGATCAGGCCTGAAAGGTGTTGAAATTGCTACGTACTACGACTGAGTCGATTGCCTTTAGCCGCACTGGCCAGAGCAAGAAAAGTGATCAGGCAGAGTATCAGTGGCAGCATAAGCAGGTTGATGTCCATTAGCAGCGGGGCAAGCTGGGCCATCATCGCCCCGATCAATAACTGAAAGAAACCGAGTAATCCTGTTGCGGTTGCTACAGCGTCACGGGTCGTAGAAACAGCGGCGGCCTGGGCGCTGGGCTGGCTGAGTCCGCGTCCAAACGTGAATAATGCCATCGGTAGAAACAGGGTCAAATAGTCTGCTGAATCCCACAGAAACAAAACCAACATCAGCAGTGCGCCAGAGGCAGAGATAATATGGCCCAACTGTATCATTTTGCTTGTGCCTGCTTTGGCCGAAGCTTTGCCTGCTGTCAGGCTGCCCAGCCAGAACCCTCCGGCAACCAGCAGGAACCAGCTACCATAATCGGCAGAGTTCCCCTGTAGCTGTTGGGCAACAATAAAAGGGGCGCTGGTGATAAAAATAAAAAAGCCGCAGGCGATCATGGTGCTGGATAAGGCATACCAAATATAACCGGGAGACGAGAGAACGGTACGGTAGCGGCTGAAACTCTGAAAAACGCCACCGGCAGCTGATAGTTGGTTTTTGGCTTCAGGCAGATGTAACAATACCCCCAGCCAGACTACGATACCCGGACACATAGATAACCAGAAAACAGTTTGCCAGCCTGCTGCCAAATTTAAATAACCGCCGATTGCAGGCGCCAGAGCTTGTGCACTGGCGATGCCCAACGTTATATAGGCCAGCATACCTGCGGCCTGATCTTTTTCGTGCTGATCAAGAATAATACTGCGTGCCAGCAGCATACCGGTACAGCCGCCCGCGGCCTGAAGTACTCTTGCCAGTAATAACTGCCAAACCTCGACTGCAAACGTACCGAGCAGGCAACCGGCAATAAACAGTATAAATCCTCCCAGCAGGACAGGGCGGCGACCATAAAAATCGGCAAGCGGGCCGCTGATTAACTGACCGATCGCCAGGGTCAGCAGGTAGAGCGTAAAACCCAGCTGGATAGTGAAGGGGTTGCTATTAAAAGCCTCACTCAGCGCTGGCATGACCGGTGCAAAAATATTCATCGCCAGGGGGCTGGTGATCGCCATCGCGGTTAACAGTATAACAGGTGCTTTTTTAGTGTTAATGGCGGTATCAGAGTGAGCCATTGATCAGGGTTTTATCTTTGCCAGATCATGCAGCAGCTCAGACAATTGTTGCAGTTTTTCTTCACCAAATTTATCCGCAAAGGCTTTGTAGCGGGCATCAACATCCGGGCTGATTTTTTCGAATAATGCCAATGCGTTAGTGGTGAGACTAATCAGAGTGCGCCGTTGATCTTCTTCAGATTTTCGGCGCTGGATATAACCCTGTTGTTCCAGTCGTTTAATAATGCCGGTCAGGCTTGGGCTGAGTATGCAGCAGTGTTTTGCCAGTTGTTTTGACTCCAGTTCCTGATAAGCCTTTAACGCCCTGAGAATGCGCCACTGTTGCTCTGTTAACTTATTGTCGTGTAGCAACGGGCGGAAAAACTGCATGGCAGCTTCACGAGATTTCAACAATTGCAGGGGCAGGGAGTCTTCAAACTTACGCATTGGCTTATCACTGTATTCGGCTGGAAGTGTTTAAAAATCGGTTATGAGCATCAAGAGATGAATTGTTCAGGTTAAAGCACGAACCACTCAGAACTACTTAATAATGTAACTATTTATAGTATGTGAAAAACAGCAGGATCACCAGAGAAGCTACACTCCGGCAGGCTGCACAAATGCCTTAATCAGCCTTATAAAAGTGATTGCATGATGAGTCATAAATTAGTTAATATGTTAATAATGCATATGTTAAGTGTATCGCACTTCTGGATTGTCACATGCTGGTTTCAACCCTGAGGTAATGGCATTGAGCATGATTGTTCTATAGGCCGGGTATCTGGTTTGCCTGCTCAGGAATTTTTTCACATTAGAGATAAGAGGCGGTTGTTATGGGTAAGCTGGCGCTCGTAGCTAAAATTACACACGTTCCAAGCATGTACCTGTCCGAGCTGGACGGCCCCCAGAAGGGTAGCCGACAGTCTGCAATTGATGGTCATAAAGAAATTGGCAAACGCTGCCGGGAGCTGGGTGTTGATACTATTGTGGTGTTTGATACACATTGGCTGGTGAATGCCGCTTACCATATTAACTGCGGGGCACATTTTAAGGGCAGTTATACCAGCGGAGAATTACCGCATTTTATTGCAAATATGCCTTTTGAATATGACGGTAATCCTGAGCTGGGGAAAATACTGGCCGCAGAATGTCGCCAGCAGGGTGTGGAAACTCTGGCACATGATACAACTTCCCTTGCGCCGGAGTACGGCACTCTGGTGCCCATGCGTTATATGAATGAAGACCGTCACTTCAAGGTGATATCGGTTTCAGCGTTATGTACCGGCCATTACCTGAATGACTCTGCCCGGCTGGGTTGGGCAATGCGTGAGGCGATTGAAAACCACTACGATGGCACAGTGGCTATTTTTGCCAGTGGCTCCTTATCCCATCGGTTTGCCCAGAATGGCCTGGCGCCTGAGTTCGCAAATAAGGTCTGGAGCCCTTTTCTTGAAACGCTGGACCGTGAAGTGCTTGAAATGTGGAAGCGCGGCGATTGGAAAACCTTCTGTGACATGCTGCCTGAATATGCGGCAAAAGCGCACGGTGAGGGTTTTATGCACGATACGGCGATGATGCTGGGTGCGTTGGGCTGGTCTGATTATCAGGGGCGGGCAGAAGTACTTACCCCCTATTTTGGTAGTTCAGGTACGGGCCAGACCAACTGCGTCTTTCCGGTCACAGAACAGGACGGCTCTGCCGTGCCTGCGCCACAGGCTTCGGTAACATCAGGATTTGAACCTGGTGCCAGCCGTTTATAAATTCTTTGTAATGGTCTTCATTATACCCGCGTAGACGGGAAGCCAAAGCCGGGTCTGTAACGGGGCTCTCTGTAGTGACCCGTTTTACTTAGTCACTACAGAGAGCAATCACGATGCCTTTTATCTATGCGAAAGCGTATTGTTGGTCAATTCAAACTCTTATCGCTGTTATCGCCGTCAGGTGATTCATTTTTTCGTGAGCTCATATATAGCCAGATAAATCCGGTCAGACCTGCCGTTAATGATGCAAACAGGATTCCGGTTTTAGCCATCAACAGATCCGCTGGATACTGGGCAAATCCCAGCTCAGCAATGAAGATCGACATGGTGAAACCGATACCGCCCATGAAGGCCACACCGATGATGTGGTGGATGTTCAGTCCCTTAGGTAAGTCGCAGACCCCTGCCTTAACAGCAACCCAGGTAAATCCGGCTATACCGATTAGCTTACCTACTACTAATCCCAGCCCGATGCCCATCGCGACTGGATGGAACACAATCCCGCCAATATTCGACCAGTCTATCGGCACACCGGCATTGGCCAGCGCAAAGATAGGAATAATCAGATAGGCAGAGGGCAGGTGAATCTTGTTTTCCAGAATCTGAGCGGGTGCCTGCACCAAATTGGCTCCTTCTCCTAGTGCGCGGACTCTGGAGCGAAGTGTGTCGTTAACAATGATATTTTCATTTTGCTTGTAAGCATCTTTGATCTTTTGTACGCCGTCATTGATGAGCGACAAAAATCGCTTTGGATCATATTTTGGTTTCATCGGAATAGTGAACGCAAGGATGACACCCGCAAGGGTCGCGTGAATTCCACTTTTCAGCATCGCGACCCAAAGACAGGCTCCCAGAATCAGATAAGGAGACAGTCTGCGTACTCCACTTAAATTCAGACTGCTGAGCGTAAATATGAAAAACCCTACCAGTGCCAAAGCAGTCATATTGAGGGTGTCGGTGTAAAACAGGGCAATAACAATGACGGCACCCAGGTCATCAACAATCGCTAGAGCGACCAGAAACATCAGCAGGCTCTGAGGAATCCGTTTACCTAGCAGCGCCAATGCACCCAGTGCAAAGGCGATGTCCGTTGCCATCGGAATTCCCCAACCATCAGCAGTATGACCAGTGGGGTTAATGGCAACGTAGATCAGGGCAGGTACCAGCATGCCCCCAACTGCGGCGATGATCGGCAGCATAGCTTGTTTGACGTTGGCCAGTTCGCCAACTAACAGTTCACGCTTCAACTCCAGCCCAACCACGAGAAAGAAGAGGGCCATAAAGCCATCATTGATCCAATGGTGAAGGGATTTCGAAAGCTGAAAATTCTCCAGGCCTATTGTTAGATAGAGCTGAAAGAAGTGGTGATAAGCATCAGCCCATTGACTGTTTGCAATGATCAACGCAGCCACGGCACAGAGCATCAGCAAAACACCACTGGTTGTCTGTCGGTGGATAAAAACTTCTATTGGAGAAAGCACCTTATCCAGGGCGCGTTCCCAGGGTGCAACGTGCTCTTTTCCTAAAAGTTTACGTGTGCTTCTCATTACAATTTTCCTGTTATTACTCATTCAGACATAAGCCCTTTAAATTAAGCGTATTGGAAGGGATTTGATCCGGTTTGATAACTGCTTTTAGTGTGTTTAAGGTTGCTGGCACGGATATTGAGCTCTTAAGGTCTGAAATACCATATTAGCTTTATTTACACGAGTGTTGTTGGTGCTTTGTCCCATTTTTTTGAGAATATCCTCTACAACGTCATCATGCACCATATTTTCGGGTAAACAGAAGCCGGCATAGTAGGTTGCAGGTACCGTTGCCGGACGCTCTCCTACGCGGGTTTTAAACGCCCTGATCAAAAAGTCGGACGGTGGATCGCTGATATTAGCCGCATCAAAGTGTCGGATAATTTCGTTGTCGGTTAATTGCGCTCCCGCAAGAAAGCCCGCGATATATGATTTGTCCAGTGCCTGTGTATCAGTACTTTCACTTGCAAAAAGAGATGGCGCGGATACGCAAGTAATCAGAGTAAATATAGGCATTAAATGTTTCATAGCTTATTCCTTACGATGATTTATGTCGGTTTTGTCAAAGAGTTCAAGTCTGGACTGCGCCCTCATGTTTGCGAGCTTTCACGCAAGGTTCGCTTTAGAGCATTGATTTGTTGAACCAATCGCTGCCTATCTGTATCGGTACTTTCAACAACTGTGCTAAAGCACCGAGCAGGAACAAGGTAGTGACTACATCCAATTGCATAGTGCCTATATTGGATGTGATATGTTCGCGGCTCTTTTTAGCCCGGATGTTAAAATTGCAAGAATACCAGCGATGCTGGTGATTTCCCAACTTGGTAAGTTACAAAGTAGCATTATTCAGCCCTCACAATAAAACGATCGAGATAAGCTTTAAAATAATGTGATTGTCGTTCATATGCAAAGACTATCCCGCTGAAAACCTTTCCGGATCAACCTTTTCTGAATCGGGAAAATGGGTCTGGCACTCGCCATGCCATTGAGCATCATGTTGAACGGATGGATACAGAGCCGAATGTTAGAATGACGATAGCAAGTAATTGTAAACCTCCCCTGGAGTAGGGGCTTCCACAATGAGCATTAAGTAGCGCTGTATTGTGACGAGATTTATAACTTTACATTGTGAACACTGTTCAGTATTCTTTTGTTAATTAATTGAACGCTGTTTAATAAATGGCGATTTGAAAGAAAAAGTTATCTAAGGGATCGAACAATGGCCAGACGTAGTGATCACTCGCGGGAAGAGTTGCAACTAATGGCGCTGGATGCCGCCGAAAAGCTGTTGGATGAGCAGGGCGGTGCGGCGTTAAGTACCCGTAAAGTGGCTTCGGCGATTGGATATTCTGCCGGTGCGTTATATCTGGTGTTTAAGAATCTGGATGACCTCTGCTGGCAGGTCAATGCCCGTACACTTCAGGGCTTGCAGACTGCGCTGGATCAGGGAGCAGAACAGTTGTCTGCCCGTGATCGTCTTAAAACCTATGCGCGGGTTTACCTGGACTATGCTCAGCAATGGCCGCATCGCTGGTCGTTGTTGTTTGAACACAATGCAGTAGATAACACAGATGCGCCTGAATGGTTACAGCAGTCGATAGAAAATTTATTTAACCGTATCGAGCAGGCGCTGAAGCTTTTGTATCCTCAGGAAACAGAGGCAGAGATTACCCTGGCCGCCCGTACTTTATGGAGCGGGGTACATGGTATTACTTTGCTAAAGCTACGCGATAAGCTTTTTTTAGGCGGGCAGATGGTGCCGCAGTTAATGAGTGACAGTCTGGTTGATCGTTATCTGGATGGCTGGCATTCAAAGCAAGGAGAGCTGTAATGAAATCATTACTGGGTTTTAAAGGATTTATCGCGTTTATCTCGATGGCGTTTATTAATGCCTTTGTGGATTCGGGCCATAAAATCATCATCCAGAATACCTTGTTTAAAGCTTATGATGGTGAGTTGCAGATTTTACTCACAGCGATCGTTAATGGCTTGATTTTACTGCCGTTTTTTATGCTGTTTACCCCTTGTGGTTATATTGCGGATAAATACCCTAAAAACGAGGTAATGAAAAAATCGGCCTGGGCGGCGGTGTTGATCACATTGTTGATCACCTTCTGCTATTACCAGGGCCTCTTTATTGTCGCTTTTGCACTGACCTTTATTCTTGCGGTGCAAAGTGCGTTTTACTCACCGGCCAAGTTTGGCTACATCAAAGAGCTGGTGGGGGCCGATAATCTGAGTGAAGGCAATGGCTGGATGCAGGCTGCCAGCATGATCTCTATTCTGGCGGGTATTCTGGTGTTTTCACTGCTGTTTGAAATGCGCCTTGAAGGGGCGGAGCAGATGTCACCGGAAGACAGCCTGCAACTGGTCGCACCGCTGGGCTGGTTTCTGGTGGCGGGTGCTTTGCTGGAGTTAATACTGGCGTACCGTTTGCCGCGGACGCAGGAAATTGCCACTGACAGCCGTTTTAACTGGGCTGAATACCGCAGTGGAAAAACTTTAAAAAGTAATCTGGCGCTGATTTTCAGTCATCGCCCTATCTGGCTGTCCATTGTGGGGCTGGCATTGTTCTGGTCGATTTGTCAGGTGATGCTGGCCGTATTTCCGGCTTTTGCTGAAGATTATCTTGATGAGCATAATACCTTTGTTATTCAGGGGGTTATGGCGCTGGCTGGCATTGGGATTATGCTGGGCTCCCTGCTGGCGGGGCGTTTCTCCAAACACTATATCAACGTGCGCTTAATTCCCTTAGGGGCGATTGGTGTAACGGCGGGCCTGATTGCGCTGCCACAACTGGACAACATCCTGTTACAGGGTGGTGTTTTTCTGATCATCGGGCTTTTTGGGGCCCTGTTAAACGTACCGCTTAATGCTCTGATTCAGTTTAATGCCAGTGCCGATGAAACCGGGCGGGTGCTGGCGGGTAATAACTTTATCCAGAACCTGGCGATGTTTGGCTTTCTGGTGTTAACCGTGGTTTGTGCCTATCTGGGGGTTGATGCGCTTTGGTTGCTCTGGCTGCTGGCGGCATTAGGTGCGGCGGGGGTTTATCTGGCGATTCATTCTGTGCCTGAAGCCACGATTCGTCTGATTGTACTGGGCCTGATGAGGCGCAAATACAAGCTGCAGGTGCTGGGTTTTGAAAACCTGCCTGAGGATGGCAAAGGCACGTTGCTGCTGGGTAATCATATCAGCTGGCTCGACTGGGCGATGATCCAGATGGCCTGTCCGCGTCATGTACATTTTGTGATGGACCGCAGCATTTATGAGCGATGGTATCTTAAGTGGTTTCTGGATCTTTATGGGGTAATTCCGATTTCCGGTGCCCGCACCCGCACGGCTTTAAAGCAGGTTAATCAACTGCTGAATGAAGGCAAGGTAGTTTGCCTGTTTCCTGAAGGCTCTATCAGTCATACCGGTCAGATTGCGGAATTCAAAAAAGGTTTTGAACGGGCCTGTGAGGATGCAGAAGGTGTGATTATACCGTTTTATCTGCGGGGCTTGTGGGGAAGCTGGTTCTCTCGTTCGACAGATAAAATGAAGGAGTTACGCCGGGAACGTCTGAGGCGGGATGTGATTATGGCGTTTGGCCCGCCATTGCTGATTAACAGTCCGGCCAGCACAGTGAAAAAGAAAGTGCTGGAACTGTCGATCCATGCCTGGGATGAACATACTGCAACTATGGAGACGATTCCGCAGGCGTTTATTCGTACAGCCAAAGCTGCGCCTACAGAATGGGCGATCAGCGAAGTGAAAGCCGAACCGTTGACTCATCTGCGTTTGCTGACCGGTTGTGTAATTTTTTCACGCCGTATTCGACATACACAAGGTCAGAATATTGGTTTGCTGATGCCCACCACGGCGGCCGGTTCTATCGCCAATATGGCTGCTTTGATGGCGGGCAAAACGGTGGTGAATATGAACTTCACTGCAGCGCCGGATGCGATGTTATCTGCGTTGGCTCAGTCTGAAATCAGTACCATTGTTACAGCACATAAATTTGTGGCCAAACTGAAGGCGCGGGGTGTGGATGTTGAAACACTGCTTGCCGGGCGTGATGTGCTTTATATGGAAGATATCAAAGCACGGGTGAGTAAAATCGAAGCCCTGACAACGCTGGCTATGATCCGGTTGTTACCCCGTGCGCTGTTGCAGTGGGTGCTTTGTAAACGCACTGATGTGGAAGATGTGGCGGCTATCATGTTCTCTTCAGGCAGTGAAGGTGCACCTAAAGGTGTGATGCTGAGTCACCGTAATATTATGGGTAATTTGCGCCAGACCGCCGATGTGCTGAATATACGGGCAGATGATCGCATTATGGCAACCCTGCCGTTATTCCATGCGTTTGGTTTAACAGTCACCTGCTTTATGCCATTGATTGAAGGCATCCCGGTGATTTGCCATCCCGACCCGACCGATGCGGCGAATATTGGCAAAGGTGTAGCCCGTTATAAAGCCACCCTGATGTGTGCAACATCCACCTTTCTAAGGCTGTACACCCGCAACAGTAAACTACATCCTATTATGCTCGCCTCCCTGCGGGTGGTTGTGGCCGGTGCAGAAAAGCTGGATGCCCGGGTGCGTGATGCCTTTGAAGCAAAATTTCGGGTGCCGATTCAGGAAGGGTATGGCTGTACTGAAACCACGCCGGTTGCCGGTGTTAACCTGCCTGATCATCTGGCCACCACCGACTGGCGTGTACAGGTGGGGACTAAAGCGGGCACGGTAGGTTTGGCGCTGCCGGGCTCTACGTTCAGGATTGTTGATCCCGATACACTGGAAGAACTTCCTGTTGGTGAATCAGGCCTGATCCTGATTGGCGGCACACAAATCATGAAAGGTTATTTGAACAACCCACAGAAAACCGCTGAGGTGATTGTCGAGCAGCAGGGTATCCGCTGGTATAAAAGTGGTGACAAAGGCTATCTGGATGAAGATGGTTTTCTGACTATCGTGGATCGTTACTCCCGCTTTGCCAAACTGGGTGGTGAAATGGTCAGCCTGACCGCCATTGAGGGAGAAGTGCGCCGTATTCTTGATCAGCCCGAATTACCACTGGTAGCCGTGAATATGCCGGATGAGAAAAAAGGTGAGAAAGTTGTACTGCTGGTGGAAAGTGATCAGGACTTGTCTGATATGCGTGACCGGCTGGTGAAAGGAGGGTTGGCCGGGCTGATGGTGCCTGCTGCTATTTATGCGGTGGATGAAGTACCGGTACTTGGCAGCGGCAAAACCGACTTCAACCAGGCCCGTTTAGTGGCAGAGGCGCGATAAGTCGGCAGGGCTCGTGAGCCGGGCTTGGGGAGCGATGGTTGATGGATTCCCGCTTTTGCGGGAATGACGTTACACCTCCGTCATCCTCGCACATGTGGGAATCCAGTGGGGTGGTGCACTGGCGGGTATTTATTGTGGAGGGCTATGGAAAGTCTGAAACTTATTACCCGTCCATTCTGTACAAGAAAATTTTAAATACTGTCATTCCCGCGAAAGCGGGAACCTATACAGGGATGTAAGCAATGAAAAAGCCTTATGTATATATACTGGCCAGCCAGCAGAATGGCACTTTATATATCGGTGTCACCAGCAATCTGATACAGCGTATATGGCAGCATAAAAATAACCAGGTTGAGGGTTTTACGAAAAAATACGCGGTGCATATGCTGGTCTATTACGAAGCTCACGACACTATGTTGTTGGCCATTACACGGGAAAAACAGCTAAAGAAATGGAACCGGCGTTGGAAGATAGACTTTATTGCTCGGAATAATCCGCACTGGCGGGATTTGTGGCCGGATATTATAGAGTGATGGCTGTTCAAACTGGTGGATTCCCGCCTTCGCGGGAATGACGTTGTTGAGGTTGGGCAGTGAGCTATAAGCAGTGCGGGAAGCTACAGTTTCGTCATCCTCGCACATGCGGGGATCCAACTATTTGATCGGGGCACTGTGGTTGATGGATTCCCGCTTTTGCGGGAATGACGTTGTTGAGGCTGGGCAGTGAGCTATAAGCAGTACGGGAAGCTACCAGCCCCGTCATCCTCGCGTATGCGGGGATCCAGGTATTCAAACAGAGCACGGTGGTTGATGGATTCCCGCTTTCGCGGGAATGACGTTGTTGAGGTTGGGCAGTGAGCTATAAGCAGTGCGGGAAGCTACAGTCCCGTCATCCTCGCGTATGCGGGGATCCAGATATTCAAACAGAGCACGATGGTTGATGGATTCCCGCCTTCGTGGGAATGACGTTGTTGAGGTTGGGCAGTGAGCTATAAGCAGTGCGGGAGGCTACAGTTTCGTCATCCTCGTGTATGCGGGGATCCAACTATTTGATTGGAGCGCTGTGGTTGATGGATTCCCGCCTTCGCGGGAATGACGTTGTTGAGGTTGGGC
>JBMYOX010000044.1:0-29694 GCA_049599735.1 Pontibacterium sp. | reverse complement strand
CCGGGCAAACTGCCCGGCAGAAACCGGCCGGGAAAAATAATATCCCTGACCATAGTCACAACCTGCAGCGGCCAGTAATCCGTGTTGTTCCGCCGTTTCAATACCCTCAGCAATCACCTTGATGCCCAGCTTATGGGCCATCACTATAATAGCTTCGCAAAGCACCATATCATCAGAATCAATCTCTAAATTACTGACAAATGCCTTATCAATTTTCAGATAATCAATATCAAAACGCCTCAGGTAAGCGAGCGAAGAATAACCCGTGCCAAAATCATCCAGAGAGACCTGAATATTCCCGTCACGGAAGGCTAATAGCTTTTCACTAACCACTTTACCGGTATCCATCAGCAACCCTTCCGTAATCTCCACACTGATGCCCTGCCCGGGCAGCCCTAAAGCTTCCAGCGCCTGAATCCAGGCCGAAGGCTTACAACTCTCCTCGCAAAACTGAACAGGTGAAGTGTTCACACTGATCTGGAAGTCGGGATGAATGGTTTTACGCCACTCAAGCACCTGCTTAGCCGCGTATTCAAATACCCACTGACCAATGTCGACTATTTGCCCGGTATCCTCTGCAACACCAATAAAATCAACCGGGCTAACCAGACCAAGTGTTGGATGCTGCCATCGAATTAACGCTTCAGCTTTATAGACACTACCTGTGTTTAAAGCCACAATTGGCTGGTAATCAACCCTGAACTGCCCCCCGGAAAGCGCGGTGCGTAAATCCTTTGCAAGCTGCACCCGGGTCAGCGCCGCTTCCTGCATAGCAGCGGTGAAATAGCTAAAACGATTGCGGCCAGCAGCTTTAGCCGCATACATGGCCTGGTCTGCATTTTTTAACAAGGCCTCAATCTCAGTCGCATCATCCGGATAAAATGTGATGCCAATACTGGCCGTGACGTACACCTGCTCATCCCCTAATAGAAAAGGCTCCGCTAATGAAGTCAGAATATTATTAGCAACCTTCTCAACACTGCCTGTCTCTTTAAGCTCACCTAATATAACCGTGAATTCATCCCCTCCCTGGCGAGCAACCGTATCAGTGTCCCGCACAGCCAAAGATAAGCGTCGAGCGGCCTCCACCAGTAATCTGTCACCCATGTCATGACCGAGGCTGTCATTAATTTCTTTAAATCGGTCAAGATCAAGAAACATCAGAGCGACCATACCACCTACACGATGTGCTTTTTTTATTTCCTGCGCCATACGGTCTTGCATCATGTTTCGATTCGGCAAACCCGTCAGCGTATCAAAATTTGCCTGTTGCCAGATCAACTCATCTGCGGCGCGTTTATCGGTAATATCCCGACTAATTCCAACAATGCCGTAAAGTGTGCCATCCAGGCCATAAAAAGGAGCTTTATAGACATCCAATACAACCTCGCGCCCATCAGGATAAGCCGAAACACATTCATAAGACTGAGGCAAACCCGTTGAAAGTACCGCCTGGTCTTTTTCACGCACAAGCACGGAAACTTCTGGCGAAAACAGCTCCATATCCGTCTTACCCTGGACCTCGGACTCTGTGTGATTACTAAAGGCCTCAAAGGCTTTATTACAACCTTTGTATTCACTCTGCGTATTTTTCACAAAAATCAGATCAGGAATGGCATCAACCAGCCCCCGCAACAAACCCCGCTCCCGGTTAAGCTCCTCCTGACTTTTGCGCAGCGCCTTTTCAGCGGCTCTGCGATCACGCTGTCGCCGCAGGATTAAACCCAACACCATAGTTGCCACAGGATAAGCCAGCAATAATGAAGGAGCGATCGCGGTTATAATGGGCCAGCGTATTTCTGCAGGCATTAAGAACATGCACAGCAGTACAATAACCTGCACCTGCATCCCAAAAAGGTAAAGCATCAACCAGCTAAGCGGGCGTTGTGCTTTTTTACTCCAACAGCGCCATAAAAGTCCCGCACAAGAGGACAGAATAATGACAAGAGAACCCACAAAGATACCGCTACCACCTTGATAAAGGCGATAACTCACGGTAATGACAACAGCAATCAGCGTAGGACGAAAACCAAAAAACAAACCACAGAGGCTGAGCAATACCCAACGGGTATCAAAAAAAATACCCGGTTGCATCTCCCAGGACATAGACATCACAGCAAGGCCGATTATACCTGCCAGCAAGCCCGACAAACCGTCACGCGCCAGCTTATGTTTAATCGCGTGCAAACCAAGCGTATCGTAGATAACACCCAGCGCCAGAAGTAAAATAATATTATTGAGTAGTGCTGAAAAACTGCTTGTATCCATTAAACTCCGTTCCAACAACCGGCGCAGCTTGTTTATGTTGATCACTGTCGCACGTAAACCTGTATTTAGCACGGATAGCACTAAAAATGTAGCTCCAGCCTAACCTCTCTTCTGGTTGATGAAAACCACCGGTTATAGCAACGTGCTTTCGCACTGGGGTTTCTACGCCAGTAACCGCAGCCGGCACCCGGACACCAGAGACTTCCACCCTACCCAATACACGACAAATAGTTTATAGTGCTAAGCAATTATATTTCTTAAGAGAATGATTCTCTTCCATGCTACGTGCGTTTTCGTTTAAACCCCATCGAGTATTAGCACTGGATATTGGCCGATTCTGGCCAGGCCCTCTGTATTCACACCCGGTTTTGGCTGAAAAACCTTAAAACTCCAAACGGGTTTCGTTCTATTTTTCAAAAAAAATCCTTAGCATTGCAATATAACTTTTAAGCTATTACCGGCGTCAGCCTTCAGGTCTGCTAAGGCTCAATACAACTAACCAGTTAAGAATTTATGTCTGCCAAACTCAAATTAAAGAACGTCTGCAAAATATTCGGCGACGATATTAAAGAATCGCTGAAAATGTTAAGCAATGGAGCCAGTAAACAGGAAATACTTGCCAAAACAGGGCAAAACCTGGGTGTCATAAACGCAAATTTCGAGATCAACCAAGGTGAAATTTTTGTCATCATGGGTTTGTCCGGCTCAGGAAAATCCACCCTGGTACGTATGCTGAACCGCCTTATTGAGCCAAGCAGCGGCGAAATCCTTCTGAACGGCGTCGACATCGCCAAACTCAGCACAGAAGAACTACTTGAAGTCAGACGTAATGATATCAGCATGGTCTTTCAGTCGTTTGCCCTGATGCCACATATGACCGTACTGGAAAACGTTGCATTTGGACTGGAGTTATCCGGCACCAGCAAACAAACCCGTGATCAACGGGCCCTGGAAGCACTCAGTCAGGTGGGTCTGGAGTCCTATACCAGTCATTACCCTGACGAACTTTCCGGCGGCATGCAGCAGCGTGTTGGCCTTGCCCGCGCACTGGCCAATGATCCGGAAGTATTGTTAATGGATGAAGCCTTCTCTGCACTCGACCCGCTTATCCGCACCGAAATGCAGGATGAGTTGATCAAACTTCAGGCTGAACAAACAGAGCGTACGATCGTCTTTATCTCCCATGATCTGGATGAGGCCATGCGCATCGGTGACCGCATCGCCATTATGGAAGGCGGCCGTGTGGTTCAGGTAGGCACACCCGATGAAATTTTAAAAAATCCGGCTGATGACTACGTCGAGGCCTTTTTCCGTGATGTAGACGTTTCTAATGTGCTGACAGCCGGTGATATTGCCACTAAACAGCAGGTGACGATCATTGAGCGTGACAATACGGGTGTTCGTACGGCTATAAAACGCCTGAGTGACTACGACCGCGACTGGGGGTATGTGTTAGGTAAGGACGGTAAATTCTCAGGCATAGTGACACCCGAAAGCCTGCAGGAACAATACGATATTGAAGGCACCATTCACGCAGCCCTGCTTAGCGATGTCACCTCTATCAAGGCCTCTACCCTGCTCAGCGATATTATTGGCCTGGTTGCTGGCACACCCTATGGTGTACCCGTTGTGGACGACAACAACACCTACCTTGGCACCATCACACGTGCCCACCTCCTTAATACCCTAGATCAGGAAAGTGGAGTTAATAATGGCGAATAATCCCTGGGCCAGTACCGCAACAGACACACAGCCCGAAGCGACTAGTACCAGCACTAACCCCTGGGGCAGTACAACCACAACGCCCGCACCTGAGAGTGCCCCGGCTGCTAACGCCTGGAGTGGCAGCCCCGCCCCCGCTGAAACAACCGGACAAGATTGGCTGACCAGTGCACCAGTCGTCGAAGAAGCTCCTCTTGATTGGGCTCACCCCTTTCAGGAAGCGGTCATTCCCTTTGCCTCCTGGGTAGATAGTGCACTGAGCGCAATGGTAGAAAACTTTCGCCCGGTCTTTCAGGCCATTCGTGTTCCTATCGACAGCACCTTAACCGGCGTCGAAGCGTTATTACAAGGCGCGCCTGATCTCCTTATTATTGCAATTTTTGCTATGCTCGCCCTGAAGGTTTCAGGACGAGGGCTGGCAATCGCAACCGTCATTTCCCTGTTTGGCATAGGCCTTATCGGCGCCTGGCAGGAAGCCATGATCACACTGGCCCTCGTCATTACCGCAGTTTTTTTCTGCATCCTGATTGGCCTGCCTACAGGAATCTGGCTATCACGCAGCGAGCGGGCTTTGAAAATTTTCCGCCCCATACTGGATGCGATGCAGACAACTCCAGCCTTTGTCTACCTTGTGCCTATTGTGATGCTGTTTGGTATCGGCAACGTACCGGGTGTTGTTGTCACTATTATTTTTGCACTTCCTCCCCTTATCCGCCTAACCAACCTGGGCATTCGCCAGGTACCTGAAGACCTGATCGAAGCCGCACGCGCCTTTGGTGCCAGTGACCGACAGTTATTGCTCCGAGTCCAGCTACCTCTGGCGATGCCAACCATTATGGCTGGCGTAAACCAGACACTTATGCTGACGCTTTCCATGGTTGTTATTGCTTCTATGATCGCTGTTGGCGGCTTAGGTCAGATGGTACTGCGCGGCATTGGTCGCCTGGATATGGGTCTGGCGGCAGTTGGCGGACTCGGCATTGTACTACTGGCCATCGTACTAGACCGGCTTACACAGTCCGTAGGCAGCAAAAAAAGACCAACCCGTTCCTAAAATAAAAATTCAAATAAATAAATTCCGTGAGATAACTCATCGGATGAAAAACTGGAGTCATTATGTTGATAAAAACAACCCGTGAAATCCGTTCGACACTGGCAGTTACACTAGCCGCCTGCACACTTTCAGCGGCACCCCTTGCGCTGGCAGAAACAATGCCGGGCAAGTCTGTAAGCGTACAGCCAATCAAATCCTCCATTGCTGAAGAGACTTTTCAGACTCTGCTGGTGATGCGCGCGCTAGAAAAACTTGGCTATGATGTTCAGCCTATTAAGGAAGTTGAATACGCAACCGGTCATATTGCACTTGCCAATGGCGATGCCACTTTTATGGCGGATCACTGGGACCCAATGCATACTGATTTTTATAACAACTCCGGTGGTGATGAAAAGCTGTACCGCAAAGGCATCTACTCCCAGGGCGCGCTTCAGGGTTACCTGATCGACAAAGCCACCGCAGATAAGTACGGCATCACCAATATTGGCCAACTAAAAGACCCAAAACTGGCCAAACTGTTTGATGCAGATGGCGATGGCAAAGCAGACCTGACAGGCTGTAACCCAGGCTGGGGCTGTGAGAAAGTAATCGAGCATCAGCTGGATGTCTTTAAACTCAGAGATACCGTTACCCATAACCAGGGTTCTTACTCTGCTATTATTGCTGATACCATAACCCGTGCTAACAATGGCAAGCCGGTGCTGTATTACACTTGGACGCCTTACTGGATCAGTGGCGTACTGGTACCAGGACGTGATGTAACCTGGCTTCAGGTTCCTTTTTCGTCACTGCCAGGCGGGCTTGCAGGCCAGAGCACCGAACTGCCAGACGGCTCTAACTACGGTTTCCAGGTAAACGATCAGCGTATCGTTGCTAACCGGGCATTTGCAGAGCAGAACCCAGCTGCAGGTAAACTGTTTGAAATCATGAAGCTGCCAAGCAACGATATTTCTGCTCAGAACAGCCGTATGCGCGCTGGTGAAAAGAGCATGCGTGATATTGAACGTCACGTAGATGGCTGGATCAACGCCCATCAGGACACGTTTAACGGCTGGCTGAAAGCTGCACGTAACGCCGCTAAGTAAACCTGCTGTTACCACAAACGGGCCTGTGTAAAACGCCGGCCCGTTTTCTTAGCATTGGTGGTTGTGCTTTTTCAACAACCTGAATACTGTAAACACAATTCTCCGACCAGGATTTAATATGGATAAAAGCCAGGACGCACTGGTACTGCTTCGCCAGATCATTCGTGCAACCGACCTGCACGACAAACACATCAGCCGCAGCACCGGCCTGACCCCCCCTCAGCTTCTGACCATGCAAACACTGAGAAGCCTTGCCCCCCTCACCTCAGGCGCACTGGCCAAAGAACTCGGGCTAGCCCAGGCAACCGTAACCAGCATACTGGATCGCCTTGAAAATAAAGGGTATGTTGTCAGAGAACGCGGCAAAGAAGATAAACGAAAAGTCTGGGTAGAACTTTCCGAATCCGGCACTGAGCTACTCAAAGGCTCACCAACCACCCAACAGGATATTTTTATCCGTCAATTTGAAGACATGGCCAACTGGGAACAGTCCATGGTCATATCATCTCTGGAACGTGTAGCACATATTCTTAACGCCCTGCATATCGATGCCGCCCCCGTACTGGATATTGGCCAACTCGACAGAGGCCTGCGTACAGACGTACCCGCTTACCTGAATCAAGACCAAAAACAAACAAACCGGTAAACGCTCTGCCACTGCAGCCATATGCTGCATGTAAACATGCGATATTACTGCCTCTAACCATCAAAAAAGCAGTCCTGCGATGAAAAAAATTGCGATTTTTGTCGATGTACAGAACATTTATTACACCACCCGCCAGGCTTACGGTCGCCATTTTAACTACCGCAAACTCTGGCAACGTGTAGCGCAGGAGGGTGAGATTGTTGCAGCAACAGCCTATGCTATTGACCGGAGTGATAATAAACAACGCAACTTTCAGGATATTCTCAAACAAATTGGTTTTAACGTAAAACTTAAACCTTACATCCAGCGCAGTGATGGCTCAGCTAAAGGTGACTGGGATGTGGGCATTACAATTGACATTATGGAAGCGGCTGCAACTGTCGATACCGTTGTCTTGTTATCCGGTGATGGGGATTTTGACCTGCTGCTGGATAAAATCAGTACCACTTATAATGTCAACGCCGAGGTTTATGGCGTACCAGCACTGACCGCAAATTCTCTGATAGACGCCGCCACGCACTACCATCCGATTGACACAAACTTCCTTCTGTAACAATTCTCGCTTCTTGCCTGCTTAAACTACTTTTCACCCTTTCAGTCCTAAACAACCTGCCCGCCAAACCGCCAGACATAAATGACAACGACAGGGACAAATACCCGGGCTATCTCGAGGTTGATCCATACAGCCTGCAACATAAACGCTATCCAATGTCTTTGGTTTAGGTGACACGGTTGGCACACCCATTGGCAAAACAGCCGCCTCGGTAAAAGCCCAACAGCCAATTGTGGCACATAACCTCAGCGCTGTGATTGCTGGCAAAACACCGAATGCCCGCTGAAATGGCTACACCTCCTGCCCGATGATTCTGGATGTTGGCCACGCCATGTTATGGGAATTTGATTACAGCATGACGCCAATCACCGCTCTGCCTTGTCAGGTGATTGATCCACTCGATAAAAGTCAGCTTGCCTGGCTGATGGAAAAATCACTGACCAGGCCTGTCTATGATGTGATGCTTAGAGGTTTTACACCCATATAGCTTGGTCTGGTGAACCTTATATCACCAATCCGGGCCTCCCTGATCAACGGCCAGGATTATTACTCAGACTAAATAGCTTTATCCGCTTCATGCCGGATACAACACAAGGTTCGTATTATGATTTCAGATGCAGTAGTGGGACTCTCCCGCTGACAGTTTGCATTAACGACTATGTACCATTTTATATTTATTCCCCTGACATCAGGGCTCTCATTTTGACTGGCAATCATGGCGTCAATTTATGTGATGACCAACAAGCAGATTTACAAAGATATGACCCGCTTCTGGGCAAAGCTCTTTGGTATCAACTTTTCGCTCAGTGTTACCACCGGCCTGACCATGGAATTTCAATTTGGTACCAACTGAGCCTATTACTCCCATTACATGAGTGGTGTTTTGGCGCACCGCTGCGCCATTGAAGGCTTAATGGCATTTTTTCTGGAATCCGCCTTTATCGGTCTGTTCTTTTTTGGCTGGGATCGTCTTAGCCGCATACAGCATCTGGGCAGGAATTTTTTATGTGGTATTTCGCCTGAATATTGGGTGTATTACTGGCCTGTAGCTTCAGTATTATTAATGCAATGTGGCTGGAAAATCAGCTGCCCGATGACAAAACTTAAATTGTTCTGCACAAGGCTTCCGTACTTTATGTGCGACAGCCTATCCCAGTTTTCGATACAGAGTTCTGAGGCTGCAACCGGCAACTTCAGCCACCCTGGCTTTATCATGATAAGTATCCATCAGGTGCTGCAGGTACAACTGCTCTACCTTTTCAAGACTACACTTATCGTTCACCAACTGCTGCAAACTATCATCTTCAGTCTCCACGGGTTGCGTAGCCGGAATCAAGTTCAGGCTTCGCTGGATAACATCAACGTCTATTTGCTCGTCATGGCGCAGCACAACCGCTCGCTCCAGAATATTTTTCAGCTCGCGCACATTACCTTTAAACGGATGAGCTGCCAGCAGGGCCAGCGCTTCTTTTGTGAGGGATAAAGGCACCTTATCTTCAATACGCAACAAAACACTGTCCACCAACAAAGACAGATCCTCCCGTCGCTCACTCAGCGAGGGCAATTGAATCGGAAACGTACTGATACGATGAAAAAGATCATCTCGAAACTCTCCCCGCTCCACCATAGCCAGCATGTTTTTATGTGTTGCACAGATCAGGCGAAAATCGGCAGCAGACGGTTTATTTTCCCCTACCGGACGATAGGTTTTTGTTTCAATCAGGCGCAGCAGTTTAACTTGCAGATGAAGGGGTACATCACCCACCTCATCCAGAAACAGTGTGCCACCATGGGCAGACTGCACCAGACCTGTACGGCTATAAGTCGCCCCGGTAAAAGCCCCTTTCACGTGGCCAAACAACTCACTTTCAAACAAGCTATCAGTCAGGCCCGAACATTCAACCGTCACAAACGGCTTGCCAGCCCTGGAACTGGCCGCATGAATAGCCTGCGCTGCCAGCTCTTTACCGGCACCCGACGGCCCCATCAGCAGCACATTGGTATCAGTACGCGCAACCCTTTGAATCAAATCCACCAGCTCATTAAACCGTGGACTGCGGCCGATCATCTTATTGGCGATAGGCTCAGCACTGACTTCCCGAATCGGCTTCATCACTTCAATGTAATACTGCCGTTCCTGTTCATCGGCAATAGGAATCGTTTCAATACCCACATGCTCTTTGCCTTGCGGCGTATTATGGATATGCAGCACACTGGCCCGTTTGCCACTGTCCCGGGCTTCCTGCATCGGACAAGTTTCACCTTCCCTGTCGCAGGGACGCTGATAACCATGAGAAAGAAAGTAGCATTTAGCCGAACTACGACCATTCAGCCCACCAAAGCGATGATCATAACGGCTGTTCGTCGCCACTACGTTATAGTCGACATCAATCAGGACAGCAGGATCATGATAACTGTCCAATACATTACGCATTGTTTTCAACCAACTTGCTTCAGTCATTCAGTCACCATTTATGTCATTTTATTGCCAATACTGACAAATCCTGACGATCTTCGCCAGCCTGTGTCCGGAAGACAGCCTGAATGATGCGCAAGCCCACTGACAAAACCGACCACACATTCAGCAGCCCTACCAGATTACTGGCACACTTTAATCGGACGGCACAGGTTGAAAATCACCGGCTAACTTCCAACAGGTTATTTAGCTGAACCCGACACGCTGAGGACTGCCAGAATGAGCATTAAGCATTACTTCCGGTTGCTATGGCAATAAAGTTGGCCAACTCCCTCCCGGCAACACAATGTTTTGCTAATCGCCCGGATAACAATGGCAGTAATGAACCTGATGGTTCTCTGGAAAAACCTCTGACCGGGCCCAGCGGCCCAGACAAGACCACCTTACTGCAACTTATTAAAGGGCAATCAAGCACCGAAGAGGGCCGCGTAGTTATCAGCACCTCAGATAAGGACACCGGGCTTATGCCCCAGCAGCCTGATATTCTGCGTGGTACCTTAAGATATAACCTTTGCCTTCACCGCACCTGTAGCGATAATGAGCTGCATAATGCACTAAGACTTGTTGAGCTTGATAGCTGGTTTAAAGCACTGCCAGACGGGTTTGACACCTGGCTTGCTCAGGGGGAGCGACTACCTTCCGGTGGTGAACAAAAACGCCCGGGCATTATCCGATTGTTACTTCAGGACACTCAAATTTTGTTATTGGACGAGCCTTTTGCAGGCGTTGATCATACCAGAGCAAGTCGCATCCTCTCACGCCCGCACGCACAGTGGAATAACAAACCTGTGACTATCAACGGTTACGATAAAACACTTATTCACCCGGAAGACCTGCAAATTAATCCCAAGCCCATATCAGATAGCCGACGATGTGAACAGCAACAGACTTAACCTTGTCACCACAAGCAAAATAAGACAATAAAAACCCGGCACCGGGCCGGGTTTTTCTTAGACAAACAGGTATAAGTTACAGATGCTCAATCTCAGCTTTAGCTTTCAGAGCCGAAACCAGATCACCGTAAGTGTATTGACCATTACGCGAACCCAGCATGGCCCGCATAGCATCAAGTTCTTTTTCAGCCAGGTCAGCTACCGAACCTGCTTTCACCGCCGTTACAGCAACAACCGCCCGGCTTCCATCGCCAAGTGTTACAGCTGCATAAGATGCCGCGCCCTCGACCGGGTGCGCCATCTTAAAGGCTTCTGCCCGTACCTCAGTCGGCAAACCCTTCTGAGAGCGAGTTACCGCCTCAAGGCGTGACACTTTATGGCTGCCTGCCTGCGTAGCCAGATCTGCACCGGCGGCCAGCGCCTCAAGCATTGCAGCAACATCAGCATCCAACTTTTTAGCAACCTTCTCATCGGCCAGCTTAACCTTTACCTGGTCAACCACTTCATCAAAGGCCTGTGGACGAGGCAGTAAGTGCTCTTTTACACGCACAACCACCGTACGGGAAGCATCCAACTCCAGTGGCGCACTGTTCACACCTTCTTTCAGTAACTCTTCGCTGAACGCTGAAGCAATCACCTTAGCCTGAGAGGTAATATCGGCTTCACCACCCATACGCGAAAACGGCTCAGTCACCTGAAGGGCTAAACCCAGCGCTTCTGATGGCTCAACCAAGTCACCGGATGAGAAGCTGATATCAGCCAGACGCTCCAGGCGATCGACATAAATCGCTTCAACTTTCTCACGGGCCAGGTCACGTCGCAGATCTGACTTCACTGCTTCAAACGCAGGTGCAGCACTCGCTTTAACGTCATTGAGTTTAATAATATGAAAACCAAACTCGGTGCGAACCGGCGCGGACACTTGTGTCTTTTCCAAGGCAAACAGTGCATCCTCAAACTCAGGAACAAAAACACCTTTACCATTAAAACCAAGGTCACCGCCATTATCGGAAGAACCTGGATCGTCTGATTCGGCTTTAGCCAACTCAGCAAAAGACTCACCCGCAGCCAGGCGTGCTGCAATGGCGTTTGCCTGCGCTTCAGCAGCCTCTGCCGTGCGTGCTTCGGAGATCTCAATCAGGATATGCGAAGCACTGCGCTCTTCCTCACCTTCGAAATTGGCAAGCAACACCTGGTATTGAGCCTGCAGGTCCTCTTCACTCACCTCAACCTCAGCCTGCATAGGTGCTTTATCAAGCAGCACATATTCAACCACAACCTGCTCAGCTGTCTGATAGTCCGCCGCATGGCTGTCAAAATATGCCTGTGCTTCATCATCAGTAACCTTAATCTGCGCCCGGATATCAGCCGCATTCAGCGTAAAGTAGCTCAGATCACGCGTCTGCTGATCCAGTGCTATCACACGCTTCAAATCCGCATCAGTAGCAAAAGCAGACAGTATGTAAGCTGTACGCTGCTGTTCAATCACTTTCTCTTTCTGGAGTAAGTCCCGATAAGAAAGCGGTGTCAGGCCAGCATTTCGCAAGACCGATTCAAACTGTGCACGGTCAAAATTACCGTCTACCTGAAAATTAGGTGTATTCACCAATGTCTGGTCAATCATACGATCACTAAACGCCAGACCTTGTGCCTGAGCTGACTGGGTCAGCACACTTTGTTCGATAAGCCCATCAAGTACCATCTTAGTGATCACATTATCATCAAGCAGCGTTGGGTCTGCGTTTTCGCCCATCTGAGATAATAACTGGCGACGCTGCAGCTCAACACCCTGAAGTAACTGGCGTTCACTGATTTCTTCCCCATTTACTATTGCTGGGGCATTACTTCCACCTGTCAGGCTGACAAGTGACTCAACACCAAACAAAGCAAAAGTGACCGCGATTAAGCCCACGATAATTTTTGCTATGATGCCTTTAGAATTTTCCCGAATCGTTTGCAGCATAATGCTCTTAGCGTCCTGACAATCATCTAACAACAAAAAGGCGCATTCCTAGTGAGTAGGAATACGCCCTTCATATTTTATGGAGCGGACGAAATCCAGTCCGCTGCCTGTCTCGATATCTGATACTTGATACCGGTGACCGGCGGGCAATCTAACCCAGCGTGCTCCGCTCCTTAACAAACCCTGACGTGATCGGGTTTTACTTGTTTACTGCGTCTTTCAAAGCCTTACCTGGCTTGAAAGTTGGCAGTGTAGCCGCAGCAATCTCAATCGGATTCCCAGTCTGAGGGTTACGACCTGTACGTGCAGCACGTTCTTTTACAGCAAAAGTACCAAAGCCTACCAGCGCAACAGGCTCACCCTTCTGCAATGCACCTGTCACTGCTTCCAGAGTTGCGTCCAGCGCACGACCGGCAGCAGCCTTAGGAATATCAGCAGAAGCTGCAATAGCGTCGATCAATTCAGACTTGTTCACATTTTTCCCCTTTATCGAAAAAACCTAGTTGTTATGTTCTAAAATCCAGTCCAGCGTGGTGCTTGGCAATTTATACCAAGGGGTAGAAAGCAGTGTCAATATGCTTCAACAGCTTTCTACCCCCTGATTTGCCTAATGCGGCTTTATTTGTTCTTGCGCATTTTTTGTTGCTTTTTTCTTAGCAGCCACTTCCTCAGCCGTTTCTTTCCCCAAAGGCTCGGGCTGGTAGCTCAGCGCTACTTCCAAAACCTCATCAATCCAGCGTACTGGTTTAATCACAAGATCGGCTTTAATATTGTCCGGAATTTCCTTCAGATCACGCTCATTTTCTTCAGGAATCACAACGGTTTTAATACCACCACGATGAGCAGCCAGCAATTTTTCTTTCAGGCCACCAATCGGCAAAACCTGACCACGCAGGGTGATTTCACCGGTCATAGCCACATCCGGGCGCACCGGAATATTCGTCAGCGCCGATACCAGCGCCGTGCACATACCAATACCGGCACTCGGGCCGTCTTTAGGAGTTGCCCCTTCAGGTACGTGGATATGAATATCATTCTTTTCATGGAAATCCGCAGCAATGCCCAGGCTCTCTGCCCGGCTACGTACCACCGTCAGTGCCGCCTGAATCGATTCTTTCATCACATCGCCCAGACTACCTGTGGTCACCTGACGGCCTTTACCGGGTACTATAGCACCTTCAATACTAAGGATATCACCACCCACCTGCGTCCATGCGAGACCTGTAACATGACCGATCAGATCTTCTTCCTCTGCCATGCCAAATTTATATTTTTTGACACCGGAATACTGCTCAAGCTGATCTTCACCAATCACAACAGGCAGCTCAGCACCCGACTTAAGCGCCAGTGCCTTAACCACCTTACGGCACAGTTTTGCTATTTCTCGCTCCAGCCCACGAACGCCCGCTTCACGGGTGTAATAGCGGATCAGCGAAATAACCGCAGAGTCCTCAATGGTCGCTTCATTTTCTTTCAGGCCGTTATTCTTTAACTGCTTACCAATCAAATAGTTACGCGCAATATTAAGCTTTTCATCTTCGGTGTACCCCGGAATACGGATCAGCTCCATTCGATCCAGCAAAGGGCCGGGAATATTCATGGAGTTAGACGTACAAACAAACATTACATCGGATAAATCGTAATCTACTTCAAGGTAATGGTCGTTAAAAGAGCTGTTCTGCTCTGGATCCAGTACCTCAAGTAAAGCCGATGCCGGATCGCCCCGCTGATCCATACCCATTTTGTCAATTTCATCCAGCAGGAAGAGCGGATTCTTCACACCCACCTTGGACATTTTTTGGATCAATTTGCCCGGCATAGAACCTATATAAGTACGGCGATGGCCGCGAATTTCTGCCTCATCACGCACTCCGCCTAACGCCATGCGCACATACTGGCGGTTGGTTGCACGGGCGATAGAACGCCCCAGTGAGGTTTTACCGACCCCTGGCGGCCCAACCAGACACAGAATCGGGCCTTTCAGTTTTTTCACACGACGCTGAACAGCAAGGTACTCCAGAATGCGGTCTTTGACCTCTTCCAGACCGTAGTGGTCTTCGTTGAGAATTTTTTCCGCGCGCTGCATATCATGGCGAACTTTTGAGCGTTTTGACCAGGGAATTTGCAACATCCAGTCAATATAACCACGCACAACGGTTGCTTCTGCTGACATAGGCGACATCATCTTGAGCTTAGTGAACTCGCTCATGGTTTTGTCCAGCGCTTCTTTAGGCATACCAGCCTCTTCGATACGCTGCTGCAACTGATCGATATCGCTGGCGCCAGTCTCATCCATATCGCCCAGTTCTTTCTGAATCGCTTTCATTTGCTCGTTCAGATAGTACTCACGCTGGCTTTTTTCCATCTGTTTTTTAACCCGGCCACGAATCCGTTTTTCAACTTCTACCAGGTCAATCTCGGTTTCCATCAGGGCCATCAGATGCTCAAGGCGCTCACGATTGCTAAGCATCTCAAGAATTTTCTGTTTTTCTTCCAGCTTCAAAGACATATGCGCCGCAATGGTATCAGCCAGACGCCCCGAGTCATCGATATTTTGTAATGATGATAAAACCTCGGACGGGATCTTTTTATTCACCTGCACAAAACGCTCAAACTGATCCAGCATAGTACGCTTATACAGCTCAGCTTCTGAAGGGCTCAGGTCATCAACCGGCAGGGCCGTCACCTGAGCAGAAAAGTGCTCAGCCTCTTCAGCCAGAGACTTGATTGTGGCGCGATAATCACCTTCTACCAGCACTTTGACAGTGCCATCGGGCAATTTAAGCATCTGCAATACACTGGCCACAGTACCTACATTAAACAAGGCATCTGCCGCAGGATCATCGTCAGTTGCATTTTTTTGTGCAACCAGCAGGATCTCTTTATCGCGGTTCATCGCCTCTTCCAGGGCCTGAATGGATTTTTCACGGCCCACAAAAAGTGGAATCACCATGTGCGGATAAACCACTACATCCCGTAGGGGTAAGACGGGTAATGTGATGGTTACCTGTTCGTTGCTGCCATCTGTCTGCGCCATGATGAACCTGACCTCTCAAAACCGGCATATGCTTAAGCAAATGCACTATAAAAAACAAATATATACCTATTACACTGCTACATGGGGACGCCAGCAGGAAATACAAGCAGTGCTCCGCACAAACGGGGGTAATGAAACTAAAAATGGGAGTGGATGCTTTAATTTATAGCAGCATCCCCGAGAAGGCACAATGTGAAAGGAGAGCGCTACTCCCCGTTCTTATTTAAAATAAGCGTTGTCGGTTACCGAATGATCAGTTACATCTCTGACACCGACCAGACCCTGAACACGTTCAACCAGCGTTTTTTCAACACCGTCTTTCAGCGTCATATCCACGGCGCTGCACCCCTGGCAGCCGCCGCCAAATTGCAGAATAGCAACAGCCCCTTCAGACTCTTCAACCAGCTCAATCAATTTCACCTCACCGCCGTGAGATGCAAGCCCCGGATTAATGTCCGAATACAGAATATAATTGATCTGCTCTTCCATCGGGCTATCGTCGGAAACCTTAGGTACTTTAGAATTCGGAGCTTTGATGGTAAGCTGCCCGCCCATGCGATCTTCGGCAAAATCAACCAGACCCTCTTCGAGGTAAGGTACGCTGTTTTTCTCCAGATAGACGCGAAACTTACTTAACTCCATCACCTCATCATCTTCAATGATTTCGTCCGGACGACAGTAAGCCAGGCAGGACTCCGCATAAGGTGTACCCGGTTGAGTCACAAACATGCGCACAGCTATTCCCTCAACATCCTGTTTGGCCAGAAGTTCTGCCAGGTAGTTTTCAGCGCTTTCGGTTACCGTAATGCTCATACAAGATCCTGTTGTTCAACTTAATAAATATTGGATTTGAGCATACACCGAATCGATACCCGAGTAAATTGCTCAGCTATTAACCAACACTGCCGTACGCCACCTATACCCGTAGTTTCACAGATACCTGACGGGCAATAACGACCACCTCCAGCCTGGGCTCGCTTATTTTTACTTATATCTGCTTCAATAATACCCCTGAATTTATATTACCGTATCAACAGATTTTCTCTGGTCTGTTAGACTTACTATAACCTTGGAAAAGGACATCATTTTAATGGATGAACATAATCTGGTTTTTTCTTTCTTTCTGATTTTCACAGGTGCAGCGGTGCTCGCATCGGCCGCACTCTATACCCGGCAACCCCTTCTGGTGGCTTATATTGTTTTGGGTGCCATGCTGGGTCCTTATGGTTTTCAGTACGTCAGCGACACTCAGTTACTCTCTGAAATCTCGCATATCGGCATTATCTTTTTGCTGTTTTTGCTGGGCCTGGATATGCAACCCGGCCACCTGATTCAGATGCTAAGAAAAGCCACACTAGTCGCGCTTGTCAGTTCTGTCGTTTTCCTTTCCATTGGTTATGGCGTAGGCATCATCTTCGGCTACACTCAGACGGAGGCGGCGATAATAGGGGCCGCACTGATGTTTTCCAGTACGATTATTGGCATCAAACTCTTACCCACCACTGTTTTACATCATCGCCATACGGGGGAACTGGTAGTAGGCCTGCTGCTATTACAGGACATTATCGCCATTATGGTGCTGTTGTTTTTATACGGCGGCGACACAGAAAACAGCAGCGCCTTCACCTACCTGAAAACACTGGCGGCCCTGCCCATACTTATCTTCAGTGCCTTTGTATTTGTAAAATATATTCTGCTAAAGCTGATTCAGAAATTTGACCGTTTCCATGAATATATTTTTTTGCTGGCGATCGGCTGGTGTCTGGGCTTAGCGGAAGTGGCTCAAATGTCGGGCTTATCTGCCGAAATTGGTGCTTTTGTCGCCGGGGTTTCTATCGCCACCAGCCCGATTGCCCAATATATTGCTACCAGCCTGAAACCTTTACGGGACTTTTTTCTGATCCTGTTTTTCTTCTCAATCGGCGCGAGTTTTAACCTCGCTTTGATTGGCGATATTCTGGTACCCGCCCTTATTCTGGCAATTTTGGTGATCGGGCTTAAGCCCGTAGTCTTCCGCTTTTTACTAAACCGCATCAGCGAAAGCAAAACGCTGGCCTGGGAAGTAGGTTTCAGGCTGGGACAAATCAGCGAATTTTCGCTGCTGATCGCTTACATTGCGACAAGTTCAGCCCTGATTGGACAGGAAGCCTCCCACGTAATCCAGGCGACCGCCATTCTGACCTTCCTGCTCTCGACTTATGTGGTGATTTTTAACTTTCCCTCACCCATTGCCGTTTCAGACAAACTACGCCGGGACTGAACCAAAACGTCCACGCACCAAAAGCAGCGGCGTTGTTGCTATATAAAAGCACAACGCCCGCTGTATTCAGGCAGACTGGAAATGGTTAATGTGGCGTCCAGCCCAGAGTCGCTCCGCTTTATTAAGCAGCTCTGACCGCTCTGCCTCATCTCCCAGCAGCTTCAGTAGCAGCGCCAGCGTGGATACAATCGCCAGCTCACCGTACTCATGAGATACCTCTCCACGCCATACCTGCGCAATCAGAGCAGGCTCCAGCGGGTCTTCTTTAACAAAACGCCGTTCAACCAAACGTGGCCATTGTGTTTCATTAAGATGCCCGTCAGTCACCCATTGCAGAACACTCTCACCATCCGGTTTAACCTCGGCTTCCCCGCCATCACCCTTTATTGTCAGGTTACGCTCGAAGCCTAAGAGTTGAGCTGTTTGCTGATGCATGGGCCCGTAAGGCGGATGAAAAACCCCATCCACACTGCAGCGGGCTTTAAGCGGATTTAACATACGACACAAAGTATGAACCGGAGAGCGCAAACCCAGTACCGAACGTAGCTGAATCATTTCACCCAGCGGCGGACAAAGCCTGTCAATCGACATAAAAGCAAAGTTTGTACGCTCAAGCTCAAGCTCAGCCACTTGCCAGCTATCACAGCCTTTTAAACCAAAGAGTGGCAGCATATCTTCGGTATAAATACGTTCAGCAGTATGGCCATGCGCCCCATGCATAAAGATGCGATAACCATGCCCTGCCAGACATAAAGCCGCCAGTAAAAACCAGGGGTGTCGCCGCTTCTTGCCCGCATAAGTAGACCAGTCCAGGTCAACCTTTAATGAAGCCGGGGTTTCAAAGCGCGCCTGCACGGCATCGGCAAAACCCGCTAATTCCTCCGGGGCTTCCTCCTTAACCCGCAATAGCATAAGAAAAGCCCCCAGCTGCTCGGGCCTGACACGACCGTCCAGTATCATGCCCATCGCATCAGCCGCTTCTTCCCGGGTTAGCGCCCGTGTTCCCTTCTTACCTTTGCCCAAAATACGTACATAAGGTGCAAATGCGTGTTCCTGCTTCATAAACCGACCTATTGGATGTCTCTAAAATTAACGCCTCCACTATACACCCAAGCAATACCCGGAATGAAACCTGACTCCCCCCCTGGCAAAGGCACAAACTCACAGCAGCAACGACTTTCTGCCTGCCCTTTCTGTCCGCAGCCTGATAAAATCCGCCCACACTGCCATTACGTGAAGCCATCATGCGAAAAAAAGCCCCTCAGCGCCGCCATAACAATCAGTCCAAAACCCGGTCGAACACACGACCTCAAATAAGCGAGTCACCGATTGAGGTACAAGTTCAGCGACTCAGCGCCGAGGGACGCGGTGTTGCTTTACATCAGGGCAAAACCGTCTTTGTTGCAGGGGCGTTACCGGGTGAAACCGTGATGGCAAAAATAGTGCAGCCCCATCGTCGCTATGACGAGGCTATTTGTACTGAAGTGCTGAGCCCATCAGCGCATCGCGAGGCCCCGCTTTGTGAGCACTACGCGGTCTGTGGCGGCTGTGACCTTCAGCACCTGGCCCACAATCAACAGATTATCGAAAAGCAACAAGGCGTACTGGACCAGCTTAGTCGGCTGGGCAAGGTTAACCCCGAACAAATCGACAGCCCACTTGAGTCCAGACCGGATCAGTACCGCCGCAGCGCCCGCTTAGGCATTAACCGCTTACAGCGTGATGGCTCGGTGATTATTGGCTTCAGACGCCGGGGCAGCAGCAAACTGGTACAAATCGAACAGTGCCCGGTACTGGAAAAAACCCTGAACCAATGTCTTAAGATGTTACGGCAGACTTTAAGCAACGCTGATAATGTGCGGGATATTACCCACGCCGATATTGTGATGGGCGATGATCAGGGGGCACTGACCCTAAGGGTTAAAAAACGTCCGGATGAAAGCTTACTAAGCCAGATAAGTACTGAAGCGCAGGCACTGGGGCTTTTCCTGTACCTGGATGATGGCCACCATACCCGGGCCTATAAAGCAGAGGCGACGTTAAGTTACCGACTTGTAGCCCAGTCACTTGAGTTAAGGTTCCAACCCGGTGATTTCCTTCAGGTTAATGCCGACCTTAATCAGCAGATGATTAACCGTGCGCTAGACTGGCTGGATCTTAAAAAAACCGATCGTGTACTGGATCTGTTTTCAGGCATTGGCAACTTTACCCTGCCGCTGGCGCAGGTTGCCGGTGAGGTTGTAGGCGTGGAAGGCAGCGATACCATGGTAGAGCGGGCCAGCCAAAATGCCAAAATTAATCAGCTCAGTAATTGCAGCTTCTTTAAAGCAAACCTGACCGATGACCTGCGCCACCATCGCTGGTTTAATCAGGGGTTTAATAAAATACTGCTTGATCCTCCCCGCACCGGCGCTCTTGAAGTCATTCAGCAGTTAGAGCATTACAACGCCGCCCAGGTGCTCTACGTCTCCTGCAACCCTGCAGCACTGGCACGCGACAGTGCAGCCTTAGTCGCGCTGGGTTATCGTTTTAGCCGCTTCTGTGTGATGGATATGTTTCCTCACACCTCACACGTGGAATCCCTGGCACTGTTTGAAAAGAGCATCGGTTAATGCCTGAAATTCTTTATGCCGACGAGCAGATTGTAATCGTTAATAAACCGGCAGATTTACTGTCTGTACCCGGTCGCGGTGAAGACAAGCAGGATTGTGTCTGGCGACGGGTGCAGAAACAGTTTCCTACTGCGCGCATTGTGCATCGGCTTGACTACGCAACCTCAGGCCTGATGGTACTCGCACTGGATGCCGACAGCCACCGCAAGCTCAGTATGGAATTTCAGCAACGCCGCACAGAGAAAACTTATCAGGCGCTACTCACAGGTTTTCTGGCATCAGACAGCGGGGAAGTGAACGAGCCCCTTCGCTGTGACTGGGAAAACCGCCCGCTGCAAATTGTTGATTATGAATATGGCAAGCAGGCACAAACCCGCTGGCAACTTATAAACCAGGAAACCCATGGCAGCCGTGTGCGCCTGTTTCCTGTAACGGGTCGCTCCCATCAGCTCAGGGTTCATATGCAGTATTTAGGGTACCCTATTTTGGGTGATCGCTTTTATGCCTCCGCCGAGGCGCAGGCACTCAGCCCCCGCTTACTGCTCCATGCAGAATTCCTGGCGTTTTATCACCCACATAACAGCAACTGGATTGAATTTAAGGCCCCGGTGCCTTTCTAAAACAAAGCACTGACTGGTCAGAAGCCCAATCAGCCAGCCACAATCAATTAACCTGCCTGACCCGCTCACCTGCTTTAACGCCCTGAATATTTTCGACTGTTTGCCCGATAATACGCTCACGCGCCTCACGGCTACCCCAGGCACTGTGCGGTGTGATAATCAGATTAGGAATATCATCCATCAGCAGTGCATTACCTTTAACCGGTGGCTCCTCTGTCAGCACATCGGTTGCAGCGCCTGCCAGGTGGCCAGAGCGCAAAGCATCGGCCAGCGCCTGCTCATTCACCACCCCACCCCGGGCCGCATTAATCAGCATGGCACCGGGTTTCATTCTGGCCAGTGCTTTGGCATCAATCAGATCACGGGTGCTATCTGTCAGCGGGCAGTGCAGGCTCAGCACATCCAGTTCTGCCAGAAATTCCTGCATCGGCAAGCGCCCGGCCTGAGGCGCTGCACCCGGGCGTTGCGCCAGGATGACTTTCATGCCAAAAGCTACTGCTACTTTTGCCACTGCCGCGCCTAAATTCCCGTACCCCACAATGCCCAGCGTTTTACCGGCCAGTTCCCGGATCGGAAAACTCAGCATGCAGAACTGTTCAGATTGCCCCCAATCGCCTGCCTTAACTGCCCGGTCATAGGAAATCAGCTGGGTGTGTAACGCCAGCATCAGTGAAAACACATGCTGCACCACCGAATCCACGCCATAAGCCACACAGTTACAGACTTTAACACCCGCGCGGGAGGCCGCCTCCAGGTCCACATTATTCGTGCCGGTAGCAACAATACAGATCAGTTTCAGATTAAGCGCCGCTTTTATCTGCTCAGCCGAGAGCACGACTTTATTGGTAATCACTACATCGTAATCTTTAATACGCTCAGCCACCTGATCAGGTTTTGTAACCCGATAGCTATCCAGTGCGTCTACTTCAGCGCGCACCAATGACAGATCTAAATCTTCAAGGCTTTCCAAATCCAGGATCACTGCTTTCATACTGCTTACCTGTTATTCATTTTAGATTCATTAATCAGGCAGTACCTGAACAAATAAGGGGCCATAAAGGCCCCTTATCACATCAGACAAAACCATCAGCCGCGTTTAATTTTTTGAGAGGCTTTCTTTTAGATCCCATAAAATTTCGTCAGCAATCGCGGCCGGTGCCGCCAGTCCCTGATCAGTCAAAACACTCAGGAAAACCCCGCCGCGGGCACGGTTGAGTTTCAACTGGTAACGGCCGGTAAATTCATAGGCATTACGGGCTTTGTTATACACCCCTTCAGTTTCGTCAGTGCCGTCACCAAACACATAGACCACTTTGCCGGCAAACCAGATTTTAAAACCTTTCTGCTTCTGCAGAGCCTGCTGTTCACGCTCTTCTGGTGTCATCCCGGCTTCAGCCGCCTGTGCTTCTTCATTCATGTCTTTAGCGCTATAGCGAACGTTGGCCGCCTGACCTTCTTTACCCGATACCCCTAAAGCTTCTGCCAGGGCAGTTGACTTAAAAGTAAGCTTCTCACGATCTGAGTGCAGCCACTCAAAGAATCCCATTTTTTTCTCTTCAGCCTTCTCAGAGGTTGTGAAAGAAAAATAAAACATACCGGCATTCTTATCGGCGGTTCCCAGATCAAAAGGCTCTGAGGCCATAACAGCGGCTACAGAAGACCAGGCCTGATCAACCGGCGCCTCAATTTTCAGCACAGGATTACCCTTAGAGTCGCGCCCCTGAAGAACACGCCCCTGCTTTGGCTGGTTCAGCTTTGTCAGCGTGGGTGCATCCTCTTTATTGGTCGCTTTGCTCAGATAACGCAGCATCTCGAACATCATGTCCGCTTTATAACCCACATCACGCGCACTATTATCCCAGTCTACCTGGTCAACAACGGCATCCTGAGCAAAACGCACATGCTTCATAGCAATAGCCGTGCGAGCTTTATTAGCTGCTTCCGGACGTACAACTACCTGCAGTTTGTCTTTAGTCGGGCCCTGAATATCCTGGAAAGTCAGACGTTTAAGCCAGCCATTAATAAAGCCGATGTCTTCACCCTTGCGCTGAATCCAATCCGTTTCCATCGTGCGGGAGTTCACATCAGAAACAGCCATCTCTACGCCGTTAGCCTGCCAGAAAGCGCCCAGTTTTTGCCAGACTTCATCAACCGGGGCATCTACGATAATCAGCTTCTCATCACCCGCGCGCGCCAGGCTGACTTTTTCACTGGAAGTATCTGTATAGAAGAACTCAGGCCGCGGCGCTTTATACTCACCCTGATTCTGGGTGGCTACCTGACCAATCTCAGGAATCACCAGGCTCTGTTCCGTCTGACGCGCCCGAAGATGAGGTGGCACTTCAAGTGCAACCCCCTCTTTTGCCTTTTCATAGTCCTGACTACGGTCGCGGATAATGCCACTCTCGCCGTAGATCGGATTGTTTTCAACAACACTGCAGCCCGCTTGAAGGGCGCAGGCCAAAATTGTCAGAGACACTGCCTTTTTCATAATCATGGGCCGCCTAGATAATACCCGTTGTACGCAGTGCATTGCGTACTTCTTCATGGTATTGCGCATTCAGTTCAACCAGAGGCAGACGAATACCCGGCCCCATCAGCCCCATTTCGGCCATAGCCCATTTCACAGGGATAGGATTCGCTTCAACAAACATGCTGTTATGTAACGGCATCAGCCTGTTCTGCATAGCACGAGTCGCCTCTGCATCACCGGAAATCGCCACACGACAGAGCTCAGCCATTTCAGCCGGCGCTACGTTGGCCGTCACAGAAATATTACCGGCACCACCCATCAGCATCATTTCAGGGGCCGTGGCATCATCGCCAGAATAAACCGCAAAGTCTGCAGGTACCAGCTCAAGCAATTCTTTAGCGCGTACCAGATCACCGGTGGCTTCTTTAATACCAATGATATTGTCGATCTTCGACAGGCGCAGCACTGTTTCCGGCAACATATCGCAAGCAGTACGGCCAGGTACATTGTAAAGAATCTGTGGAATATCCACGGCTTCAGCAATCGCTTTATGATGCTGATACAGCCCTTCCTGAGGCGGCTTGTTGTAATAAGGGGTAACCAGTAAACAGGCATCCGCACCCAGGTCTTTGGCTTCCTGCGTCAGCTGAATAGCTTCTGCGGTTGAATTTGCACCGGTACCGGCAATAATCGGCATACGGCCTGCCACCCGTTTAATCACACGTTTGATTACCTGGCAGTGTTCATCACAATCAAGTGTTGCAGATTCGCCGGTGGTACCCACCGCAACGATCGCATCCGTACCCTTATCCAGATGAATATCGACGACTTTATCTAAAGCGTCCCAGTCAACGGTTCCATCGGATGTCATTGGGGTAACAAGAGCAACAATGCTGCCAGTAATCATGTGTATCTCCGTAAGGTGTAAAGAGAGGTAATAGTAACGACCGTTTTCAATCGCCACAACAAATACGTTTATAAGACTTAAAAAACAGGCCGTACTTGCTATCATTCAGAGGTTGCATATTCTATACGATTTTATAGCCGGATGCGTAGCCATCCAACCGATTGATAATATAGGGAAAGCCTATGAGCACCGTGACACTTGATCAAGCAGTACCCGACTTTAGCGCTGCTGCCACCAGCGAACAGCAAGTAACCCTGTCCAACCTGCGTGGAAAAAATGTAGTCATTTATTTTTACCCAAAAGACAGCACACCCGGCTGCACCACGGAAGGCCAGAATTTCCGTGATCTCATCGACAGCTTTACAGCGCTGGACACCGTGATTTTTGGTGTATCACGGGATGGCCTGCGGGCACACGAGAACTTCAAAGCCAAACAAAGCTTTCCCTTTGAGCTGATCAGCGATCCGGACGAAACCCTTTGCAAACTGTTTGATGTGATTAAGCTTAAAAAGAATTACGGACGCGAATATATGGGCATCGATCGCTCAACCTTCCTGATTGATAAAGAAGGTATTCTGCGCAAAGAATGGCGCACCGTGAAAGTTAAAGGTCATGTGGACGAAGTACTAACCGCTGTTCAGGCACTATGAAGATCCTCTGAAGGCAGCCACAAAAAAATAGCATTTATCGACAACAGCTGAGCATTAACTCTCAGCGGTTGTCGATGAAGCTTTAGGTGCTTTAGGCCAGGCATTAAAAATAGCTTTTATCAGCGTTGCCAGCGGAATGGCCAGGAACACACCCCAAAACCCCCAAAGCCCGCCAAACAACAGCACCGCAATAATAATAGACACCGGATGCAGGTTAACCGCCTCTGAAAACAACAACGGCACCAGTACATTGCCATCCAGCGCCTGAATAATGCCGTAAGCCGCCATCAGCACCATAAATTCGTTAGTCCAGCCCCATTGAAAGAAAGCAATAAGTGCAACCGGCAAAGTAACCAGCGCCGCGCCTATATAAGGAATCAGCACCGACAAACCCACCATAATCGCCAGCAGCGTCGCATAGTTAATGCCCAGCAGCGCAAAAGCAATATAAGTAGCCACGCCAACAATCACAATTTCAATCACTTTTCCGCGAATATAGTTGGCGATCTGCTCGTCCATTTCATGCCAGACCTTCGTCATCATATCCCGCTTCTCTGGTAACAGCGCCACCCACCAGCTGGATAACTTGCGGCCATCTTTCAGGAAAAAGAACACCAGGATAGGCACCAGCACCAGATAAATCAGCAAAGCGACAACACTGCCAATCGAGTTCAGAGAAAAGGTCACTACCCATTGCCCGACTTTAGATAACTCTGTCGCCGCCAGGTTAATCAGTTCATTCACCTGCTCCGCAGAAATAAGATCCGGATATTGCTGGGGCAATAACAAAGCCAACTGTTGAACTTCAGAAAGAATACGCGGCAATTCATTAAACAGATTACCGGCCTGACGCCACACCAGCGGCAAAACAAATAATAAAACGGCCAGAAATATGCTGATAAAAAGCATAAAGACCAACGATACCGACAGTAGATGGGATAAATTGCGGGATTCCAGCCAATCCATTGCCCCCTGCATCAGGAAAGCCAGAATCACACTCGCAAATACCGGGGTTAACATCTCACCCGTGCTCAGGATGATTAACAGCGCGCCGCCAAGCAACACAAACAACAGAATCGCTTCTTCATCCGAAAAGTAACGCTCTATCCATTTGTTAAAAATCTTACGCATTGTCAGTCTCTGCTGTCAGGTTAAAATTCAGCCACGCCTGATGATATATACATAAGGCTCAGCATCAGTGAACGATTCAAGTAACACGTGGTCTGATTGCTCGGTATAAGCTTTAATATCACGGATCGAGCCTGCATCCGTTGCCAGTACCTTCAGCACCTGACCCGGCGCGAGCCGGTTGAGTGCCTGTTTTGCTTTAAGCAATGGTAACGGACAAGGCATACCTGAGGCATCCAGAATTTCATCGATCACAGGTTCAGACATTAACTTATCTTTAAATCACACTGGGTTGGGTATATTAAATGCGACCAGCACTATATAACAATTTCCCCGGTAATAGCAGCGCGTTTTCGAATGGAATCCAAACCATGTCTTTTTATCGCTTTTTAATGGCCACTTTCACCAGCCTGGTGATCTTAGTATCAAGTCCTTCGGTACAGTCCTCAGAATCTGGCTTACCCTCTATCAGCGACAATAGTTTTTCAGTAACGCCTCAGCAGGAGTACATCCTGGGGCGCACATGGGTTCGCATGCTGAAAGGCTCCGGCACACTTTATAATGACCCGGTGGTTATTGCATATCTGGAAGATTTACTCTGGAGCATTGTAGAGAATAGCCAGCTCTCAGACCGGCGCCTGGAACTGGTGGTACTGGACAACCAGACCTTGAATGCGTTTGCAGTGCCTGGCGGTATTGTCGGTATACATACCGGCCTGATTGATGCGGCCAAAAGTGAAGATGAACTCGCCTCAGTCATTGCACACGAGCTTGCCCACCTGAGTCAACGCCACTATGCCGCCCGGATTGATGAACAAAAGCGCAATCAGCCGGTTATGATGGCTGCTCTGCTTGGCAGCCTGCTGATTGCGGCTGCCGATGCAGAGGGAGGCACCGCAGCATTAACCTCAACCCTGGCCGCATCACAGCAATTCAGCCTGGCTTTTAGCCGCCGCAATGAACGCGAAGCTGACTATATTGGCATGCAAACACTCACTGAATCCGGCTATGCACCTGATGCTATGCCTAAAATGTTTTCCCGCCTGCAGGCCAACGCCCGCTATGGCCAGAAAACACCCGAATTTTTGCTCACTCACCCCGTGACCGAGTCTCGCATCGCCGATTCCCTTAATCGCGCAGCCAGCTTACCCAAACCCGCCAAACGCCCAAATGCGATCGATTACGCACTAGTAAGAGCCCGCATAACCGCACAATATTCTAAAGAACCGTCAAAGCTACTCAACAGCCTTAACCAGCAACGAAATAAACAGGATAGCAACGACCTGCGTTACGCGGCCGTTATCACCGCCATTAAAGCCAAACGTTTTGATCAGGCCCATCAGGCTTTAAGGCTTATGGATTCGGCATTTCATCAGAAATTGCCGGTAAAATTATTGACCGCAGAACTGGCAATGGCAGAAAACAAACCAAATCAGGCGGCAGATAAGCTCAACCGTATCCTTCAGCTATTCCCCGACAATTTTCCTGCCAACGCACTTTATGCCAAATTACTGCTTAAACAGGGACAGGCAAAGCGCGCTGTTGCCATTTACCGGAAGTTATCTGAGCAACGACCGGTGGATGTGAATATCTGGTACAACCTGGCTGAAGCCCAAGGCTTGGCAGGTAATACACTGGAAGTTCATATTGCCCGTATTAAATATTTTATGCTGACAGGTAACATCGATTTGGCGCTTCGGCAGGTTAAATTTGCGCTGCATACACCGCGCTTAACAGCTTACGGACGCTCACGCCTGGAAACCCTGGAGCAGGAAGCCAAAGTTATCCATAAACAAATAAAAACGGTTTTATAGCCGCTTTCTCTCAGAAAGAAGACAACAAAAAGCCGCAAATTTTGCGGCTTTTAACGTAAACAATCCAGCGGCTTTCTTAAGCGCTATTTAGGGCGTTTTGCAGAAAAATCCAGCATTCGCTGCAGCGGACGACGGGCATCTTCAATCAAAGCCGCATCCACAATCACTTCATCCCCACCACCCTGCAGACAACTCAGAATATTCTCCAGACCATTCATCGCCATCCAGGGACAATGGGCACAACTACGGCAAGATGCACCGGACCCACCGGTAGGCGCTTCCATAAATTCCTTGCCTGGCGCGGCCTGACGCATTTTATAAAAAATGCCCCGGTCAGTTGCCACAATAAACTGCTTGTTTGGCAGGTCACGGGCCGCCTGTATCAACTGAGAAGTAGAACCCACCGCATCTGCAACTTCAACCACCGCGTCCGGTGATTCAGGATGAACCAGCACCGCCGCATCCGGGTACACTTGTTTCAGGTCCAGTATGCCTTTCGCCTTAAACTCTTCATGCACAATGCAGGCACCATCCCACATCAGCATTTCGATACCGGTCTGCTTCTGTACGTAAGCCCCCAGGTGTTTATCCGGCGCCCAGATAATTTTTTTACCTTCATCAGCCAGATGCTCTACAACCTGAAGTGCGATACTGGACGTTACTACCCAGTCAGCCCGTGCTTTAACCGCAGCCGAGGTATTCGCGTAGACAACAACCTCATGATCGGGATGCGCATCACAAAAAGCAGAAAACTCATCCGCAGGACAGCCAATATCCAAAGAACAAGTCGCTTCCAGCGTAGGCATCATAATACGTTTTTCGGGGCTGAGGATTTTTGCTGTCTCACCCATAAAACGCACACCCGCCACAATTAGAGTATCGGCTTCGTGCTGACTACCAAAACGCGCCATTTCCAGCGAATCTGAAACACAACCGCCGGTTTCGTCCGCCAGTTCCTGGACCAGATCATCCGTATAATAATGTGCAACCAGACAGGCATTATTTTCTTTTAACAGCTGTTTAATCTGCGCCTTGTATTCTTCAATCTCTTTACGCGCATGCTCATGGGGCAAATGCTCTTTTGCAAAGTGTTCCTGCACAAGTATACGGTCTGAGATTTCCTGCTTACTTAACATGTAGGTCTCTGTTTCCTATGATTAAAACCAGACTAAAAGCCCGGCGCTTTGCACACAGTGATGCATACGAATAATAGCGGCGATTATACCATAGAGCATGCCTGCCACTAGTGACCTGAGCATCACTGACTGCCATTTTTGCAGGTTCGCAGAATACAGGTCAACCCCGCATATCCGCACAGGCTGAAAAGCTAAGATGCCAGAAGAAAGCAGACATAAAAAAAGAGCATTAAGATGCTCTTTTTTTGAAGATGGTGGGTCGTGCGCGACTCGAACGCGCGACCAATTGGTTAAAAGCCAACTGCTCTACCAACTGAGCTAACGACCCAAAAGTATCGGGAAAAATGGTGGGTCGTGCGCGACTCGAACGCGCGACCAATTGGTTAAAAGCCAACTG
>JBMYOX010000043.1:0-30062 GCA_049599735.1 Pontibacterium sp. | reverse complement strand
GACACCGCCCTTTCACGGCGGTAACAGGGGTTCGAACCCCCTATGGGACGCCATTAATATTATCCTTCATTGTTTCTCTCCTCTGTTTTTTTAATTTGGTGCAGCCTTTTTGGCTGATCTGCACTAAGATAAGCGTATATAAAGTCATCTTAATGATGCTTAGCTGTTATTGTTACTGAAGTATTATCATTGTAACGATGGGCGATTGATTAAACACAGTGGACGTGATCTGGCAATGAAAAATTTTCGCGCCATCTTCTTTTTGATGCTTTTACTCACCGGATCGCTCTCACATGCGGAATCGGTGGTGACTAATAGTATCGTTTCAGAAAATTCGGTAAGCCGGCAGTTCCTTCTTTCTGTTTTTGCGATGCGTGTTCATCAATGGTCAGATGGGCGTCATATCAGTGTTTTTGTCTTACCGGACGACCACCCCGACCATGTTCAGTTTGTGAAATCCTCTCTGCATATTTTTCCTTATCAATTACGTAATATTTGGGATCGTGCCGTGTTTTCCGGTTCGGGTCAGTCTCCTTATGTCGTAAAATCCGAAGAGGAAATGTTAGAGAAGCTTCGCACGGTTGAAGGGGCAGTGGGATACATCAACAGGGACTTGAAAGGTGAGCAAGGTGTTAAACAGCTCGAAGTATATTAAGTATCTTATCGTTTTGGGCTCTGCCCTGTTTTCTTATAAAGCAGTGGCCTCAGAGAGCCTGTCTGCCTGGGAGTTTAATGGATTTCTGACCCAGGGCTATTTTAACTCTGACTACAATAACATTTACGGGCAAAGTGAAGATGGTAGCTTTGATTTTCGCGAAATTGCCCTGAATGCTGCCTGGCGTCCTTATCAGAACCTGATGGTCTCCGGGCAGTTGATGTCAAGGCGCGCAGGTAAAGTTCAGGAGGGGGACCCGCAGGTGGACTATGCCATGCTCGACTACAGGCTTACTGATGGCGTAGCAGGTCGTATTGGGGTGCGTGTCGGGCGGATAAAAAACCCGCTTGGATTTTACAATGAAACCCGGGATGTCGCTTTTACCCGTCCGAGTATTATGCTGGCACAGGCTGTTTATTTTGATATTGCCCGGGATCTGGTGCTTTCATCTGATGGTATTGGAATATATGGCAGTCGTAATTTCAATGATGGTTGGCTGGACATGGACTTGCTATTGGGCAAGCCAAAGACTGAAGAGTCTGTGGAGTATGCGTTTCTCAGCGCTGACTGGCCCGGAGAGATGGAAGACAGTAAGGGTTTTATGTGGCGTACCGTTTACAATACCAATGATCAGCGCTGGCGTGCAGGCTTTACTATGGGGCGTTTCACGCTTAATTATGAGGCCGATGAGGTGGGCTTGAGTAATTTATCACTTCTGAGTCAGATGGTAGCTCCGCAAGATGGCCAGATTGATTTTGATGCTTATCTGTTATCTCTGCAGTACAACCTCGAACGCTGGAGTTTTACCACTGAGGTGGCCAGACAAAAAACCTCCTGGGGTAGTTTACAGGGGATTTTTGGCATGGATCCGGTTAATCGGACGGAAGCGGGTTATTTACAGGCAGAATACAGGATCAATAGTCGCTGGAGTGCTGTGGCCCGATACGAGAAGCTTTATTTTGATGTCGATGACCGGGACGGTACTAAAACTGAAGCTCTGACCGGCAAACCCGCGCACACACAGTTTGCGGAAGACTTTACGCTGGGCATTGGCTGGCAGCCTTCTGCTTCCTGGTTGATTCGTGCTGAATGGCACCGGGTTACAGGTACTGCCTGGATACCCGAGCAGGATACACCGGACCAGAATACCCTTGTGAAAAAATGGAATCTTTACGCTTTGCAGGCAACTTTTAGATTTTAATGCCTATGGATGACAAAGAGCCCCGGCCACATGACCCGCAAAAAGTGTTTATCAGCTTACGCTGGAAGACCTTTATGTTATTGGTTCTGGTGCTTTTTTTTGTTCATAGCTCCTATTCTTTTATCGCCTTTCGTCAGCAGGAACAGCAGTTTCAGGACGAGCGGGAGCGGCTTAATCATCGTGATATTGCAGTCCTTGAGGGCCTGGTTGATTCTTCTTACCAGCGTCTGTTGGAGTTAGGCGAGATACTGCCTTTACTGATTGCAGAGCAGGATGCCGCCGAACCGGATCACCTGATGGCGCTGAGCCAGACGATTAACCTGAATTTTGATCGTTTTTCCCTTAACGGCTCCCTGGATTCCATCTACCTTTATGATCAGCGAGCCCGACTGATTGAGGGGCGGGGCATGACCATTGCCTTGCCGCAGTCTGTGGTGCGCAACGTCCTGGTCACTGAAAAACCTGCCCGTAATCTGTATTGTTCAGTGGACTGTTTACGCTATGTTGCCTTGCCAATTCAGTTTGGTGGTAATAATACCGGTGTAATGGTGGTGGGCCGTACGCTGATTGACGTGGTGTTGTCGTTTAACCGTCAGCGGGCCAGGGATATAGGATTGGCCTTTCGTATGCCTTCGGCCAGCAGTGAGCTGCCTGAATGGGGATTAAGCCTGAAATACCTGACTCAGAAGGGGCAAAATATTCAGGTATTGCAGAAGCTGGTTGCTCAATATCCATACTCTCCCGAAGGAGGGGTTTATCAGGTGGAGCATGAGGGGCGAGCCTATGAGGTTGTGTTAAAAGTTCCTGAGGGTGTGCAGAATGATGTGGCATTCTGGGTGTTGGTTGAAGATCTGACTCAGGATCGGCAATTAATGTACCGGAAGTTCTTTTCCAGTCTTGCGCTTGCGGCAGGCGGCCTTCTGGTGGCTGCCGTATTGCAGTTATCCGTATTGCGGAGGCCGATGAATCGACTTTCCCGAATTGCCCGTCAGCTTCCTAAATTAGCAGAAAGTTCGTATGAAGATGTGCGTACTTCAATGAGACCCCGGGGGCTGCGCAGGCGGCGTTACTATGATGAGATGGATGTACTGAGCAACAGTACGCTGAATCTTACGGACCAGTTGCAGCGCCTGGAAATATCGGTTCAGGAGCGAACGCAAAAATTAAAGGACCATTCCAGCGCGCTTGAGCAGGAGCGGGATTTTGTTAACAGCCTGCTGGATACGGCCCAGGCCATTATTCTCACTCAGGATCAGAATGGTGTTTTAATCACGGTAAACAGCTGCGGACAGCGTTTACTGGGTATTACAGAGCCACAATTAGGTGTCCTTCGGTTTGAGAGTCTTAAGCATACCGAAGAGAGCTGGAAAGAACACAGTAAGCAGTTAGCGCTGATCGAGAGCGGGCGTGACTCGCAAGCTCAGGGTGAAACGCGAATTATCGGTGCGGACGATGAGACGCGGGATATTGCCTGGATGCATTCACGGCTGAATTCACCCTCGGGGGAAAACCCCGGGTTGCTGACCGTCGGCATTGATATTACGGAGCGCAAGCAGGCTGAGCGCCGCCTTTTCTGGCTGGCAAACCATGACCCGCTGACGTCTTTGCCAAATCGTACATTATTTAATCACCGTTTATCTGAAGCAATTGAAAATGCACAACGTATAGAGACCCAGGTGGCGGTACTGTTTTGTGACCTGGATGGCTTTAAAGATGTTAATGATTCCATGGGGCATGTGGTGGGTGATGAGTTGCTGAAGCAGGCCGCAAAACGTTTTAATACCCTGCTTGGTGACGGTGATATGCTGTCCCGAATGAGCAGTGATGAATTTATGGTGCTTAAGGATAAGTTCAGGAATCCGCGTACGATTGAAGCTTATGCTGAGCGTATTCTTGAAGCTTTCAGGCAGCCTTTCAGAATTGATGGTTTTGAAATCTTTACGACGATCAGTGTCGGAATAGCAATTTTTCCTGACCATGGTAATGATGCAATTACACTGGTTAAGAATGCTGATATTGCCATATTTCAGGCAAAAGAGGACGGTAAAAACCGCTGGCGTATTTTTAATCAGGTGCTGGGTGTTGAGCGGGATGAGCGTTTTTCTCTGGTTAATGACCTCCGCAAAGCGATGGCCAACGAAGAATTACATCTTCACTACCAGCCGCAGATTGATAGTCTCACCGGTCGTCTGATAGGGGTTGAAGCCCTGCTGCGTTGGAATCATCCGGTTGCGGGTATGATATCACCTGCGAAATTTATTCCTCTGGCAGAAGAGCAGGGTTTGATTATACCTATTGGTGAATGGGTGCTCCGTGAAGCTTGCTATCAGATGAAATCCTGGCAGGACAAGGGGCTGCATGGGGTGCGGGTGGGAGTGAATCTGGCCGGGCAGCAGCTGATGCATGAGCGACTGTTATTTATGGTGGATGATATATTACAGGAAACCCGGTTGGAGCCCTGTTACCTTGACCTGGAGGTCACCGAAAATTTTCTGATCCGACAGCCCGAATTACTTGTGCCCAAATTACATAAGTTACGTGAGAAAGGTGTTTCCTTGTCCATGGATGATTTTGGTACTGGCTTTTCTTCCCTGAGCTATTTGAAGAAATTACCGGTTGATACGCTCAAAATTGATCAGAGCTTTGTACGTGATATTGGGAAAAATCAGGATGATGAAGCTATCGTAAAAGCGATTATTGTTTTGTGCCAAAGTCTGGGAATTCAGGTGCTGGCTGAAGGGGTGGAAACTAAGCCGCAGCTTAGTTTCCTGCAGGAACATGGCTGTGCGCTGATTCAGGGTTATTACTTCAGTAAACCATTACCTCCGAAAGAGGTGCTGGCGTTTGCCGATTCCCTGAAAAAACAGGCGGTATCAGTGTAAACCCAGTAATTTTGCACGGGTGTCTTCGTAGTTAAAGGGCTGGCCTGCATCAGCCGCTTCAAAGCGTGCTTCATCAAGTTGCTGATACGCCTGAATTTCATCATCTGGCATAAAGTGCAGGCATTCGCCGCCAAAAAACCAGAAAAGATCGCGAGGCATCAGGGGTGTCAGCTCAGGGTAGGCGTGAGGAATGCGCGCTAAGAGTCGCTGACCGGTTTCCATATCCACACAGACATCTTCGAAACTACTCACCAGGGCTTTGAACTGGTCGATAAATTCAATATCGACACTATTAATGTCGTCCTGATTAAAAGGTGGCTGGGCTAACAGGTTATTGTAAGCAACTTTCAACAGGTTTAGGTGGAAGTCGCGGTAATCCTGGCTCATACATTTTTCTCCTGAGGGGGTTGCTTAGTTTACCTCGAAAAAAGCCTCATAGCCTCTTCTCTCGCGTTATAATATGTGGCCATTATTTTGCAGTAGTTGTTACTAGTCCACAAACTGCAACGGATTGTTGCAAGCCTTGAAGCCTGCACTTTATGCCCATATTTAGCAGACACTGACCGAAACAGGATCACGTCATGACGACAGCACTATCCATTAATAACCTTCGCAAGGTCTACGATAACGGTTTCGAGGCCCTGAAAGGTATTTCACTGCAGGTGGAAGAGGGCGATTTTTTTGCCCTGCTTGGCCCTAATGGCGCCGGAAAATCTACCACACTGGGCATTGTGTCTTCTCTGGTAAATAAAACAGCAGGCAGTGTGTCAATCTTCGGCTACGACCTGGAAACGCAGCAGTCGCTGGCGAAGCGCTCGCTGGGTGTGGTGCCCCAGGAATTTAACTTTAATATGTTTGAGAAGGTGATTGATATCATCCTGACTCAGGCGGGTTATTATGGCATCCCGTTATCAGTTGCCCGTGAGCGTGCAGAGTATTATCTGAAAAAACTGGGTTTGTGGGAAAAGCGTAACGAACGGGCGCGTATGCTCTCCGGGGGAATGAAGCGCCGCCTGATGATCGCCCGGGCTTTAGTTCATGATCCACGTTTGCTGATTCTGGATGAGCCAACAGCCGGTGTGGATATTGAGTTGCGACGTTCCATGTGGGAGTTCCTGCAGGAAATTAATGCCTCAGGCACAACAATTATTCTGACTACCCACTATCTGGAAGAAGCGGAGAGTCTGTGCCGTAATATCGCGATTATTGATCGTGGCTCCCTGATTGAAAATACCAGTATGCGAGAGCTGTTGTTACAGCTGAACACAGAAACGTTTTTGCTGGATATCAGCCCGCCACAGGCCGTGGTGCCCGCGCTTGAAGGTTATTCGGCCACTTTGATTGATGATCATACCCTTCAGATTGAAGTTGAGCGAACTCAGGGGCTTAACGGTATTTTTCAGGTGCTTGAGGCTCAGGGAATACAAGTTTCCAGTATGCGTAATAAAGCCAACCGCCTGGAAGAGCTGTTTGTCTCTCTGGTCGATAAAAATCTGACTCAGGAAAAGACATGAACGCCAAAGAATTATTTGTTGCCTTCTGGACGATTGTGTCCAAAGAAATTCGCCGCTTTACCCGTATCTGGGGGCAGACTTTACTGCCACCTGCGATCACTATGACACTCTATTTTATTATTTTCGGCAACTTAATTGGCGCCCGCATCGGTGAGATGGGCGGTTTTAACTATATGGAATATATAGTGCCGGGGCTGATTATGATGTCGGTAATCACAAACTCTTACGGCAATGTGGTTTCTTCTTTTTACAGCACTAAATTTCAGCGTAATATTGAAGAATTGCTGGTCTCTCCTATACCTTACTGGGTGATTCTCAGTGGTTATGTGCTGGGTGGGGTATCGCGCGGGCTGGGCGTTGGTTTTATTGTAACCTTGCTCTCTTTGTTTTTTACGGATTTACAGATCCATAATTTGTGGGTCACGGTGAGCATTGTGTTCCTGACCTCAGTGCTTTTTTCACTGGGTGGCTTTATCAACGCAGTTTTTGCAAACTCTTTTGATGATATCTCCATCGTCCCAACTTTTATTCTCACACCGCTGACGTATCTGGGCGGGGTCTTCTATTCGATTTCGCTGCTGCCTGATTTCTGGCAGGGTGTGTCTATGCTGAACCCGATCCTGTATATGGTGAATACTTTCCGATACGGTATTTTGGGTGCCAGTGATATTAATATTGGCTTTGCATACGGCATGATTATTTTGTTTATAGCGGTACTGTTCAGTGTTTCGCTGCACCTGCTGAAAAGTGGAAAAGGAATCAGAAGTTAATGAAACAAAACGATGTACTGAATGACTCCCCTCTCGGGCAGGATACCCGGTATGTAAATACCTACGATGCCTCGCTTTTATTTCCGATTCAGCGTGATCTGAAGTGGCAGGAGCGAGGTATTAATCGGGCAGAATTACCATTTAAAGGGGTTGATATCTGGAATGCCTATGAGGTGTCCTGGCTGAACCTTAAGGGCAAACCCAATGTGCGCCTGGCTGAGTTTCGTATTCCGGCGACTTCGCGCAACATTATTGAGTCTAAGTCATTTAAGCTTTATCTCAACTCCTTTAACCTGAGCCGTTTTGAATCAGAGGCCGAGGTGATTGAGCGCATGCAAACTGACCTCAGCGATGCAGCAGGAGATGAAGTGCAGGTTGTGCTTTATCACCCGGATAAAGCACCGGCTTTTGGGCAGTTTACCGGTTTCTGTTTGGATGATATGGATGTGCAGATTGATACTTATGCACCGGCACCTGAGTTGCTCAGTAGTGATCACGAGGTGATCGAGGAAGTGCTGTACAGTCATTTGCTTAAATCTAACTGTCCGGTGACCGGTCAGCCTGATTGGGCTACGCTGGGTATCAGCTATACGGGTCAGGAGATTGATCGGGAAGGTTTGCTGAAATACCTGATCTCTTACCGGGAACATGGCGACTTTCATGAGCAGTGTGTTGAAAATATTTTTATGGACATCTGGCAGCAGTGTAAACCACAGAGCCTGAGTGTTTATGCCCGTTACGTGCGCCGGGGTGGCCTGGATATTAATCCGTTTCGCAGCACCGATATGGATGATATTGATAATTTACGTCTGAGTCGTCAATAAAGGCTAAAGGCCTGTACGCAGGCTTTATTTATAATCCGGAGATAAACGTCACTATGGATGCCCTCGAACTTTTACATAACCGTGTTTCCTGTCCGGTTTTGCTTGAGCCCGCACCTACTGCAGCGCAAATGCAGCAGTTATACCGTGCTGCGTTTCGGGCACCTGACCATGCCTGCCTGAGGCCCTGGCGTTTTCTGGTTATCGAGGCAGATAAGCGTAACAAGCTGGGTGCTTTATATGTTGATGCTGCTTTGCACGATGAGCCGGACTTGTCTGAATCCAAACAAAAAAAACTGCTTAATGCACCGTTGCGTGCACCCTTAGTGGTTGTGGCAATTGCAGACGTTAAGGCGCATGACAAAGTGCCCAGGACGGAACAGTTGATAACAGCGGGCTGTGCCACTCAGGCAATGCTTTATGCGGCCTTCGCCCAGGGGTTAGGTGCAATGTGGCGCACCGGGCCTATGGCTTATCATTCGGTTGTGCGTGAGGGACTGGGGTTGGCTGAAAACGAAGAAATTGTGGGTTTTCTCTACCTGGGGCAGCCTAAAGTAATACGCCAGGCACCGGTATTGCCTGTGGAAGATTATGTCAGTAATTGGGAGCCTGTATGAGTGAGTATCAACAAGCAGCGGATCAGTTTCTTGAGTGGCTCAAAGGTCAGATTCCGCTGATTAACCATATGGGCTTTTCACCCTTGGTTTATGATGGCCGTTGCCTGGAAATGGGTGCAGCACTGGCGCCGAATATTAACGATAAAGGCACCGGGTTTGGTGGCTCACTTGCCACCGTTGCCACGCTTTGTGGCTGGAGTCTGATAACACTTTACTCGCGTGGACAGGGACGTAATGACGACGTGGTTATTCGGGACAGTCATCTTGAATATTTTTTACCGGTTACCGGTGATTTTGTTGCCCGGACTAAACTGCCTGATCAGAAGATACTGTCGGCTTTTGATGTCCGCATGGCAGAAAAAGGACGTGCGCGTATGGATCTGGTGATTGAGATTTGTCAGGGAGAGCAAGTCGCGATGCGTCTTTCCGGTAGCTATACCGCGCTGGAGAAGTGAGCTTTGTCCTGAGGCGGGGTCTGAAATTTACTGGAGACGTTATTCTGACAGGTAAAGTTTGTGGGCTAAGGCCAAAAAAGCCGGGATAAGTGCATTATCCTGGCTTTTTTATGTCCGGATTCTTTTATTTTGCGTTGCGGTAGGCGCGTAAAATGATAACCGGATCTTTTGGTACATCACGGAAATGCCGGACGCGGGTGGTGGCTACCCGGCTTATCTGGCGAACAATCTCCATGCCTTTAACCACTTTACCAAAAACGGCATAACCCGCACCCCGAGGGCCGGGATCCAGAAAGGCATTGTCCACTGAGCTGATAAAAAACTGTGAGGTTGCACTGTCCGGATTCTGAGTACGTGCCATAGAAATGGTACCCGCCAGGTTTTTCAGGCCATTGGATGCTTCATTCCGGATAGGCGCTTTAGTCGTTTTCTGCTCCATTGTCTGGGTAAAACCACCACCCTGAATCATAAAACCGGCAATGACCCGGTGAAAAATCAGATTGTCGTAATAACCTTCATCAACGTAGCTTAAAAAGTTAGCAACCGTTATCGGAGCTTTCTCTTCGTTTAGTTCCAGGTGGATAGCACCGAGGTTGGTTTCTAAAGTGACAAGTGTCCCGGACCGGGCTTGCGAGGGCAGGATGAATAACAAACTACATAAAAGGGTAAGCAGAATGCGGCGATTCACAGGTATCTCCTGAATAAAAGGGTGAGTGATCCGGTATAGAGTATCAGAGCGCTTGGAGTATGCGCCAGGCATAAAATTCCCGGTCATTTATCGTATTTAAGGGCAGGCAATCAGGCTGCAGGCTGTGGCGGGAGGTCTGAAAAACAACCAATAAAAAAGGGTCAGACTTTTCAGTCTCACCCTTTTTTAGATCGCATAGCTAAGTTAGCTATGGATGGCCAGCAACAAGGCGGGCCTTTTATTGCTCAATATTACAGAGCAACGATGTTCTCAGCCTGAGGACCTTTCTGACCCTGAGTAACTGTGAACTGTACTTTCTGGCCTTCAACCAGGTTACGGAAGCCGTCACCGGAGATAGCGCTGAAGTGAGCAAAAACGTCCGGGCCGGATTCCTGTTCGATGAAACCAAAACCTTTTGCTTCGTTAAACCATTTTACGGTGCCAGTAGTAGTAGACATGGAAATATCCTATGTAATTCAAGAGTAATTTTGACCTTTCACAAGGTCGTTTGGCTGGAAGTGATGCTATTAATTATGAATCTACAGGACGAGGTACTAAAACAGGACATCGAAAATCTGTGCATAAATATAAGACGTACTTTCAAGCTGAAAAAGAGTATATAGACTTGTTTGCGGCAGTCAACAAATATTTAGGGTTAAGTGCTGTAATGATCCGGTTGAAATTCCCGGAGGCTGAGGGTGTATCACTGAATAAGTGCTGCCGGGTACCGCTTGTACAGGGCTCGATTTCGAAAGAGGAATAACAGACAATAGATCCCTTATGCGGCTTGCCTGCCGATCAGGTCAGGTCAGTATTTGTTTTAACTGCCCGGAGTTTTTAAATGTCCTCATTACGTAACCAGCTACAGGGGTTGGTGTACTCCACTGAACATGGCGCAATGTGCCCCGGCTGCAATAAAGCACAAGATGCCTGCATTTGTGATGAATTAGCTGACCAGGAACGTATTAATAGGCTGGACGGCGTGGTGCGTATACGCCGGGAAACCTCAGGGCGTAAAGGCAAAGGTGTTACAACGGTTGCGGGTCTGCCTCTGGCAGCAGCTGAGTTAAAAACCTTATCTAAAAAGCTGAAAAAGCTCTGTGGTACCGGTGGGTCTATTAAAGACGGTATTATTGAAATACAGGGTGACCATCGTGATGTCCTGAAAGCACAGCTGGAAAAAGAAGGTTTTAAAGTAAAGTCCGCGGGAGGCTGAGGGTGCAGAAAAAACGTAAAAAAGCCTGCCGGGTATGCCTGATGTTGCGCTTTTTACTGGTTTTTATAGCGGTGATTGCACTCTTTGTTTTAAATGGCCTGAGTAACTTTTTTGGTTAATAACCCGGGTATTCAGGACAAAAAACCGCAGAATAGTCTGCGGTTTTTGAATATCGGGGTCGTTACAGCTGTTTTTCTGCTAAGCGTAGGTCCAGGGTTGCTTTAAGCAGCTTGTAGAGTCGGATAGAGGCATCAATTTCATCTTTACGGTTGGTCAGACTCTCGATATTCAGGCCTATAGGAACATCGAGATCGATCACCGCATCAAGCACCTGTTCAAGGTTGCTACGACAGATGCGAATAGATTCCATCAGCGGGTTTTTCGAATCCAGAATGCGCCAGCGTGTGCCTTCAGGCACTGAGATGCCCAGCCACTCCATAAATTCCAGCGTTTTAGCACTGCCGCAAGGTGTAAAGGTCAGAATCACTCGTTTAGGTGTTTCACCCCGACTGCGGCATTCACGGGCATAACTGGTGAGCATATCAACCGTTGCCTGTGCATTATAAACGGCCTGAGAGACAAAAAACTCACAACCGCTGTCTGCCTTACTCAGCAAGCGAAGGTGTTCCCCGCCTTTTTGGGTATGGCGCTCCGCAATCGTGACGCCGCCCAGTTGATAATGCAAAGCATGTTCGGACAGGGTGCTATAAGCCTCGTTCAGAGATAGCTTGATATCACCCTCGGCAGAAGGGCTGCCGACCAAAACAATATCGCGTACCCCGTAGTCAGCCCAGGCTTCTTCCAGCCAGTGTTCAAAATCATCACGGCTGCGTTGGGAAACACTTTTATACGTAATAACTGGATGATCGGACTGTTCACGCAGTAGTTTGGAATACATTCGGGGATCAAGAGTACGCATAAATGGGAAAGGTCGCGGCGTATTAGTGCGGCTGCTTTCATCCTGAATATCGTAGACAATCAGGCCATCAAAGTCGATCTGTCCCAAGCGGGCCAGTAATTTTTCAGCGATTTCATTTGCCTGTGCTGGCTCGGTACCTGCTTTGGGCGGGCAGGTGCCTATTAGATAAACACCCCGACTTGGGTCGGCAAACTTTTCTCTCAGATCCTGTTTCATGGTTTTGCTATTCAACGTGTCGTTTTTAAGTACGGACTATTCTATCAATTAATTATTTTCATGTGTTTGGTTATAAGATGAAAGTTTTGATACATGAGATGAGTCAATTTAATCTGGCCCCGGCTGATAACAATCATTAGAGTGAACAGGCTGATAGAAAAAGGGGATAAACAGTGAATAAACCGGGCTTTGATCTGGCAGGGATCAGTAAAAAAATTAAACAGCAAGGTGGGATGCCGCCACTGCCTAAGTGGAATCCTGAATTCTGCGGTGATATTGATATGCGTATTGCTCGGGATGGTACCTGGTTTTATAACGGTACGCCTATTGGCCGCCCGGCAATGGTAAAGCTGTTTTCAACGGTACTCTGGAAAGAAGAAGGTAAATACTTTCTGAAAACGCCGGTGGAAAAAGTGGGGATTCAGGTTGATGATACGCCTTTTCTTTTTGTGCATCTGGAACAGCGCGAAGGTGACTTAGGGCCTGAACTGGTGTTTACCAGCAAAACCGGTGATACGGTAGTTGCGGGCAACGATCATGCAATTCGGGTCGATTACCGGGATGAGTCCGGCGAACCTTCACCTTATATTGCCGTGCGCTATGGCATGGAGGGCTTGATCGCCCGACATCTGTTTTATGAACTGGTTAATTTGGCTAAAGAACAGAGCAGAGAAGGAAAAACACATCTGGTAGTAGAAAGCCAGGGTGTAATCTTCAGTCTGGGGTCAGTGTCAGGAGATTAATGCCAATACAGAGAAAGCCCGGTAACTGGCAGGTTAGACGGCATTTCCTGGTTGCGCATAACCCACAAACGATATCCAATCCAGTAACAGTGCTTCGAAATCATCCAGCCCACAACTGGCGAAAGACTCGCTGTCGTAGTAGTCCATACTTTCTTCAACAAAACCGTCTTCAATGCCACTGTCATCAAAGGCTTCCAGGCAGTGGGCACGGACACAGGCCTCGTTGCGGCTCAGTTGCAGGTTATATTCATACCCTTCTGTTTCATAATCCCAACGCAGGCCTTGTTTGAGCTCTTTAATCGCTTTTAGCAAAGGCTCGATCAGGCTGCTGTTATCTTTTAGCTCTGCACTGAGCCAAACCCCCAGTGCTTCATGACCCATTGAAAATTCGGCCTGGTAATCACCTGTCAGGCCTTGTTCGAACTTGTAGTCCATCTGCTTATCCGGGATGGTGGTTGGGTTGCATACTATATAACCTGCTGTGTTGGGATGAAAGTTTCCCTGCCCGGGTTATTAAGGCACTGATTTTTCTGTAGCAGAGGGTGGATTTATTGCTGTCAGAGAATTGTTCCCGGGTATAATAACGCATTCATTCCGCTGTTTTTTGCAGGGGAGAGGCTCCTGTGGGGAGGCCTCACGTCAAACCGCTGCGGTGTTAAGCAGCCTCCTGACGTTTTAATCAACAATAAAGGCAGGGATTGCCGGTTTAATGCAGGTAATCCCGTGTCCCGTTTCCTTTGTATTCTGGTGTTATTTTTATACACCGGCCTGGCTGTCGCTCAGCCCTCGTTTAGTAAATCAAAACGTATTATGGCGGATATTTATTCGCAGCAGCAGGTCACCTTCTATTGTGATTGTGACTATCGTCGTCAGGGTAAACAATTGTTTCCCGATCTGCGCGGTTGTGGTTACGATGCGCGTAAAAATGAAAAGCGTGCCAGACGTATTGAATGGGAGCATGTGATGCCTGCCTGGGCATTTGGTCATCAGCTTCAGTGCTGGCAAGAAGGCGGGCGGAAAAATTGCCGTAAAGATCCTGACTTTAAGCGCATGGAAGCCGATATGCATAATCTGGTGCCAGCCGTGGGTGAGGTGAATGGAGACCGTTCGAACTACAGTTTTGGTATGCTGGAGGGAGAGGTCAGACGCTATGGGCAGTGTGATATGGAAATTGATTTTAAAGCCAGAACTGTAGAACCTGCACCTCATCGCCGGGGAGATATTGCACGCACTTATTATTATATGCGCGATACCTATGGCGTCAGAATCAGCCGTAAGCAGCAAAAATTATTTGAAGCCTGGGCGAAGTCTGACCCGGTGGATGACTGGGAGCGCCGTCGTAACCAGTTGATCTGGCAACAACAGGGTAACAGTAATCCTTATGTTCAATAGCACTAAGGGGGTGACCTGAGCAGGTCACCCCTGACTTTAGGCTGACGGTTTATTAACCGTTATCTTTTAACCAGATTTCCAGTTCATCTGCACCGCCAATCAACTGACCTTCAATAAAGATCTGTGGTGTGGTGCCATGGCCTGAGATAGCGGTCAGGCTGGAGTAGCTGATACCGTGGCTGCCCAGTTCAATTTCCTCGAACTTGTAACCCCGCTCTTTGAGCCTGTTTTTGGCGCGGGTGCAATGTCCGCAGCCAGGTTTGGTGATCATGCTGACACGCTTTGACTGTACGGCATCCGGGTTGATGTAATCCAGCATGGTATCGGCATCGGATACTTCAAACGGGTCACCCGGCAGGTCAGGTTCGATAAACATTTTTTCGATAATGCCATCTTTAACCAGCATGGAATAACGCCAGCTGCGCTTGCCGAAACCTAAGTCGGCTTTATCAACCAGTAAGCCCATGCCTTCACTGAATTGTCCGTTGCCATCAGGTAAAAAAGTGATGTTTTCTGCGTTCTGATCTTCAGCCCAGGCGTTCATCACAAAGGTATCGTTTACCGAAAGGCAGATGATGTCATCAACACCGTTAGCACGAAATACCGGTGCCAGTTCGTTATAACGGGGCAGGTGGGTGCTGGAGCAGGTGGGGGTAAAAGCACCTGGCAGTGCAAAGACAATGACCGTCTTCCCTTTAAATAATCCGTCAGTATCAACGTTAACCCAGTCATTAGCCACGCGGGTTGGGAAAGTGACCTGAGGAACCGGCTGGCCTTCTTTATTATCGAACATTGTTGTATCTCCCTGGAGCAATTCTGTTTTGTTAAGAGAATATTAATCAGAATGGCTGTTTTAATAAAATTAAACAATGATATGATTGTGATTAAGAATGGCTATTAAGATTGTTGGGTATTTAAGAATAGTAGAGGCAGAGATTTCTGAAGTGTTTTCTGGTCTGTTTGAGGCTATAAAAGCAAATGATCAGAGATGTAATTAAGCTAAAGCGCCGAGCATAATCTCAATGGTTTGCTCGATTGATTCCTTGTTACTGCCGGCTTTTACCATCGTACGTAAGCCGCCCATACAAGTGACCAGGTAAATAGCCAGATCATCGGGATTTTTAGAGATGCTGATGCTGCCTTCGGCCTGGGCACGTTCAACCGCATCACGGAATACACTTTTGAACAGGGCCAGGCTTTCTTCCACCATACGGGCAATTTCGGGGTCACTTTGCCCCAGTTCGCTGGCGGTATTCATCACAAAGCAGCCTTTGGGCTGGCCGTCTTTAGCGTCATCATTAACCGCTGTGAAAACTTGTCTCAGAAAGCTCATGCCCGATGGTGCCTGCGCCAGCAGGGAGGTCATGCGTGTGGCTGAACGTTGTTGATAAAGGGAGAGACACTTGGCAAACAAGGCATGTTTACCACCAAAGGTTTTGTAGATGCTGCTTTTGGACAGGCCCGTTGCTTCAAGCAAGTTTTGCATAGAGCAGGCTTCATAACCATGACGCCAGAATGACTGCATGGCAGATTCCAGGGCAATATCCGGGTCAAATCCTAACGGGCGGCCAATAATATTCATGGCTTTGATTATGAACCATTTAGTCCGGATATCAAGTAAGGGTTTAAAAAAGCCGTCTCAAGCGACGGCAATGTCAGGCGGATGGGACTATTGTTGTCGTTATAAGGTAACGTAGCAGGCACGTTACCTTTCGGGGGGCGGGATGCGTCAGGTATTTTTTATCGCGGGTATTGATGTTTAGTTACAATAAATTTCTACTTGCCCACCCTTTAACCGGGCAGGCCAGGTGCGCAGGCTGAGGGTTTCATCTTCTAAGCAGCTGCCGGTTTTTAAGGCGTAATGCTGCTTATACAAAGGGGAGGCCACCATCGCCTCTCCCTGCAAGTCGCCGACAATACCTCTGGCAATCACATTGGCTTTGCTGGCCCGGTCATGATTACACAGGGCATAAACTTCATTTTCATAGCCAGGCAAATAAAACAGTGCGATCTGAGCATCACCTAAACGTGCGGCAACACCGGAGTTAGCCACCAGGTCATCTGCGTTACACAGTACTTTCCATTCAACATTTTCTGCAGTAGTCATTGTGCTCTCCTCACTCAGGCCGGGCGAATTTGTTCGCGTTCAATAATATTTACAATTTGTGGGTCAGCACGGTCATCGTTAACAAAGGTACGGAAACGTTTCAGTTTTTCGCTGTCGCTGATGGTGGCTTTCCATTCACATTCATAGGTATCAACGATATGGGCCATTTGTTTTTCGAGTTCGACACCAATGGCCAGCTTGTCGTCAATAATGACTTCGCGAAGATAGTCCAGTCCGCCTTCCAGGTTGTCCATCCAGACGGAGGTGCGTTGTAAGCGGTCGGCAGTTTTTACATAAAACATAAGTACCCGGTCGATATATTTCACCAGGGTTTCATCATCTAAATCGGTGGCGAACAAATCACCGTGACGGGGTTTCATGCCGCCGTTACCGCAGACATAAAGGTTCCAGCCATTTTCGGTGGCAATAACACCGATATCCTTGCTCTGCGCTTCTGCACATTCACGGGTACAGCCGGAAACTGCGAATTTGATTTTGTGAGGTGAACGCAGGCCTTTGTAGCGGTCTTCCAGGTTTATTGCCATACCAACGCTGTCTTTAACACCGTAACGGCACCAGGTACTGCCTACGCAGGATTTAACGGTACGCAGGGATTTACCGTAAGCGTGACCCGTTTCAAATCCCGCCTCAATTAACTCACCCCAGATGGCGGGTAGCTCGTGTAACTGAGCACCGAATAAATCCACTCGCTGGCCACCGGTAATTTTGGTGTAAAGGTTATATTTTTTAGCGACCTGGCCCAGTACGATTAATTTATCGGGTGTGATTTCACCACCGGCAATGCGGGGTACGACGGAGTACGTACCGTTTTTCTGCATATTTGCCATAAAAGTATCGTTGGTATCCTGCAGGCCAACATGGTCAGCTTTCATCACCAGCTCATTCCAGCAAGAGGCAAGAATATTACCAACGGTGGGTTTGCAAATTTCACAACCCCTGCCTTTACCGTGTTTGTGAATCAGCTCGTGAAAACTGCGGATACCTTCAACGCGTACAATGTGATAAAGCTCCTCGCGGGTGTGGGGGAAATGCTCACAGAGATCGGTATTCACTTCTACACCGCGTTTCTCTAATTCATTATCCACCACGCTTTTCACCAGAGCGGCACAGCCTCCGCAACCGGTGGTGGCTTTAGTGTTTGCTTTGATAGTGGCAACATCCATTGCGCCGGCATCAATGGCGCAGCAGATCTGGCCCTTAGTAACATTCAGGCAGGAGCAAAGGGTGGCCGTCTCGGGTAATGCATCAGGGCCAAGGGCCGGTGATGAATGGCCATCAAGTTGTGGCAGAATAAGGCTTTCTGGTTGTTTTGGCAGTTCGATGCCATTTAAGGCGTATTGCAGAAGCGTGTCATACAGGCTGTTATCACCGACCAGCACAGCGCCCAGCAATGTCTTTTTATCGGCTGAGACAATGATGCGTTTGTAGCTTTGGGAGGCATCATCAGAGTATTTGTAGCTCAATGCACCGGGTGTTCTGGCGTGTGCATCACCAATGGAGCCTACATCTACACCCAGTAATTTGAGCTTGGTACTCATATCGGCACCGGTAAATGTATCACCTTCACCTTTCAGGTGAGATACCGCGACTTTGGCCATGGTATAGCCGGGGGCAACAAGGCCGAAGATTTGATTGCTCCACAAAGCGCACTCGCCGATGGCGTAGATGTTTTCGTCGGAAGTTTGGCAGTTGTTATTAACCACAATACCGCCGCGCTCGCCAATCGCCAGTCCACTCTGTCGGGCGAGTTCGTCCTGTGGGCGAATACCGGCTGAGAACAGAATCAGGTCTGTTTCCAGGTGTTCACCGTCTGCAAAGTTCATGCGGTGAACGGTGCTTTCACCGTCATCTATTAGCTGGGTATTTTTATGGGTGTGTACTTTTACACCCAGTCCTTCGATCTTATTGCGTAACAAAGCGCCGCCATCTTCATCCAGCTGTACCGCCATTAGCCGAGGGGCAAATTCAACAACGTGTGTTTCCAGTCCCAGATCCCGAACGGCCTTCGCCGCTTCAAGGCCCAGCAGGCCACCACCAACTACCACGCCCACCTTTGAATCTTTTGCGGCAGCTTCTATCGCTTCCAGGTCTTCTATGGTGCGGTACACCAGGCAGTTTTTACGATCATGACCAGGTACCGGAGGCACAAAGGGGTAGGAGCCGGTTGATAAAACGACTTTGTCATAGGCCAGTATGTCGCCGTTTTCTGCGGTGATTGTTTTGGCGTTACGGTCAATAGCAACGGCTTTTTCACCTATCCGTACATTCAGTCCCCAGGCAGCATATTGCTCAGGTTGTCCCATAGCCAGGTCTTCAGCGCTGGAGCCATCGAAGTAGGCACTTAAATGAACACGATCATAAGCTAACCGGGATTCCTCACAGAAAACAGTGATATCGTAGTGTGCTGCAACGCCCGTTTCTACGAGATTTTCCAGATAGTGATGCCCCACCATACCGTTGCCGATTACTATCAGTTTTAGCTTGTTCATCTGATTGTTCCTCTTAATTGCTCGCAGTGGCTGTTGTGGGTGTGATCGCAGCAGTTGCTAAATTTTGTTGGGTCTTTTGCTCGGTAAAGTCACGACCAAAAATGATATGGGGTCGCAGAGAGCGGGTGTCTGTCTGTTGTTGAATAAGGTCGAAATACCAGTTGCCGTCCTGAACGGCACCATAAAGCACGGCGCCAACCAGTTTATTGCGGCGGAATAACAGCTTTTTATAAGTACCCTGAGAACGGTCATAAAAAATGTTGGCTTCGGTATCGTCTCTGTTCAGATATTCTCCCGCCGAGTAGAGGTCGATACCGGACACTTTTAATTTGGTGGCTGTAGGGTTTACCTGATAGCTGCTTTGGCCGTTGGCACAAAGTTGGTTTGCCAGCACACGGGTTTGATCCCAGATAGGAGCAACCAGGCCAAAGGTTTCCTGCCCAAACTGGCAGCACTCGCCCAGGGCGTATATATCAGGGTCGCAGGTTTGCAGTTTATGGTTAACGAGGATGCCGCGTTCGTAATTAAGCCCGGCATTTTCGGCTAAGGCGGTGTTGGGTGTTATGCCAATGGCAATCACGACTTGTTGTACCGCCAGCACAGTGCCATCAGATAAGGCAGCAGTTTCTATTTTTTTGTCACCTATAAATTCTGTGGCTTCAACGCCCAGCTTTATTTCAATGCCTTTGTTTTCCAGTGTTTGTTTGAGTAAAGTTCCGGCCGTTTTATCCAGCTGGCGGTTGAGTAACCAGTCTGCACGGTGCAGAACAGTAACTTTTGCGCCTTGCCGGCTTAATCCGTAAGCGGCTTCCAATCCCAGCAGGCCGCCGCCAATAACCAGTGCCCGATCACTTTTTACGCTTTGCTCTTTGATCTGAGCAACATCACGGAGGTTTCTGAAACTCAGAACACCCTCAAGCGTGCAGGTTTTTGCAACCGGTGGCACTGTTGGTTGAGAGCCGGTTGCGATAACCAGTTTGTCGTAAGCAACCGTCAGACCCTGTTTGCTGGTAACGGTTTTATTCAGGCGGTTAATAGCCGTAACAGGATCATTAGTGTGTAGGTTGATACCCTGTTGTTCATACCAGTGTGCAGGGTTGATAAGTATCTCATCAGCTGCTATTTCGTCTGCCAATACCGGGGACAGCATGATGCGGTTGTAGCTGCCGTGGGGTTCCTGGTCAAATACCGTAATGTGGTAACGTTTTGTATCCAGCGCCAGGGTTTCGCGAAGCAGGCGACTGGAAGCCATACCGTTTCCGATAATGACCAGGTGTGCTTTATTCATCGTTAAACCTGCCTTAAGACCAAAAACGGCGTTCATCAGCCACCCAGCTAAGGCCGGGTAGTCGATGAACGCCGTTGTTCATTCGTAGGGTGTGTAATTACCTTGTTATAAAGCACTTATAGTGCCATTTATTTTTAAATCATTTAAAAACAAAGTGTTACGATATATTTGTTGTGTTTTGTTTGACGTCTTCTGTTCAGAGCGCTTAACCCGGTGCGCTAATTGTGTGCACCTACAGCAGGGGTTGCACAAGATTGAGCAGCAAAAGAAGCAGGCATAAACTCTGCCAGACAAGCACTGGATTTTTTTCCAGTAGTGGTTGGTGCCGAATCTTAGCTTCCAGTAGTTTGTTAGGAGTGGTGAGGTCCTGCATAAATTCAGAAAGCGCGTCATAGCGGTAGAGTGGGTTGGGTTGTAATGCTTTTCTCAGACAGCCTTCCATCCAGAGAGGCAGGTCCCGCTGATAGTGTATGGCGGGAATATAGGTCATTTCACTGTAGTTCTGGATTTTCACCTGTTTGATGTCACGTGGTTTATAGGGCAGCTTGCCGGTTAACATCTCATAAAGGATCACAGCCAGAGAGAACAGATCCGAGCGGAAAGTGCCTGGCTCACCCATCAGGTATTCAGGGGCAACGTAATTAACCGACCCCTGAGGTACGGACTTATCCAGTGGGCTGCTTAACTCTTCTATACCGGCTATACGGACGGTGCCAAAGTCCAGAATTTTTACCCGGCCATCCTGGTCAATCATGATATTTTCAGGTTTCAGATCCTGATGTATCATATCTGCCCTTTGAAAGGCCCTTAGCCCCTGAATAATTTGAGCAATGAGTCGGCGTACTTCATTCAGGCCAGGCTCAGGATGATCATTGATCCATGCTCTCAGGGTCATGCCTTCAATATGCTCACCCAGGTAATACAGAAAGTTTTTAGGGCGGGGGCTGGCAAAGGTTTTCATAACGTTGGGGTGGTTAATTTTCTGACCAACCCACTCTTCACGGATAAAACCATCAAGATACAAGGTATCTTCGCTGAAATTAACCGAAGGGCTTTTTAGTACGTAGTGCTTGCCAGTCTCTGTGTCTTTAACCCGGTACATATGGCTGCGGGTGCCACTAAAAATAACCTCTAATACCTCGTAGCCATCAATACTGTGGCCTGTCTGTAATACAGGTGGAATAACCAGCTGTGTTACCCGGTTATGGCTTTCATCCAGGGTTTCCCGGGGTAACTGATCAACACTGACGAGCAGGGCGGTCAGATTGTCATCACTGCCATTTAACAGGGCCTGATTAACCAATTCTTCTGCTCTTTGCTCGAGATCTTTGTCCTCTTTTGCGAGAATTTTGCTGATTTCGGCGACAGATAAAAAATCATGGATACCGTCGGTTGTTAACAGCAGCAATGTGCCTTCTTCCAGTACATGCTGGTTGTAGTCAACTTCCAGGCGCTGATCGCCGCCCAGGGCACGGGCTAAGTAATTTTTCCCTGACTCCCGGCGGGTATGGTCTGAGGTCAGTTGCTCCAGATCCTCTTTGTGAAAACGGTAAATGCGGGAGTCACCCACATGAAACCAGTGCAGGGTGTTAGATTTGATGACCAGTGCTGAAAAAGTACAGAGCATGCTGTCTTTTTCCCGCAGGGATCTAAGGTTTTGCTGGTGCAGCCAGGTATTCAGGCTGGTTATAACCCGGGCAACCGCATTTTTAACACGCCAGCTATGAGGGGTGCTGAAGTAGTCTTCTATAAAACTGGTGACGCTGGTCTGGCTGGCAATATGAGAGTCTTCACAGTTACTGACACCATCGGCTATTGCAGCAGCCACCCCTTTAAACTCCAGCTCACTGCCTTCCGGCTGGTGGGCAGCAAAAGCATCCTGATTAACCAGTTTTACGCCAGCAGAGGATTTACCGCCAAAGCGGATATTGAGTTGTTTTTGTGGTGACTGCTTGATGGTCATTATGACTCCCGTGGAAGTGTCTTAATTAAGACACTTCAATCAGTTCAACGGTGCCATCTTCATTGACTTCTGCCATATGGCCCTGAGGCTCTTCAAGGAAGAACAGAGTAATAAAGCCCAATACGGCGGTACCGGCAATGACACTGAAGAAGACTTCATAGCTCACCATAGATAATACGGTCAGGTAGAAAACGGCACCCACATTGCCGTATGCGCCTGTCATACCGGCAACCTGCCCGGTCAGACGGCGTTTGATTAAAGGCACTACGGCAAACACAGCCCCTTCACCGGCCTGAACAAAGAACGAGCAGGCCATTGCGGTGATAACGGCTAACGCCAGTGGCCAGCTGCTGTCAATCATGGACATAAGTGCATAACCTCCGGCAAGGCCTGCCGTCAGAATCAGCAGCGTTTTTTTGCGGCCAAAACGGTCACTGATCCAGCCGCCGCCCGGACGGGACATAAGGTTCATAAAGGCATAGGCCGAAGCCAGCAAGCCGGCATAAACCATATCCAGCTCAAATACATCAGCAAAGAACAATGGCAGCATGGAAACAACGGCCAGTTCTGAGCCGAAGGTTGCGAAATAAAGAATATTCAGTACCGCCACTTGTTTAAACTTATAACGGTGCATTGCAGGTACCGCTTTAACAAAGAGGTCTTTGTTGACGTTATAAGCGCTGTAGCAGTCGTAAACAAAGATGACAGCCAGGCCAATATAGATACCCAATGCCGCATTATCACTCAGGATAGAAACCCCGGCAGGTGATAGCTTCCATGTCAGTAATGCCAGCGCGGCATACATAGGTAGTTTCATAATCAGCAGGAAGTAAAAATCACCTTTACTGGTCACTTCTAAGCCGCCAATTTTTTTGGGTTTAAAGTAGGTTGAGCCTTTAGGCGTATCTGTTACATTTTTGTACCAGATAAAGCTGAATACCAGGCTAAGCAGGCCAGAGATGCCTACGGCGTAACGCCAGCCATCTTCGCCGCCAAAGATCAGTGCAAGGGTTGGCAGCAGCATCGCACCGGCAGCGGAACCAAAGTTACCCCAGCCACCATAAATACCTTCTGCGGTGCCCAGCTCATTGGCAGGAAACCATTCGCTGACCATACGGATACCCACAACAAAACCGGCACCAATAAAACCCAGTAAAAAGCGGGAGATGGCGGCTTCTGCGAAGCTGCTTGAGAGGGCAAACATAAAACAGGGAATACTGCCCAGAAATAGCAGCGCTGCATAGGTAATGCGTGGTCCGTATTTATCGGTCAGCATACCAATAATCACACGGGCAGGGATGGTGAGGGCCACGTTGAGGATCAGCAGTGTTTTAATTTCAGCTTTGGTAAGCCCCAGAGACTCAGCAATCGACCCGAGCAGCGGAGCGTGGTTAAACCACACAAAAAAAGTAATGAAGAAAGCAATCCAGCTGAAATGCAGCATCTTCATTTTTCCGGTGAAGGAAAGCAGATTAATCTTACTGCTGTCGCTCATGATATCTGGCCTCTGTATTTTCAGGTCTGACAGGGATGTCAATTACGCCGTTTAAGGTGCGTTTGCGGTCTGTGCCTGCCTGTCTAAGTTATAAAAACGCAAAAAGGCGTTAAGACCACCCGGTAAGAGGAGGCCTTGAACGCCTTTGTTCAAGTTGGTGCGCTAAACAAGAGGGGTGATACAAAGCAGTGCATCGTTGCACGGTCGCTTTGATGTGAAACAGGCCAGTGTTTTTTAAACGGTCCTGACACCTTGTGGTTATGGTACCTACAGGGTATTTCAGGCTCAGGCTGCTTTCACGCGCTCTTGTTTAAGGTTGATAGTTGTATCTTCAAGCATTTTTGGTGCCAACTCTTCATGTTTTTCAGGCTTGCGTTGTTTCTCGTACAGGAAGCTCAGCACGGCCGCGCGGTAGTGGTTGTATTGCGGATCATCGGCCAGTGCAATGCGATTGCGGGGGCGGGGCAAATCGATTTTCAGAATCTCACCCACAGTGGCAGCCGGGCCGTTGGTCATCATGACAATACGGTCAGACAAGAGCACGGCTTCATCCACATCATGGGTAATCATAATGACGGTATTATTCAGATCATTCTGAATTTCCATCAATGAATCCTGAAGGTGGGCGCGGGTCAGTGCATCCAGTGCACCAAAAGGCTCATCCATCAGCAGAACTTTGGGTTCCATTGCCAGTGCCCGGGCAATACCTACACGCTGCTTCATGCCCCCTGAAATTTCATCAGGACGTTTGTGCAGCGCGTGACTCATATGAACCAGAGACAGATTGTATTCAATCCATTCCTTCATTTCTGCTTTGCTTTTTTTGCCTTTAAAAACCTGCTTTACCGCCAGTTCAACATTTTCATAGGCTGTTAACCAGGGCAGCAATGAATGGTTTTGAAACACAACACCCCGCTCGGGGCCTGGTTCATTCACTTCTTTGCCATCCAGTAATACACCGCCTTTTGTCGCCTGATATAAACCGGCAACGATATTAAGAACCGTTGATTTACCACAACCCGAGTGACCGATCAGAGAGATGTACTCCCCTTTTTTAATTTTGAGGTTAACGTTTTCCAGTGCCTGATAAGGGCCGCTAGGGGTTGGAAACTCAATATTGACTCCGGTGATTTCTAAATGTGTATTGCTCATGATGAAACCCTCTTAATACCTAATCGTCAGTCTGATTAACGTAAAATTGCAGTTTTATCCCAGGATACTTTTTTCTGCAGTTGCAACATGATGCGATCCAGCAAAAAGCCGATCAGGCCGATAGCCAGTACGGCAACCATAATGCGTCCCAGTGAATTGGAGCTGCCATTTTGGAACTCATCCCAGACAAATTTCCCCAGCCCCGGATTCTGAGCCAGCATTTCTGCAGCAATCAGTACCATCCAGGCAATACCCAGCGACAGGCGCAGGCCGGTGAACATCATGGGGACAGAGGAAGGCAGTACAATTTTTACAATATGAGTGATGAAGGATAAGCGCAGCACCTGAGAGACGTTTTGCAGGTCTTTACTGATGCTGGAAACACCCACGGCGGTGTTAAGCAGCGTTGGCCATAAGCTACAGAGGGACACTGTCATCAGCGAGGTAATAAAGGATTTAGCAAACATCGGGTCTTTGCTGACATAAACAGCACTGACAACCATAGTCACCAGGGGTAACCAGGCCAGCGGAGATACAGGTTTAAATAACTGAATAAGCGGATTCAGTGCTGAATAAAGTGACTGATTAAGACCAATCATAATACCTGCAGGAATTGCTATCATTGAGGCCAGCAGGAAGCCTGCCAGTACAGTGACCAGGCTGGTACCTATCTGGTCAAAGAACGTGGGTTTGCCGGTATAAGGGCGAATTTTCACCACAGCATCAGGATTTTTAGCCAGTTTTTTTGCATTACGTTTTTCCTGGCGTTCATAAAAAGCAGTTTCATTATCGCGCTCTTCATTATGCTCTGCGATAAGGCCAACTGTTTGCTGGTAGACCTGAGCGGGGCCTGGAAAGGTGCCCAGTGAGGTGTGGATATTCTTAGCCCCTATATCCCAAACAAGTAAAAAGACCAGAATACCAATTATTGGCAAGATGAGATTTTTGATAAATTGCATAACGGCCCGCTGTGGATTATCAGACTGGAAAAGCGCCAAAAAAGGTGCAAAAAATTGTGTTGTTGCATTGCTCATAATGGATACTTCCGGCGGAAGAGGCTGCCCTGAATGTAAATTCAGGGCAGCTCTTTATCAGATTTTCTGATCGTCTTTCAGACCGATATTAAACTTCTTCAGGTACGCATTGGGTTTGCTGCCATCGTAAGTAATACCGTCGATGAAATGAGTCTGGGGTGCGCGGAAACCGGTTTCGGTTTTGAAATTTGGGAACGCTTCTGCACCAATAATACCCTCTTCAATCAGTGCCTGAGCGGCAACTTTGTAGATATCAGGACGATAAACTTTTTTGGCAATATCCATGTACCAGCTATCTGGTTTCTGGTCGGCAATCTGACCCCAGCGCCGCATCTGAGTCAGGTACCAGATGGCATCGGAATAATAAGGGTAAGTTGCGTTATGACGGAAGAATACGTTGAAGTCAGGCACATCACGTTTGTCACCTTTCTCGTATTCAAAGGTGCCTGTCATGGAGTTTGCGATAACCTCATAATCTGCACCTACATATTTAGACTTGGATAAAATTCTGACGGCTTCTTCGCGGTTACCGTTATTGTTGTCATCCAGCCACTTTGCTGCACGGATCATGGCCTTTACGACTCGAATATGGGTATTCGGGTATTTTTCAGCCCAGTCTTTAGAGACACCAAAGACTTTTTCCGGGTTGTTTTTCCAGATTTCATAATCGGTTACCACCGGAACACCGATGCCTTTAAAGACCGCTTGCTGGTTCCAGGGCTCACCAACGCAGTAACCATAGATAGTGCCTGCTTCCATTGTTGCGGGCATCTGGGGTGGTGGTGTTACTGAAAGCAAGGCATCGGCATCAATTTTACCTGAGGTATCACCTTTATGAGGTGCATAAAAGCCCGGGTGAATGCCACCTGCGGCTAACCAGTAACGCAGTTCGTAGTTATGGGTAGAAACAGGAAAAACCATACCCATATTAAAAGGCTTGCCTTCTTCTTTATATTTTTCCACGACAGGCTTAAGGGCATCAGCTTTGATCGGGTGAACCGGCTTTCCATCAGCACCTTTAGGCACGTGTGGTTTCATCTGATCCCAGATGTCATTAGAAACGGTAATCGCATTGCCGTTCAGATCCATGCTGAATGCGGTGATTATATCGGCTTTAGTACCAAAGCCGATGGTTGCGCCCAGTGGCTGACCTGCAAGCATGTGCGCGCCGTCCAGTTGGCCATCAATCACGCGATCGAGCAGCACTTTCCAGTTCGCCTGAGCTTCAATCTGTACGTAAAGTCCTTCATCTTCGAAGTAGCCTTTTTCATAGGCAATGGCAAGAGGGGCCATATCGGTTAATTTAATAAAGCCGAACTTAAGGTCTTCCTTCTCCGGCTCACCGATTTGTGCCCACGCAGGAACGGTAACCAGGCTTGCAGCCAATACAGCCGTGCTGACTGCGCGGCTTAACAGGGATTTTGATTTCTTGAGCATAGCCATCTCCGTTGATGCTAATACAAAACAAAAAGGCGCCTCTCTGCGCACCGGGTGAACGGGCGGAGAGAAGGCGCCTTTGCCTGAGGTTGCTGAGCTTGCTTTTCAGCAGGATCAGCTGAATTTTTTACGGGCACCGCCTTTGGTGTCTCCGATGAAAACTATTAAGCAATCGGTGTGCCATTAATATTAAATCTATAGATATCAATGAGTTGTTTGTTTTTTTGTGGCGATGCGTGTGCTTTTTATATATATGCTGCGATGCATCATAGTGCGGCAGTCTAAAAGTAAGCCTCTTTTTGGCGCAAATAAAATGCCCGCGCTCTTGTGTGAAAACAGCGCGGGCATGTTGCCGTATTCAAGGCGTCAGGCGTCAGGGATCAGACGGCGGGAATGACGGACGATACATCTAAGGCCTGTGCATAGAGCGCGGGTTTGTAAACAGCCCGGGCAATTTCAGTCTGATCTCCGCCCTGCCACTGGCCCCAGCGTTCCATTTGTTCCAGCATCAGGTGTGCATGGCTCAGAGAAGGAGCGTTTACATCGTGACCAAAAAACGACTGTAAAATCGGATGGATTTCGTTGCTGCCGGCGAGGGGAATGGCATTGTGATCAAGATAAGGGGGCAGGCTGAGTATATCTAGTGCTTCATAGGCATTTTCGGGCTTACTCAGCCATTCACAGGCCGCCACCAGGGCCCGGATTAGTGCAAGATGGGTTGCGTGGTGCTGCGTTGCCCAGCGCTCGGTAACAGCAAAGACTTTTTCAATAGAGTCGGGCCATACCTGATAGCCGGTAACGGCAATGTTCCCCACCGCATTCTGTTCTGCCAGTGAGTTCCAGGGCTCTCCCGCACAAAAACCGTCGATGATGCCTGCTTTAAGGCTCGACACCATTTTGGCCGGGGGCACCGCAACCAGAGTGACATCTTTATCCGGGTCTATGCCGGAGGCGCTCAGCCAGTAGCGCAACTGGTAGTGCTGGCATGAATAAGGGAAGACGGTGGCCAACACCGGCTTATGTGCCTGCTGAGCAATCCACTGTTTCAGTGCGTTACCGACTTCTGCAATATTTGGCTTTTTTCTCAAGGTCTGGCTCAGTTGGTGGTAAATATCAGCCGACAGGGTCACGGCATTGCCATTCATGCTGAGGGTCAGGCCGGTGACCATCGGGGTTACTTGTGAGCCCAGGCCCAGTGTTGAAGCCAGTGGCATGGGGGAGAGCATCTGAGCGCCATCAAGCAGGCCAACGCTGACTTTGTCGCGTATATTGGCCCAGGTTGATTCCCGTGACAGTACAACCTCAAGGCCCTCGTTTTTAAAAAATCCTTTTTCCCGGGCAATAACCAGCGGTGCGCAATCAAGTAAAGCAATAAAGCCAAGTTTCAAGTCGATTTTTTCAGGTGTCGCAATACTCATGCTACTAATTCCTCTTGCTTACCGCTGTTTGCTACTTTGTTGTGCTGCAACCGCCAGCACATCAATTACGTTGCGGGCTACATCAATTAACTTCTGACTGCGATCCATCGCTAGTTTACGCAGGGTTTTATACGCCTGCTCTTCGTCACAGCCCTGGTGTTTCATCAGCATGCCTTTGGCTTTCTCGATCACTTTTCGCTCATTGAGCTGTGAACGGGTCTGCTCTAATTCACTGCGCAGTGTTTGAAACGCATCAAACTGTGCGATAGCGGTCTCCATAATGACTTTGACACGGTCAATCTGGAGTCCGTCGGCAATATAGGCACTGACACCGGCATTAATGGCGGCAGAAATGCTGTCGCTATGATTTTCTTTTTCGGCAAAAAAGACGATGGGCCGGGGGTTGCTTCGACTCATGGCCGCCATGCTTTCGAGGGTGTCACGATCCGGCGAGTCCATATCGATAATAACGATATCCGGGCTTAAATCGCTGACCTGATCACTGAGCCCACCGGGATTTGGCAGGTGGCAGACCACCTTATGTCCCAGCGCATTAAGTGCATCAAAGAGGGCCTCGGCACGCTTGGGCTCGTCATCGATAATCAGCACATCGAGTGAACGTAACTTAGTCATCTATTACTTAACCTTACTGAGGAATCAGAGGTTCAAGCAATTTTTGTGCCTATTTATTGGCATAAGCATTGCAGGCTGTAATAACAGATGACGGACGGTCATAACAGGCTGTCAAATAAGAAGTTATCAGCGGCGGTGCCGTTAAGAAGATATTTTATTGTTGCAGGGCAATAGCGCCCGATTCCGAATACAGATTTGGGGTTGGGTTTTTTGGAGATTTTATGAGTTGCTTAACTACTTGCCCGTATTGTGGCGTAGGTTGTGGTGTGGATGTGACGCAGGATGCAGGAAAGATTAAAGCGGTGGCGGGTGACGGGAATCACCCGGCAAACTTTGGTCGTTTATGTGTTAAAGGTTCTGCATTGCATGAAACGGTAACAACCCGGGGGCGGTTACTTAAGCCAGAGGTCGATGGTGAAATTACCTCTTGGGATCATGCGCTTAATGAGGTCGCAGAGCGCTTTGAGCGCACTATTAAAGCGCATGGTTCGGACGCTGTTGCTTTTTACCTGTCGGGCCAGTTACTGACAGAAGATTATTATATTGCTAATAAACTGATGAAAGGCTTTATTGGCAGTGCCAATGTGGATACTAATTCACGCCTGTGTATGTCTTCTACCGTGGTGGGTTATAAACGTGCCTTTGGCAGTGATACGGTTCCCTGTAGTTACGATGATATTGAACAGGCCGGTTTTATTGTGCTGGTGGGTTCTAATACGGCCTGGAATCACCCGATTCTGTTTCAACGTATGGCCGTGGCAAAAAAGAACAACCCAGATTTAAAAGTGGTTGTAATCGACCCGCGCCATACCGCTACCTCTAAACTGGCTGATATTCATCTGGCGCTGCGTCCCGGCAGTGATACCCGTTTGTTTAATGGCTTGCTAAATAGCTTATCGGCGCAGGGTTATCTGAATCAGGATTATATTGATCAGC
>JBMYOX010000042.1:0-30587 GCA_049599735.1 Pontibacterium sp. | reverse complement strand
GCGAAAGAACCCCAATTGGAGTAAACAGAATGGCCCGTATAGCTGGAGTCAATATCCCTGACAATAAGCATGCGGTAATTTCTCTGACTTACATTTACGGGATTGGCCGCACGACTGCACAGAGCATCTGCGACACTTGTGGTATTGCCACAAGTACCAAGATTGCCGACCTCTCTGATGAGCAGCTGGATAATGTTCGTGGTGAAATTTCCAAGCTGACAGTAGAGGGCGATCTTCGTCGCGAGATCTCAATGAACATCAAGCGTCTTATGGACCTTGGTTGTTTTCGTGGTCTGCGTCACCGACGCAATCTCCCGGTACGTGGGCAGCGTAGCAAAACCAATGCACGCACTCGTAAAGGCCCGCGTAAGCCGATCCGTAAGTAAGTGGTAAGCGATAGGAATTCCCAATATGGCTAAGCCAGGCAATCGCACACGTAAAAAGGTTAAAAAGCAGGTAGCGGACGGGTTCGCTCATATCCACGCCTCTTTTAACAACACGATCATTACTATTACTGATCGTCAGGGTAACGCTCTTTCCTGGGCAACTGCAGGCGGCTCCGGCTTCCGTGGTTCCCGGAAAAGCACCCCATTTGCCGCTCAGGTTGCTGCTGAGCGTGCTGGACAGGCTGCACTTGAGTACGGCCTTAAAAACCTCGATGTTTTTGTGAAGGGTCCTGGACCTGGTCGCGAATCTGCAGTCCGTGCCTTAAATGGTTGTGGCTACAAGATCGCTAACATTACCGATGTGACGCCAATCCCGCATAATGGTTGTCGTCCACCGAAGAAACGTCGCGTTTAATCTGGAGACAGTAATATGGCTCGTTATTTAGGACCAAAGTGCAAGCTGTCTCGCCGTGAAGGTACGGACCTGTTCTTGAAGAGCGGTGTTCGTGCTCTGGACAGCAAGTGCAAGGCAGATACAGTGCCAGGCATGCACGGCGCGCGCCGCAGTCGTTTATCCGACTACGGCCTTCAGCTGCGTGAAAAACAAAAAGTACGTCGTATGTACGGCGTGCTGGAACGTCAGTTCCGTGGGTATTACAAAGAAGCGGCTCGTCGCAAAGGTGCAACCGGTGAAAACCTGCTGCAGCTTTTGGAAGGCCGCTTGGACAACGTTGTATACCGTATGGGTTTTGGTGCAACTCGCGCTGAAGCACGACAGGTCGTATCTCACCGTTCAATCACCGTTAATGGCCAGGTCGTAAACATTGCGTCCTTCCAGGTGAAAGAAGGTGATGTAGTCGCGGTTCGTGAGAAAGCTAAGACTCAGCTGCGTATTAAAGGCGCACTGGATCTGGCCGCTCAGCGTGGCTCTGTTGAATGGGTAGAAGTTGATGCTGGCAAAATGGAAGGGACTTACAAGTCTGTTCCTGAGCGTAGCGATCTGTCTGCCGATATCAATGAGCACCTGATCGTCGAGTTGTACTCCAAGTAATTCTTGAACTCTTTATTGGTGGAACTATGCAGCGTTCGGTAAGCGAGTTTCTAAGCCCTCGTCATATTGACGTACAGGAAATCAGCAAAACACGTGCGAAGGTGACTCTTGAGCCACTGGAGCGCGGTTTTGGCCACACGCTGGGTAATGCATTACGCCGCATTCTTCTCTCTTCCATGCCGGGTTGTGCCGTCACGGAAGTAGAGATTGATGGTGTTTTGCATGAGTACAGCACTGTAGAAGGTGTTCAGGAGGATGTTATTGAAATCCTTCTGAACCTTAAAGGTGTCGCTATCCTGTTGCACAATAGTGACGATGTGACACTGACACTGAGCAAAAGCGAAGCGGGTCCGGTGACTGCAGGCGATATCCAGTTAAATCAGGATGTTGAAATTGCAAATCCGGAACATGTGATTGCTCATCTGAACGAAGGCGCGAGCATTAACATGCAACTGCGTGTCGAGCGTGCCCGTGGTTACGTGCCCGCTGATGCCCGTACTTCTGAAGAAGACGAAACTCGCGCTATAGGTCGTTTGCAGCTGGATGCAACTTACAGCCCGGTACGTCGTGTTTCTTACGTGGTAGAAAGTGCCCGTGTGGAACAGCGTACCGATCTGGACAAACTGGTTATCGATATTGAGTCTAACGGCACAATCGATCCGGAAGAGTGCATCCGTCGTGCGGCGACAATCCTTCAGCAACAGCTAGCTGTATTTGTTGACCTGGAGGATGGGGCTGATCAGGCTAAGGAAGAGCCGGAAGAACCAGAAATCGATCCGATTCTGTTACGTCCGGTTGATGACCTGGAACTGACTGTACGTTCTGCTAACTGTCTTAAGGCAGAGCAGATCTACTACATCGGTGACCTGATTCAGCGTACCGAGGTTGAGCTGCTGAAGACCCCGAACCTGGGCAAGAAGTCGCTGACTGAAATCAAGGATGTACTCGCCTCTAAAGGCCTGTCCCTTGGTATGCGTTTGGAAAACTGGCCTCCGGCCAGCTTGAAAAACGATGATAAAGTCGCGTCTTGATACAGCGATTCGAACTGACTAGTTTGGTAAGGATTTATAATCATGCGTCATCGTAAATCTGGTCGTCACTTTAGCCGTACCAGTGCGCACCGCAAAGCTATGTTTAAAAACATGGCAGTTTCTCTTTTTGAGCATGAAGTGATTAAAACCACTCTGCCAAAAGCTAAAGAACTGCGTAGCTATGCTGAGCCACTGATCACATTGTCTAAAGTAGACACTGTTGCAAACCGTCGTCTGGCGTTTGCACGTACTCGCAGCAAAGTTGCTGTTGGTAAACTGTTCAATGATCTGGGCCCGCGTTATGCGCAGCGTCCGGGTGGCTACATTCGCATTCTGAAATGTGGCTTCCGTGCCGGCGATAACGCGCCAATGGCATACGTAGAATTGGTTGACCGTCCGGTTGGATCTGCAGTTGTCGAAGACTCTGCTGAAGATTAATCGGTAATAAACCTGAAAAAACCCGGCCTGTGCCGGGTTTTTTATTGCCTGAAATTTGTGATCTGTTCAGGAAAGGTTTTGATTGCAGGCTTTGCAGGCTGTGCTGCAAAGCCTGCTTATTCAGCGAGTGAGCAACGGTTTCAGAAAGTGTCCGGTATGGGAGTGTTCACAATCTGCTACTGTCTCGGGTGTGCCGGTGGCTATGATATGCCCGCCGTTAATGCCACCTTCAGGCCCAAGGTCCACAATCCAGTCAGCCGTCTTAATCACATCCAGGTTATGTTCAATCACCACGATGGTGTTGCCGTGATCGCGTAAGCGGTTCAGTACAGCCAGCAACTGCTCTATATCGTAAAAATGCAGGCCGGTGGTTGGTTCATCCAGTATATAAAGTGTTTTGCCTGTATCGCGCTTGGAAAGCTCCTTAGACAGTTTAACCCGCTGTGCTTCACCACCTGACAAAGTCGTAGCGGCCTGACCCAGACGTATGTAGCTTAGTCCTACATCCATCAATGTCTGCAGGCGACGTGCCAGTGCAGGAATGGCATCAAAAAACTGCCGTCCTTCTTCTACGGTCATGCCGAGCACTTCGTCAATGCTCTTACCTTTGTATTTAATTTCCAGCGTTTCACGGTTGTATCTTTTGCCTTTGCAGACATCACAAGGCACATAAATATCAGGCAGGAAGTGCATTTCAACTTTGATGACACCGTCACCCTGGCAGGCTTCACAGCGTCCGCCTTTAACGTTAAAGCTGAAGCGTCCTGGTTTGTAACCTCGGGAACGTGCTTCCTGAGTTCCGGAAAACAGTTCACGAATGGGTGTAAAAATGCCGGTATAAGTGGCCGGATTGGAACGGGGGGTGCGACCAATCGGGCTTTGGTCTATATCAATGACCTTGTCAAAGTGATCAAGCCCTTCAACCTTTTTATAGGGTGAGGCATCCAGTGTTGTGGCATGGTTCAGCTCAGTCGCAGCCAAGGGATACAAAGTGGTATTGATAAGGGTTGATTTACCCGAGCCTGAAACGCCGGTAATGCAAGTAAACAGGCCTACAGGAATCTCCAGATCAACGTTTTGCAGGTTGTTTCCGGTGGCACCTGTCAGGCTCAGCATTTTGTCAGGATCCACCGGGTGGCGCTCATCGGGTATACGGATGCCACGTTTGCCTGACAGATACTGTCCGGTCAGGGAAGCTTCACAATCCATCACTTCCTGAGTGCTGCCCTGAGCAACCACCTGTCCGCCATGCACACCGGCACCTGGCCCTATATCAATCAGGTAATCGGCCATGCGGATAGCATCTTCGTCGTGCTCCACCACAATTACTGTATTACCTAAGTCACGCAGATGTCTCAGGGTGCCCAGCAGGCGCTCGTTATCGCGCTGATGCAGGCCGATAGAAGGTTCATCGAGTATGTACATAACACCCACCAGGCCCGCACCTATCTGGCTGGCCAGGCGGATACGCTGCGCTTCACCGCCGGAAAGTGTATCAGCGTTGCGCTCCAGTGCCAGATAGTCGAGCCCCACATTCACCAGAAAGCTAAGTCGCTGTTTGATCTCTTTAACAATCTTGTCGGCAATTTCACCCTGCTTGCCTTCCAGTTTCAGGGTTTCAAAATAGTGGAAGCCATCACCAATCGGCAGTCGAACGATATCGGGTAAGGTCTGGCCATCGATAAAGACGTGTCTGGCATCGCGTCTAAGGCGGCTACCCTGACAGCCAGGGCAGGGTTGTACGTTCAGGTATTTGGCGAGGTCTTCGCGTACCATTTCAGATTCAGTTTCACGGTAACGCCGGTCGAGATTATTCAACACGCCTTCAAAAGGGTGTGATTTACTGACTGAGTCACCCCGGTCATTCAGGTAATTAAAAGACACTTTCTCGTGACCACTGCCCATTAAGACAACGGTCTGTTGTTTGTCAGATAACTGGTTAAAGGGTGTGTCTATATCAAAATCATAGTGACTGGCAACAGCCTTTAATTGCTGGAAATAATACAGACTGCGTCTGTCCCAGCCACGGATAGCCCCTTCCGACAACGTGAGACTACTGTCATGCACCACCTTATTCGGATCAAAAAATTGTTTCACCCCCAGACCATCACAGGCTGAACAAGCACCGTGTGGATTGTTAAACGAGAACATCCGGGGTTCAAGTTCCTGAATGCTGTGGCCACATTGTGGGCAGGCAAATCGGGCAGAGAAAATCAGATCACTGTCTTCACCGTCCATCCAGGCAATTTTGGCAATGCCATCACTCAGGTTAAGAGCCGTTTCAAATGACTCAGCCAGGCGAATCTGCAAATCTCCCCGTACTTTAAAACGGTCAACTACCGCTTCAATATCATGTTTTTTATTCTTATCCAGCTCCGGTGTGCTGTCCAGGTCCACAACCAATCCGTCAATACGCGCCCGCACAAAACCATTGCTGCGCATCTCTGCCAATACATGTAAGTGCTCACCTTTTCGACCTTGTACCACCGGTGCCAGCAGCATGAGTTTACTGCCTTCGGGTAATGTCAGCACCTGATCCACCATCTGGCTGACCGTTTGAGCGGCCAAAGGCAGGTCGTGGTCAGGGCAGCGCGGCTCACCGGCGCGGGCGAATAACAAACGCAGATAATCATAAATTTCGGTGATGGTGCCAACCGTCGAGCGGGGGTTATGGGAGGTCGACTTCTGCTCAATGGAAATGGCGGGTGAGAGCCCTTCAATATGATCAACGTCTGGTTTCTCCATGACGGAGAGAAATTGCCGGGCATAGGTTGAGAGTGACTCAACATAGCGGCGCTGGCCTTCGGCGTAGAGCGTGTCAAAAGCCAGAGAAGACTTACCCGAGCCGGAGAGTCCCGTGATCACAATCAGTTGATCACGGGGGATTTCCAGATCAATATTTTTAAGGTTATGCGTGCGTGCACCGCGCACCAGTATCTTGTCCATGTTCTCTCCGGCTGGACCTAAAACGAAAAGTATAATGATTTATTAGGCTCTAATAAAAGGCATCTTACAGCATACCGCTAATTAAAGACGCTACAGGGCAAGATGAAAAAAATCTGTGTATTTCCCACTTATCTTAGGTTCGCCCTGTGGTATTCTAAAGGGCTATAAACCCTTAACCTGGGTGGTCAGGGAAGGCCATCAGTTACCCATTTATCTGGAGATTTTCATGGCTCGTGGCGTTAACAAAGTAATTCTTGTCGGTAACCTGGGTGGTGATCCCGAGGTTCGTTATATGCCTTCCGGTGGTGCAGTGACTAATGTCACTATCGCTACCAGCGAAAGCTGGAAAGATAAACAGAGTGGGCAACAGCAGGAACGGACTGAGTGGCACCGCGTTGTATTCTTTAATCGCCTGGCGGAAATTGCCGGTGAATATCTGCGTAAAGGCTCCAAGGTTTATGTAGAAGGCTCATTGCGTACCCGTAAATGGCAGGACAACAGTGGTCAGGATAAATACACCACCGAGATTGTTGCCAGTGAGATGCAAATGCTGGACAGCCGTGGCGGAGAAGGTGGTTATCAGCCGCAGCAGTCAGGTTATGGTAATCAGCCGCCACAGCAACAGCCACAGCAGCAACAGCAACAGCAGGTGGCTCCTCAACAAAATTATCAGCAGGCGGCGCCTCAGCAAAATTATCAGCCACAACAGCCTGCCTCCAGGCCACAAAACCAGCCTGCGCCACAGCAGCCCCCTGCGCAGGGTTTTGATGACTTTGACGACGATATCCCGTTCTGAGGGATACCATAGATAAAAGTGTGACGTTTGGCTGTAGCTGAATGACCCGGAAGCCCCATTAGTTGGGGCTTTCTTGTTTTTGTCTGATCTGCTGATGATGTGTCGTGTCGGGGATAAGCCAGTAAACGCCCAGCCAGACCCTCATTTAATGTCCAGCATTGCCCTGATAGTGCCCTGATAGCTCGCGACAGACAGGCACTAATCTCGTCAATTATTTGCCATAAGGGAAGCAGCAAACCTATGTTCGAACAAACCTTTAAAAACATCGACGACATTTTTCATAAAGACGCCGGTTGCTCCAGCGAACTGGATTACACCGGGCAGTCGTCATGGATGCTGTTTCTTATGTCAGCTTTGTGGACAAAGCCCTTGTGAGTGCAAACAAGATGAAAAGATACTGATTACATTAAGTGACGGTAAAACCCGCCAGATTCTGCATATATCATCGGTCATGTACTGGAGCGCCGAGGGTAAGCCCATTTCCGGAAAAGAACTGGTCGATCGTATGTTTGGTGAGTTACCGCAGTTTTTTAAAAACGAAGAGCAGTTACGTGAGATATGGGGCAACCCCGATACCCGTGAAGAGCGTGTTCAGGCCGCTAAACCACTTATTAATCAGGCCTTTGCTGATTACAAACAACAAGAATTTATTGATTTTGTCTTGCGGCAATATGTAACCGACGGGGTGAATGAGCTTTCTCCTAAAAAGATGCACAGCTTAATTGAACTCAAATACAGCAGTATCAGTGATGCCGCTGCTGAGTTTGGTTCTCCGGCGCTGATTCGTGATACTTTTGTGGGTTTTCAGCGCTATTTGTATGCGCGATAGTGAAGTGTCTTAATGGGCCGGACTATCGACGGTTGAATAGCGGGATGTTGAAGGGTTCTGTGTTTACGTTCATTATTATTCGAGCCCGGTCTTTATTTCAAACTAAGCGGTTCTGCTGCTTTTTTATGTCTGGTTCGTGCTTTCGCTTTACAGCTTTTAATAAAACTCTATTATCGAGATAACCAAGGGCCATTGCTGAGTGTTAAGTAACGGTTGTTAAGATGTCCTACCGGAAGGATTTTGTTGCCGTATGACGTTCGAAAATTTTTCACAGCCCGTTAAAATTCTGGTGATCGGTGCGTCCGGCCAGGTAGGTACTGCTGTTGTTCAGAGCGCAGAAGTTGATGCTTTTTTTGAAGTGACGGGTCTTGACCCTAAACAGCTGGATATTACCTCGCCTGAAAAGATCCGGGAGCAGCTTGACCATTATCTGCCAGATTATGTGATTAACTGCGCGGGTTTTAATGCGGTGGATGCAGCGCAGCATGAAAGTGACCGTTGTTATGCGGTGAATACCAAGGGTGTGGATAACCTGGCATCAGCTTGTGGTGATTTATCGATTCCGGTTGTGCATATCTCCAGTGATTTTGTCTTTGATGGTCATTACGACAGTGGTTACCGGGAAGATGATGAAGTGGCACCCCTGGGCTTTTATGGTGATAGCAAATGGCAGGGTGAAGAGGCGCTCAGGCGTGCGCTGCCCCAGCATATTATCCTGCGTGTTAGCTGGATATTCAGCGAGCTGGGCGACAACTATGTTACCCGGACCCTGGAGCATGCACGCTCACAGTTAGAGATTCGGGCCGTTAATGATCGGCTGGGCTGTCCAACAGCGGCGGAGGATGTAGCGCGGGTTGTACTGGCAGTGCTGAAGCAGGTACATAACGGGGCGGATGCCTGGGGCACTTATCATTACAGCGGGGCTGAAGTCACCAGTCGTTATAGTTTCTGCAAAGAGATTATTACCCTGGCGATGGGTTACGAAGAGCTATCGGTAGAAAGACTGACGGCCGTTAAAGCCCGTCAGTACATTACAGAAGTGCAGCGCCCGAATTCATCCATACTGGAATGCAAAAAACTGCTGAATACTTTTGGCATTCGCCAGCGTCCCTGGCGTACCGACCTTACCGAAGTGGTGCGCCATTATTATCATTTACGTAAACAATCCGCTGATTCATAACCAGGGATAGGCATTGTGCTGAAGTGCCACCAGAATGATATAAACCACGCTTAAGAGCGCCCCGGCGAGTGCGGCAATTCTTATGTTTTTAGTACGTCCCCGTTTTAGCGCAATGCTGCCCAGTACGATATAGAGCAGTAACGCGACGACTTTAGCTGTTAACCAGCTATCCACTCCCGGGTATTGCTGTAATCGGATGCTGAGCATAACGGCACTGATCAGCAGAATACTATCAATTATATGGGGGCTGATACGTATCCAGCGTTGCTTTAGTTGTTCGGGTCGATATAGCATGCAGTAAGCTCTGAACAGGAAAAAGCAGAGGCTGAGCGTGACTGTGCTGAGATGGATATGTTTGATTGCCAGATAGGTCATTGTCGAATAATTCTAATAATAAATTAAATTGCCCTGTTAAGGTGCCGGTCTGTTTTTTGTACAGATTTGTCTTTTCCTAAACAAGGCGCTAAGAGCAGGCTTTTCATGACGACTCAATCAACCGCGCAACAAAGCGCACTTATTGATGATTTCGGACGCCGGGTAGATTACGTGCGTTTATCCATGACGGATCGGTGTGATTTCCGTTGTGTTTATTGCATGAGCGAGAAAATGGAATTCCTGCCTAAGTCGCAGATCTTAACACTCGAGGAACTCTATCAGGTTGCGGCAGCATTCTCATCTCTGGGGGTTAAAAAAATCCGTCTGACTGGCGGTGAGCCTTTAGTGCGCCGGGGTGTGCTGGACTTGATCCGTGAAATTGGAAAATTGCCGGTGGAGCAGGTGATCACCACCAATGGCTCCCAACTTGTCGCCATGGCCGGTGATTTGCGTGAGGCAGGGGTTTCCCGGTTGAATATCAGTCTGGATAGCCTTCAGGCAGATCGTTTTCGTCGTTTAACCCGCACAGGTAAGCTCGATCAGGTACTGGCAGGCATTGATGCGGCACGTGAAGCAGGCTTTGAACGTATCAAATTGAATGCTGTTGTGATGAAAGGCCGCAATGATGACGAGGTGTTGGATCTGGTCGAATTTGCGCGCGAGAAAGCGTTGGATATCAGCTTTATCGAAGAGATGCCCCTGGGGGGCATTACAGAGCATGACCGGGCTGAGGTGTATTGTTCCAGTGATGAGGTGATGTCCTTAATTGAACCGCGTTACCCGCTGGTCGCAACCCCTGAACGTACCTCAGGGCCTTCCCGTTATTACCGCATGGCGGACAGTGACAGCCGGGTAGGTTTTATCTCACCCCATAGCCATAACTTTTGCAGTGAATGTAACCGTGTCAGGGTTACTGTGGAAGGCCGTCTGCTGCTTTGTTTGGGTAATGAGCATTCAATGGATCTGCGCGACATACTAAGAACCCACCCGGGTGATCAGGCTGTTTTGCGTCAGGCGATCATCGATGCCATGCATCTGAAACCGGAGCGTCACTGGTTTGATCTGGATGATGAACCTCAGATCCTGCGTTTTATGAATATGACCGGCGGTTAATTCTAACCGCCATTCTCTGCGGTGGCGCTTGTGATAGAGTGACCGCCTATACCGATTTAAACCGATCCAGGAGTTACATATTATGGGGCATGCCTCTGTCAACGCTGAGTTTATTCCATTAAACATCGCGGTATTAACTATTTCAGATACCCGAAACGAGGAAACGGATACCTCGGGTCAGGCGCTGGTGGAGCGGCTGCAGGCAGCGGGTCATAAGCTGGTGGATAAAGTGATTGTTAAAGACGATGTCTACCAGATGCGGGCGGTTACCTCGCGCTGGATTGCTGACCCTGAGGTGCAGGTTGTGATCTCCACCGGTGGTACGGGTTTCACCAAGCGTGACTCTACACCGGAAGCGATGGCTCCTTTGTTTGATAAAGAAATTGAAGGCTTTGGGGAGTTGTTTCGTCAGTTGTCATTTGAAGAAATTGGTACTTCTACCATTCAGTCCCGTGCTTTAGGCGGGCTGGCAAATGGCACGGTTATTTTCTGTGTGCCGGGTTCGACCGGTGCCTGTCGAACGGGCTGGGATAAGGTGATTGCCGATCAGCTGGATAACCGTCACGGCCCCTGTAACTTTGTGGCGATGTTGCTGAAACACCGCGAACAGCACGCAGACTGACAGGAGTTTTTATGAGCGCATGTGATTCACCAGGCCTGATGCCAATCGAAGAGGCGCTGGCGCGGTTGCTGGCACAGACACCCGTCTCCGCCAGCACAGAAACTGTACTGGTGTCTGAAGCCGTTGGACGTATTCTGGTCGATAGCCCGCTTGCCGCGGTGAATGTGCCACCTGCTGATAACAGCAGTATGGATGGCTATGCGCTGAATATCGCGGATGTGAATGAGGTGCACGAAACGCGGTTGTCGGTCAGTCAGCGTATTGCGGCAGGTCAGGCACCACAAACGCTGCTGCCCGGTAGCTGTGCCCGTATTTTTACCGGGGCAGAAATTCCGGCAGGCGCTAATGCGGTGGTGATGCAGGAACAAACACGTTTGGAGAACGGGCAGGTGGTTTTCCCGGCCGGGGTTAAGCTGAATCAGAATATCCGCCCTAAAGGACAGGATCTTTTAAAAGGCAGCCCGGTGCTGCCCGCAGGCACCCGTCTTCAGCCTGCGGATCTGGGTGTGCTGGCCTCTACCGGCTTATCGGTGATCAAGGTTTACAAGCCATTGCGTGTGGCAGTGCTTTCCACCGGTGATGAGCTGGTGGAGCCAGGTGTGCCGCTGGCACCGGGGCAGATATACAACTCCAACCGCTTTTTGCTGGCGGGTCTGTTACAGAAGCTGGGTATGCAGGTCATTGCGTTAGATAATGTCCGGGATACGGCTGAAGATACCGAACGGGCATTACGTGAAGCTGCTGCCAGCGCAGACCTGATTCTTAGCACCGGCGGTGTTTCTGTCGGGGAAGAAGACCATGTTAAAGCGGTGGTGGAAAAGCTGGGTCAGTTGGATCTCTGGCGAATTAAGATCAAACCGGGTAAACCTCTGGCTTACGGGCAGGTACTGGGTGTGCCTTTCTTTGGTTTGCCGGGCAATCCGGCGTCCAGTCTGGTGACTTTCTGCCTGCTGGCCAGGCCCTGTCTGCTGAAGCAGCAGGGGGCTAAGGTCGAGGCACCCCTGATAATGAAAGCCCCCGCAGGTTTTGTGCGTGACAGAGCCATTGGGCGTCAGGAGTATATGCGGGCGCGCTTTGAAGAGGGCCGTGTCAAACCTTGTGCAAATCAGAGCTCCGGTATGTTGTCATCAGCCAGCTGGGCTAATGGTCTGGCGGTCATTGCGCCTGATACCCGGGTTAAAGAAGGTGATTTGGTAGAATTTATTCCGTTTTCAGAACTTCTGAATTAACGACTGACTTAAACCCTTGTGCTTGGGTGCCGGAACTAACGGCGGTTTTGACGGCTTTGCAGGGCTTATTCAGCAGATCCTTGTCTTATGACGCTGTATGTTGCGGGCTAAACCGGTAAAATGAGCCCCTTTTTTCAGTATTGGCCAGATAATACAGAGCGATTATGACAGAGCAGCAGGATCCGTACCGGGAGATTCGCCCCTATAAAGATCAGGAAGTAGCCGGAGTACTGAACCGGCTGCTATATAACAATGAACTGATCTCTGCGATTACCAGCTACCAGTTTCCGGGTATGAGCAAATACTTAGGCTGGGTTCTGCGCCCGGTTGTGCGTATTGCTCTGGCGAGGGAGGTCGGGGAGCTTGAAAATGTGCGCGATTTTCAGACGCTGGTGGCTAAGTACATGGAAAAGATGATTGCGCGTACAACGGCCAATCTGACCTGTACCGGCATTGATGAGCTGGATCCGGATGAGTCTTATCTCTTTATCTCGAATCACCGTGATATCGCCATGGACCCGGCCTTTGTTAACTGGATTCATCACCAGATGGGGCTGGATACACTGCGTATCGCCATCGGGGATAACCTGCTGAGCAAAGATTATATTTCTGATCTGATGCGTCTGAATAAAAGCTTTATTGTTAACCGCTCGGCAACGGCCCCGCGAGAAGTGATGAAAGCGCTGACCCAGCTGTCCTCTTATATCGACCACAGCATTCAGGATGGGCATTCGGTTTGGATTGCCCAGCGTGAAGGGCGTGCTAAAGACGGCAACGATCAGACCGATCCGACTATTTTAAAAATGTTCTATATGGCACATCGCAAGCAGAAACGCAGCTTCAGCGAGGCTATGTCACGCCTGAATATAGTACCTGTCTCTATCTCTTACCAGTATGATCCTTGTGATGTCCTTAAAGCGAAAGAGTTGTATGCCTTGCAGAAAGACGGATGCTATGAAAAAGGGCAGTACGAAGATATCGAAAGCATCGTGAAAGGTATTACCGGTCAGAAAGGTAATGTGCATGTGGCTTTTGGTGAAGTGATTCGGGGTGACTATGAAACGCCGGAATCTCTGGCACAGGAAATTGACCGTCAGATTCTGACTAATTACCACCTGCACAGCTCGAATATGATTGCCGCAGGGCGCACCGAGTCGACTTCAGAGGATGAGCAGGTTGAGTTTGAAAGCCGTCTGGCCGATCTGGAGCCGGGTGTACAAGACATTTTACGCCGGATGTATGCCAATCCGGTGATTAATCAGGATAAGCTGCGAGGGTTGTGATGAGCCATTTGACTCACCTGGATGATCAGGGTAATGCCAATATGGTGGACGTGTCTGAAAAGGCCGTGACCAGTCGTGAAGCCACCGCTTATGCAGAAGTACAAATGTTGCCGGAAACGCTCGCGCTGATTACCGAAGGGGGCCATAAAAAAGGGGATGTGCTGGCTGTTGCCCGTATCGCAGGTATTCAGGCGGCCAAGCAGACCAGTCAGCTGATTCCGCTTTGCCACCCGCTTATGCTGAGTAAAGTGAAAGTGGAGCTGCTGCCGTGCTCTGAGCGGAGCAGCGTGGAAATTTTTGCCACCTGCAAGCTGGCCGGGCAAACCGGTGTGGAAATGGAAGCACTGACCGCAGCATCAGTAGCGGCCCTGACCATTTATGATATGTGCAAAGCTGTGGATAAAGGCATGGTGATTAGTACGGTGAAGCTGCTGGAGAAAAAAGGCGGTAAAAGTGGCCACTGGACAATAGAAGGGAATTCATAATGCTGACGTTGGTGTATTTTGCGAGCTTTCGTGAAGCCCTGGGTGTGGATCGGGAGCAATTTGAGCCGCCAGCAGACGTGCATACAGTGTCAGACTTAATTGAGGTACTGGTCGAGTCGCGTGGTGAGCCCTGGCGAAAGGTTCTGCTGGCAGGCAATGTGCTGGTGGCGGTTAATCAGGAAATGGTTCAGTCCGGTCATCAGATAGCAGCGGGTGATGAAGTTGCTTTCTTTCCGCCCGTAACAGGAGGTTAAGTGTGTCACAGGTTAAATCCCCCTTGCTGTACTTGCGGGCCACCCTTTATTACATCGGCTTTTATCTGGTCACGGTTGTTTATTCATCACTTTGTCTGTTGATTGCGCCTCTTTTGTCATTTCGCGGGCGTTTTAAGCTGGTCAGCGGCATTAACTTTTTTTATATCTTCTGGCTACGTGTCTGCTGTGGTGTGAAGGTGGATGTGCAGGGTGCTGAGCATTTACCATCCGGCGGTTATGTGGTGGTTTCTAACCATCAGAGCGAATGGGAAACTTTGTTTTTTCTGACGCTGATACGGCCACAAAGTGCCGTCCTGAAGAAAGAGCTGTTAAAAATCCCCTTCTTTGGTTGGGCATTAAGTCTGATTAAGCCGATTGCGCTGGATCGCAGTAAACGCCGGGGGGCGCTTAAACAATTGTTGCAGCAGGGTAAGGAGCGCCTGGCAGATGGTATTTCTGTGTTGATTTTTCCACAAGGTACACGGGTGCCGGTGGGGGAAACGGGCAAGTTTAACAAAGGTGGTGCAATGCTGGCGGTGAGTGCTGCGGTGCCTATAGTGCCGATTGTGCATGATGCTGGGCTGTTCTGGCCGGGTAAAAGTTTTGTGAAGTATCCGGGTACAGTGACGTTAAGGGTCGGGCCGGTTATTGATACCCGGGATAAAACCGTGGATGAAGTTCACGAAGCCTCTGCAGGCTGGCTGCTTGAGCAAATGAAACAGCTGAAGGTTGTTTGATTTTTCCCGCTGAACAGTCGTTAACCGGGCCTGATCGTCAGGCATAAAAAAACCGCCAGATGGCGGTTTTTTTACGTCTGAAACTTAAAGCATCAGCCGTTGTACTTCTGGAAAATCAGAGTTGCGTTAGTGCCACCAAAGCCGAAGCTGTTAGACATAACACGTTCCAGATTTACATTATCCTTACGCTCAGTGACAACCGGCATACCTTCTGCCGCAGGATCAAGCTCTTCGATATTGGCGGAGGCGCAGATAAAGTTATTTTCCTGCATCAGCAGGCAGTAAACTGCTTCCTGTACACCGGCTGCACCCAGAGAGTGGCCTGACAGGGATTTGGTTGAGCTGACAGGAGGCATGTCATCACCGAAGGTTTCTTTCATCGCCTTCAGTTCCTGCACATCACCGGCAGGTGTGGATGTACCGTGTGCGTTGATGTAATCAACCGGGCCATCAACTGTGCTCATTGCCAGCTTCATGCAGCGCATGGCGCCTTCACCGGAAGGGGCAACCATGTCATAACCGTCAGAGGTTGCGCCGTAACCAACCAGTTCTGCGTAGATTTTAGCGCCACGTGCTTTAGCGTGTTCCAGTTCTTCAATAACCAGTAAGCCAGCACCACCTGCAATCACAAAGCCATCACGGTTTGCATCGTAAGCGCGGGACGCTTTTTCAGGCGTGTCGTTGTATTTGCTGGAAAGTGCACCCATCGCATCAAACATAGCAGTCTGAGCCCAGTGCAGTTCTTCACCGCCACCGGCAAAAACGATGTCTTGTTTGCCAAGCTGGATTTGTTCCATTGCATTACCAATACAATGTGCGCTTGTGGCGCAGGCAGAGGTAATAGAATAGTTCACGCCTTTAATCTTAAAAGGAGTTGCCAGGCAGGCAGAAACCGTTGAACCCATGGTGCGGGTTACACGGTAAGGGCCAACACGTTTAACGCCTTTTTCACGGGTAATATCAGCGCTTTCAACAATGTTGGCAGCTGATGCACCACCGGAACCAACAACCAGTCCGGTGCGGACATTGGAAATCTGGTCTTCGGTTAGGCCGGAATCCGCAATCGCTTCTTCCATGGCAATATAAGTGTAGGCTGCGGCGTCGCCCATAAAACGAAGCAGTTTGCGATCGATTTTCGCGCTGAAGTCGATATCGATGCTGCCTGCAACGTGGCTGCGGAAACCGCGCTCTTTATAATCTTCCTGGAAACTGATGCCAGAACGGCCTTCCTGCAATGATTCCAGGACAGCTGCTTTATCTGTGCCCAGGCAGGACACGATTCCCATACCGGTAACAACGACGCGTCGCATGTTATGCCTCTCTTATTCCACTCTGTTTATAGTTGTACAGCAAACACCCTGCAGCCGATTGACCTCTGTGGTTTATGTTAATAAGCCAGGAGGAGCGGAAGAAAGGGCGACGGCGGTCTATCGGGATAGAACCGCCAAAGGGATCAGAAGTTGTCGGTTGATGTAAACAGGCCGACACGCAGATCTTTTGCTGTATAGATTTCGCGGCCATCTACAGACATAGAGGCATCCGCGATACCCATGACCAGCTTGCGTTCTATGACACGTTTCAGCTGTACATGGTAAGTAACTTTTTTGGCGGTTGGCAGTACCTGGCCGAAGAACTTCACTTCGCCGGCACCTAATGCACGACCACGGCCTTTATTGCCGCGCCAGCCGAGGTAAAAGCCAACAATCTGCCACATGGCATCCAGTCCCAGGCAGCCTGGCATCACCGGATCTTCTTCGAAGTGACAGGCGAAGAACCACAGATCAGGATTGATATCCAGCTCAGCAATAATTTCACCTTTACCGAATTCACCACCATCTTCAGTGATCTTAACGATACGGTCCATCATCAGCATGTTGCCAATTGGAAGGCGGGCATTGCCCGGGCCAAACATTTCGCCATGACCGCATTGCAGCAGTTCATCGCGATTTAAAGAGGAAGGTTTTGTCATTGGAAACTGTTTATCCATTTCTTCTTAAAATATCGCGTGATTATACCGACTTGCGGGGTATCTGACACGGCTTGTGTGGGCTAAAATCGCTAAAAACATTAAAACTTAGGGTGTAGGTCGTGATATGGAACATGCTTTTTGGCATGCGCGCTGGACAGAAGGGCGTATTGGTTTTCATCAATCAGACGTTAACAGCAAGCTGTTAAGCTACTGGCCGCAGCTGGAATTAACCGGGACTGAGCCGGTCTTTGTGCCGCTTTGTGGCAAAAGCGGCGATATGCTTTGGCTAAGAGAGCAGGGCCATCCGGTGCTGGGTGTCGAGTTAAATGACAGTGCCTGTCGGGCTTTTTTTGCAGAAAATGAAGGGGTGCCTCAAACAGAAAGCCGGGGCCGGTATCAATATTTATCCATGGATGGCATCGGGCTTTTGTGCGGGGATGTGTTCGCCCTGACGGCGGGTGATCTTGCGCAGGTTGGTGCAGTTTATGACCGGGCCGCGCTGGTGGCTTTGCCGCCTGAAATGCGGGCAGATTACGCACGCTTGTTATGTGAGTGTTTACCGGCAGGGGTTTCAATACTGCTGGTGGTTGTTGAGTTTGAGGGTGAGCAAGGGCCGCCTTTTGCGGTTTTTCAGCCTGAAATTGAGGCCTTGTTCGGTGGGCGATTTGAAATACGCAGTCTGATGCAGCCTGATCCGATGGTAAAGCGTCAGGACAGGGCGTATCTGTTGCTTGATAAGGCTGAAGTAACGGGAAAAGCGAAATAAACTTTGAGCAGGCACCCGCAATTATCGGGTGCCTTGGCCTTTAAGCGCTGCGTTTGATAGCAATATTGGCCAGCTGCTTGAGCGTATCTTTGAACGAGCTGTCGGGCAGCGCATCCAGAGCGTTGATTGCTTTGTTGGCTTCTTCTTGTGCTCGTTGCCGGGTATAAGTAATAGCGCCGTTTTTGTGCACAATGGCCATAATGGGCTGTAAATCATCCAGGCCGCCTTTGCGAATGGCCTGGCGGATCATCAGGCGTTCTTCATCGCTGCCTTCGCGCATGGCGTGGATCAGTGGCAGGGTCGGTTTGCCCTCGGCCAGATCGTCGCCGACATTTTTGCCCATTTCTTCGGCGGTGGACAGGTAGTCCATCACATCGTCAATCAGTTGGAAAGCAATGCCTAAATGACGGCCGTAAAGACGCAGGGCTTCGCGTTGCTCTGTGGGGCAGTTTGCCAGAATAGCACCGACTTCTGTGGCGGCTTCGAACAACATCGCGGTTTTACCGAGAATAACCTGCATATAGGCTTCTTCGGTGGTGTCCGGGTTTTTGCAATTAAGTAGCTGCAGCACCTCACCTTCGGCAATCACGTTGGTGGCATTGGAGATCACACCCATGATATCCATATTGCCAATCTCGACCATCACCTGGAATGCCCGGGAATAAAGAAAGTCACCCACTAATACGCTGGGTGCATTGCCCCATTTAGCGTTCGCGGTATCTTTGCCACGGCGCAGATCAGAGTTGTCGACCACATCGTCATGTAAAAGGGTGGCGGTGTGGATAAATTCGATAATTGCAGCCAGGGAAATGTGCTTATCGCCGCTGTAACTACAGGCGTTTGCGCTCAGCAATACCAGCAGAGGGCGCAGGCGTTTACCGCCACTTTCTACAATATAGTGACCGATTTTTTCAACCAGAGGCACGTTGGAGCCCAGGTGATTGATAATGTAATCGTTCACGGCTTCAAACTGCGGTTCAATCTGTGGATTTAGCTGATGTGGCTGCATGATGGTCTTATATATACAGAAAGTATGGGCATGCTAGGGCCAGGCCGGGTCGCTGTCAAGGATTGCGGCAAATAGTTGCTGTATTGGCAGGTCTGCTATATAATCGCGCGCCCTAGTTCATCCAAATTTGCTCCCTACCATATGGGTTGGCCATTAGAAGTAGGTACATTTCCAGTAGCTGGATGGACTATCAGAGACGGAGAAAGTTATGTACGCAGTAATTGTCAGCGGTGGCAAGCAGTATCGCGTTCAGGAAGGCCACACTATCAAGCTGGAAAAATTGCCAGCTGAGCAGGGTGCCAGCGTTGAATTCGATCGCGTTTTATTGGTTGCTGATGGCGACGACATTAAAGTCGGCGCTCCGGTTGTTGAAGGCGCAAAAGTGACTGCTGAAGTTGTTGAGCACGGTCGCGGCAAAAAAGTTCATATTTTGAAGTTTAAGCGTCGTAAGCACCACATGAAGCGTCAGGGCCACCGTCAGTGGTTTACTGAAGTTAAAATCACCGGCATTAGCGCTTAAGCTAATCGGACAGGAGATATAAAATGGCTCATAAGAAGGCTGCGGGCTCAACCCGTAACGGTCGCGACTCAGAGTCGAAACGCTTAGGTGTTAAGCGTTTTGGTGGTCAGGTTGTAATTGCCGGTAATATCCTGGTTCGTCAGCGCGGCACTAAGTTCCATGCTGGCCCGAACGTAGGTTGTGGCAAAGACCATACATTGTTTGCAAAAGCAGACGGTGTTGTGAAGTTTGAAGTTAAAGGTCCTAAAAAGCGTCAGTACATCACTATTGTACCTGCCTGATTAGGTCTTTTTTCTATAAAAAGCTCCGCACCGGCGGAGCTTTTTTGTTTGTGCGCTAAAATTTTCTTCAGTGGTTTTTGGCTGAAGTGACTGGTCTTTCGGGAGTATAGAATGAAGTTTGTCGATGAAGTGTCGATTACGGTAGAAGCCGGTAAGGGAGGCAATGGCTGTATGAGCTTTCGGCGTGAAAAATACGTCCCGAGAGGTGGTCCTGATGGTGGTGATGGGGGTGATGGTGGCTCGATTATTTTTGAGGCCAATGAATCCCTGAATACCCTGGTGGATTTTCGATTTACCCGTCGTTTTAAGGCCGAGAATGGCCAGAACGGTATGGGGCGTGACTGTACGGGCGCTAAAGGCGAAGATCTGGTATTGCAGGTGCCTGTAGGTACCACCATTATTGATACAGATACTGATGAAGTGCTGGCGGATCTGACGGAGGTTGGTCAGCGGGCTTTGCTGGCGCAGGCGGGTTTTCATGGCCTGGGTAATACACGCTTTAAAAGCAGTGTGAACCGCGCGCCACGCCAGACCAGTAAGGGCTCTATCGGTGAGACCCGTAACCTTAAGCTGGAGCTGAAAATTCTGGCCGATGTGGGTTTGCTGGGTTTGCCTAATGCGGGTAAATCAACCTTTATTCGTGCAGTGTCTGCGGCGCGCCCGAAAGTGGCAAACTACCCATTTACCACGCTGGTGCCTAACCTGGGTGTGGTGCGTATTGAGCGTCACCGTAGTTTTGTGATTGCTGATATTCCGGGCATTATTGAAGGGGCGGCAGAAGGTGCGGGTTTGGGTATTCGTTTCCTGAAGCATCTGGCACGTAACCGTCTCTTGTTGCATATTGTTGATATGGCGCCCTGGGATGGCGTAACCCCGGAAGATGCGGCTGTAGTTGCGGTGAATGAGCTGGGTAAATTCAGTGGTACGCTGGAAGAGCAGCCGCGCTGGCTGGTGCTGAATAAGCTCGATATGGTGCCTGAAGAAGAGCGTGAAGCGCGCTGTCAGGCGGTGGTTGATGCGTTGGGCTGGGAAGGGCCGGTTTATCGTATTTCAGCGATCAGTAAAGAAGGCACGGCTGAGTTGGTTAACGAAATTCAGCGTTTCCTGGATGATCGTTTATATGCCATTGAAGAGGACGCTTCGCTGCTGGAACAAGAGCAGGCAATCCGCGATCAGATTGATGTGGAAGCACGTGCCCGTATTGAAGAGTTGCGTTTATCTAAGCGCGATACGCAGGGGGCGGATGAGTTGGATGATGATTTCGACGATGATGATTATGATGTCGAAGTTGAGTGGGTGCGCTAATAGTTTTTTGAGGTGTCCTGGTGGCGTCTGTACGTAAGCAGTTGATTAAAGGAAAGCGCTGGGTTGTTAAAATCGGCAGCGCCCTGCTGACCAATGATGGTCAGGGTTTGGATTATGATGCCATTGCTCACTGGGTCGGGCAGTTGGCGGCTTTGCGTGAGCAGGGTGTGGAGATTGTGCTGGTTTCATCAGGTGCAGTGGCTGAGGGTATGACGCGGCTGGGCTGGGATGAGCGTCCGGGTGAGGTTTATAAGCTGCAGGCTGCTGCAGCCGTGGGGCAAATGGGGTTGGTGCAGGCTTATGAAGCTAATTTTCAGCGTCATGGTACCCATACCGCTCAGATATTGCTGACCCATGAGGATCATTCTGATCGTAAACGTTATCTGAACGCAAAAGCGACCTTGCGCACCCTGCTGGAGCTGGGGGTGGTGCCGGTTGTTAATGAAAACGATACGGTCGTTACTAAAGAAATTCGCTTTGGTGATAACGATACCCTGGGTGCGCTGGTTGCAAACCTGGTCGAAGCGGATGGTCTGATTATATTAACCGACCAGCGGGGCCTCTTTAAGGAAGATCCGCGTAAGAATCCGCAGGCTGAGTTTATCTCTGAAGGCCGTGCCGGTGACGAAACGCTGGAGAGAATGGCCGGTGGTGGCGGTAAATTTGGCCGTGGCGGCATGCTGACTAAAGTGCGTGCCGCGAAACTGGCAGCCCGTTCGGGAGCCGTAACGGTGATTGCCAGTGGTCGGGAAGCCGATCTGTTAACGCGTCTGCGTCAGGGTGAGTCTATAGGTACTTTGCTGGTGCCGGACCGTCCGCCGGAGGCTGCGCGCAAGCAGTGGATTGCGGGTCATTTGCAGGCGAAAGGCGCGCTGGTGCTTGATTCGGGTGCGGTTAAGGCGCTGGTTGAGCGGGGCAAAAGTTTATTGCCCGCCGGTGTGAAGTCGGTGCGTGGTAGCTTTTCCCGTGGCGAAATGGTGATGCTGGTAGACGAGTATGATGTGGTGGTTGCGCGAGGGTTGGTGAATTACGGGGCTGAGGATGCGCGTAAAATCATCGGCAAATCAAGTGCTCAGATTAAGCCGTTGTTGGGCTTTGTGGGTGAAGAAGAGTTAGTGCATCGGGATAATCTGGCGCTGAGTGGTTTAGGTTCGGCGCTGCTGTAGGCGAGCTGGGCTTGGGGTGGTCGGGTTGTCCGGCCGCTTCGGTGCGTGTGTTGTATTAAGTGATTGTTGGTTGCCTGAAGGATAAGGTAGCGATAAAAAACAGCCATAAAAAAACCGGCAAAAGCCGGTTTTTTTGTTGCGCGGGCGCTTACGCGGCCAGTGCTTTGATGCGTGCGTTCATGCGGCTCTTGCTACGGGCAATCTTAGATTTAGTAAAGATGCCTTTGTTAACAGAGCTGTCCATGATTGGCTGGGCTACTTTGAATGCTTCAGTAGCGACAGCGTAGTCACCTGATTCGATAGCAGCTGCTACTTTTTTGATGTAAGTACGCACCATGGAGCGCAGGCTAGCGTTGTGCTGGCGACGCTTTTCCGCCTGGCGAGCGCGTTTACGAGATCCTGCAGAATTTGCCACAGTCCGACTCCTTAAACGTTATTTAGTTAAAAATAATTCTGGCTGCACTGCCAAAATTTAAGACGCGAGATTATTCCTCTTTGTGGCCCTGCTGTCAATAAAAGGATGAGCCTTTTTAGGGTGGCGCGGGTATTATTGTCCCGAATTTGTCGTTTAAGGGGTTTGTTTTGGGCGTGCAGCAGGGAAAATCAGTGTCGGATAAAAAATCGGGCAGTTTACTTAAGTCCAGCGGCATTGTGGGCATGATGACGATGTTGTCACGTATCCTGGGGCTGGTGCGCGATGTGGTGGTGGCAAATTATTTTGGTGCCTCGGGCAGTGCCGATGCTTTTTTTGTGGCTTTCAAAATTCCCAATTTTTTACGGCGCTTGTTTGCAGAAGGGGCTTTTGCTCAGGCGTTTGTGCCTGTGCTTTCGGAATACCGTAGCCAGCGTGATTTTTCGGCGGTTAAAGCGCTGGTGGATCGTGTTGCGGGTACCTTAGGTTCAACGCTGATTATGGTGACGCTGATCGCTGTATTAGGCGCGCCGGTTTTAACGGCTATTTTTGCACCGGGTTTTTACCTGGCAGACAGTGAGAAGTTTGACCTGGCGGCGTCTATGCTGCGTATTACCTTTCCTTATCTGCTGCTGATTTCCCTGACGGCCTTTGCCGGTGCGATTCTTAACAGCTATGAGCGTTTTGCGGTGCCGGCTTTTACGCCGGTATTGCTGAATCTGTCTCTGATCAGCTCGGCGGTATTTCTCAGTCCCTTGTTTGATCCGCCTATTTTGGCCCTTGCCTGGGGGGTGATGATTGCGGGGGTGGTGCAGTTAAGTTTTCAGCTGCCATTCCTGGCGCGTCTGCGCTTATTGCCCTGTCCGGTGGTCGATCGTACCGATGAAGGGGTGAAGCGTATACTCAAATTGATGTTACCCGCAATTTTTGGGGTGTCAGTCACCCAGATTAACCTGTTGCTGGATACGGTGTTAGCTTCGTTTTTGCAAACGGGCAGTGTGTCCTGGTTATATTATTCGGACCGTCTGGCGGAGCTGCCGCTGGGTGTTTTTGGTATTGCAATTGCCACGGTTATTTTGCCCAGCTTATCGCGTAAGCATGCGGAAAAATCGGCCGAGCATTTTTCTCAGACCCTGGACTGGGCCATGCGTATGGTGCTGCTTATTGGTCTGCCTGCAGCGGTGGCGCTCTTTATGTTGTCAGGGCCGTTAATTGTGACGTTATTCCATTACGGCGCCTTAACAGACCGGGATGTCATGATGGCTTCCGGCAGTTTGCAGGCTTATGCCTGTGGGGTGCTGGCCTTTATGCTGATCAAAGTGCTGGCGACGGGATACTTCTCCCGCCAGGATACAAAAACCCCGGTTAAAATTGGCATACAGGCCGCTGTGGCCAATATGGTTTTTAATCTGATTCTGATAGGGCCTTTGTTGCATGTGGGTCTGGCGGCGGCGACTTCGTTATCTGCCTTTATGAATGCAGGCCTGTTGCTCAGAGGTTTGCTGAAGGCCGGTGTTTTCCAATGGCAGCCAGGCTGGCGTTTGATCCTGCTGCGTCTGCTGGCGGCAAACGCGGCTATGGCGGCTGTTTTGCTCTGGCTGGTGGGTGATCTGCAGCAATGGCTGGCTTGGGGGGTGATGGACCGGGTGCTGAATATGGGCGTTATCGTTGTGGCCGGTGTAGCTGTTTACGGGGCTGTATTGGTGTCGATGGGTATGCGCCTTAAAGATTTACGTAATGCCTGAGCGGGCTAATAGCCTAATTCACCGGTTGCAGTGGTACTCGCGGGCGGTCAACCAGGCTATAATTTGCCGTTTAATTTTTGGGGTTAGCGGCTGAGTTGATGGAACTGATCAGGGGACTGCATAATCTGCGCGACAAACACCGGGGCTGTGTGGCGACTATCGGTAATTTTGATGGCGTACATCTGGGCCACCGCCGGGTTTTGGAGCAGGTGAAAGCAAAAGCCGTTGAGCTGGCGCTGCCATCGGTTGCGATTACCTTCGAACCTCAGCCCCGCGAGTTTTTTGCAGCGGGCGTAGCACCACCCCGGCTGACCCGGTTTGATGAAAAGGTACGTCTGTTACAGGCCGAGCAGATTGACCGGGTGCTTTGTCTGACCTTTAATCAGCGCCTGCAAGCTATGTCCGCAGATGCGTTTATTGATGAGTTGCTGTTAAAAGGTCTGGCAGTTGAGCATTTTGTAGTGGGTGATGATTTCCGTTTTGGTTGCGACCGAAAAGGTGATTACAACATGCTTCGCCGTGCCGGTGAAAAATACGGTTTTTCGGTCGTGAATACAGCCACTTTTCTGATGGATGGCAAGCGCGTCAGCAGCAGCCGTATTCGTGATGCGCTGATACAGAATGAGTTCACCCTGGCTGAACGCCTGCTGGGTCGCCGGTATCTTGTGACCGGGCGTGTATTGCATGGCCAGAAATTAGGTCGGCAACTGGGTGTGCCCACCGCCAATATACGGATGCACCGTTTTGCCTGCCCGATGCGGGGTGTTTACGCCGTGCAGGTAAAAATGCCGGATGGTTTTGCCCGGCCGGGTGTATGCAATGTAGGTATGCGGCCTACGGTTAATGGAATACAGCCTGTACTGGAAGTTCACCTGCTGGATTACCGGGGGGATCTTTACGGGCAGTTGTTAAGCGTTGAATTTCTGAGCTTTATTCGTGCAGAGCAGAAATTCGATGGCCTGGAACCGCTTAAAAAACAGATTTTTGCAGATATCGATCAGGCGCGCGCTTATTTTGCGCCCCAAGCCTGAACATTAATTCGGAAGCGACAGATCATGACCGATTACAAAGCGACACTTAACCTGCCTGAAACGGCATTCCCGATGCGTGGCAACCTGGCTCAGCGTGAACCTAAAATGCTCAAACGCTGGCAGCAAATGGGCCTGTATCAGAAAATTCGCGAAGTCAGTGCCGGTCGGGAAAGCTTTATTTTGCACGATGGCCCGCCGTACGCGAACGGTGATATTCATATCGGCCATGCCGTGAATAAAATCCTGAAAGATATGATCGTAAAATCCCGCACGCTGGCGGGTTTTGACGCGCCTTATGTGCCGGGCTGGGATTGTCATGGTCTGCCGATTGAGCACAAGGTTGAAACTAAATTCGGTAAAGCCGGTGCTAAGCTGTCCCATAAAGAATTCCGTCAGAAATGCCGGGACTATGCCCGCAAGCAGGTAGAGGGTCAGAAAGCCGACTTTATCCGCCTGGGTGTGCTGGGTGACTGGGATAATCCTTACCTGACCATGAACTTTGAGACGGAAGCCCATATCATTCGTGCATTGGGTAAAATTGCTGAGAACGGCCACCTGGTAAAAGGTTATAAGCCGGTTTACTGGAGTGTGGTGGGTGGTTCTGCCCTGGCAGAAGCAGAAGTGGAATATCAGGATAAAACCTCGACGGCCATTGATGTACGTTACGCACCTGTCGATGCAGCTGACTTTCTGAGCCGCTTCTCGCTTGAAGACGGTGGCGGCGAAGGCAATGTCTCCGTTGTGATCTGGACAACGACACCCTGGACTTTACCTTCCAGTCAGGCGGTTTCTCTGAATGCCGAACTGGATTATGTGCTGGTACAGGCAGACCTGGGCTTAGGTCAGGAGCGTATTCTGCTGGCTGAAGGGCTGGTTGAAAGTGCCATGCAGCGTTATGGCGCTGAAGACTACCGCATTGTTGCCCGCTGCAAAGGCCAGGCGCTGGAAAATAGCCCGCTGCAACACCCGTTTATTGCCGAGCGCACCACGCCGGTGATTCTGGGTGATCACGTTACGCTGGATGCCGGTACCGGTGCCGTACATACGGCCCCCGATCACGGTGTAGAAGACTTTGATGCCGGTCGTCGTTACGGCATTGGCACATTGAATCTGGTGAGTGATAACGGTGTATTTATTGAAGCCGCCGGTCAGTTTGCCGGTCAGCATGTGTATAAAGTGGATGACGCGGTTGTTGAGGTGCTGAAAGAAAATAACGCACTGGTACTGTCACACAAATTCCAGCACAGTTATCCACACTGCTGGCGGACAAAAACGCCGCTAATCTACCGTGCAACTCCTCAGTGGTTTGTCAGCATGGAGGCCAAAGGGCTGAAAGCGGCTGCACTGGATGCCATTAAAGGCGTGGAGTGGTTCCCGGCCTGGGGTCAGAACCGTATCGAAGCCATGGTTGAGCAGAGCCCGGACTGGTGTGTTTCCCGCCAGCGTACCTGGGGTGTGCCAATCACACTCTTTATCAACAAAGAAACCCAGCAACTTCATCCCAAAACGGCTGAGCTGATTGAGCAGGTTGCACTGCGGGTCGAGAAAGCTGGTATTGATGCCTGGTTTGATCTGGATGCCGCTGAGCTGCTGGGTGATGAAGCAGATTTGTACGCTAAAGTCACAGATACCCTGGATGTTTGGTTTGATTCCGGTGTAACTCACCGTTCCGTACTGGATACCCGTGAAGGTTTGCATTCACCGGCTGACCTGTATCTGGAAGGCTCCGATCAGCACCGGGGTTGGTTCCAGTCGTCTCTGAAAACCGGCATTGCAATTAAAGGTCAGGCCCCTTACAAACAAGTACTGACGCACGGTTTCACCGTGGATGGTCAGGGCCGCAAGATGTCCAAGTCGATTGGCAACGTGGTCGCACCTCAGGAAGTGATGAATAAATACGGCGCGGATATTCTGCGCCTGTGGGTGGCCTCTACTGACTACAGTGGTGAGATGACCTGCTCGGACGAAATTCTTAAGCGTGCGGCTGATGCCTATCGTCGTATTCGTAATACCGCCCGCTTCTTCCTGGCAAACCTGAACGGCTTTAACCCGGAAACGGATCTGGTGCCTGCTGAAGAAATGGTGGCGCTGGATCGCTGGGCGGTAGACCGTGCAGCCCGTTTGCAGAAAGAGCTGGAAGGCCATTACGACAAATACGAGTTCCTGAACGTTTACCAGAAAGTCTCTCACTTCTGTTCACAGGAAATGGGTGGTTTCTATCTGGATATCATCAAAGACCGTCAGTACACCGCAGCAACGGAAGGCCATGCCCGCCGTTCCTGCCAGAGTGCGCTTTATCATATCGTTGAAGCACTGACCCGCTGGATTGCACCTATTCTCAGCTTTACCGCTGATGAGATTCTGGAACAAATTCCGGGTACACATTCTGCCTCTGTGTTACTGGGTACCTGGTATACCGACCTGGCTGAACTGCCGAATGATGCAGCACTGGGGCGTGAGTTCTGGGATCAGATCATGGCTGTGAAAACCGCCGTGAACAAAGAGCTGGAAGCCAGCCGGTCTGCCGGTGTTATTGGTGGCAGCCTGGAGGCGGAAGTAACACTTTACTGCAACGATGCCCTTAAACAGACATTGGAGCAGCTGGGTGATGAACTGCGCTTTGTACTGCTGACCTCTCAGGCTGCTGTATTGTCGGCGGCTGATGCTGAAAATGCACAGGCAACCGAGCTGGAAGGGTTGCAGGTGGCTGTGGTGAAATCTGAACAGGCCAAGTGCAGCCGCTGCTGGCATCATCGTGAAGATGTAGGTTCAGATCCGGAGCATGAAGAGCTGTGTATTCGTTGTGTGGATAATGTATCCGGGGACGGCGAATCACGTAGCTTTGCCTGATGGAGAAGCAGGACATGGAAAGCAAGCAGGGAACAGGCACACTGGTCTGGCTCGGGTTAACGGTGTTGGTGGTTGTGCTGGACCTCTGGACCAAACAGATTGCCAATACCGAGCTGAGTTATGGCGTGGCCAACCCGGTCTGGCCTGTTTTTGACCTGACTCTGCTGTACAACACCGGGGCGGCTTTCAGTTTTCTGGCGGATGCCGATGGCTGGCAGCGCTGGTTTTTTGCGCTGATTGCGCTGGTTGTCAGTCTCTTTCTGCTGGTGTGGATGAAACGTACAGCCCGCGCTCAGTGGTGGGTTGGCATCGCACAGGCGCTGGTATTAGGAGGCGCGCTGGGGAATTTGTATGACCGTATTGTGCAGGGTTATGTGATTGATTTTATTTCCCTGCATTACGGTGAATATTATTTCCCTGCTTTTAACCTGGCAGATGCCGCCATCACACTGGGTGCGGTCTTGTTAATTATTGATATGCTGTTTTTTGAAGAAAAAAGACAAAACGGCAAGCAAACTGAAGGTAAAACATGAGCGAGCAGCAGATAGGCCCGGGCAAAAAAGTAAACCTGCACTTTGCCATTAAGCTGGAAGACGGACAGGTGGTTGACTCCAATTTTGAGGGGCAGTCAGCAACCTTTGCCGTGGGTGACGGTAACCTGCCGGAAGGTTTTGAGCAGGCGCTGTTTGGCCTGAAAGCCGGTGATAAAGAGCAGTTGTCTATTGCGCCTGAGAATGCGTTTGGCATGTCTAATCCCAGCAATGTGCAGCGTCTGCCACGGGCACAATTTCAGGATATGGCGCTTGAACCAGGGCTGGTGATCTCTTTTCAGGATCCTAAACAGGGAGAATTACCGGGTGTGATAGACCGGTTTGATGAACAGTCTGTGCATGTGGATTTTAATCATCCGCTGGCGGGGCACCGGTTGCTGTTTGAGGTGGCCATCCTCTCTGTGACTGATGCCTGATCAGAAAAAAGCCGATGTTAAAGCATCGGCTTTTTTTTGTCTGTGCGTTAGCTGCGATCAATTGTTTGCTTTATTGATAAGAGATCTGGCGATAAGGTGGGTGTGAGACTAAACTGAAACTGCTACGAAAAAAGTATGAGTTTAAATTGGCGACAGGTGATGGTAAATACGCGCGGTTTTACCCTGATTGAATTAATGGTGGTGGTGGCGATACTGGCGATTTTACTGACAGTCGCGGTGCCCAATTTCGGGCCTTTTGTGCAGGAAAGCCGTATGGATTCGATACAGAACAAGCTGGTGGCCAGTCTGTCACAGGCCCGTTCTGAAGCGATCCGCCAGGGTGTGGATGTGACGCTGTGCCAGCGTAATACCACAGAAAATATGGCGGATTATGATTGCGGCAACGACTGGGCGAATGGCTGGGTGACGGTGATTAACGATGCGGTGGTTCGGGTGGAAGATGCGATGCCTGATTCGATTACCCTCACAGGCACCGCCGTGACCTTTGAGTCATCCGGCCAGATCAGCGGCAGCAGTAGCCTTTGTTTTGCCGTAACTGACGGAGATACGGATACGGATGTCAGAAACATACAAATTTCTCAGTTTGGCCGTATCAAAGCCTGGGATTGGGAGAGCGCCTGTGCCTGGACAACACCTTAGTCGTGGTTACACACTGATTGAAGTGCTGGTGGCCCTGGTGATTATTTCGGTGGGACTGCTGGGCATGGCCGGTTTACAGATTACTTCGCTCAAACAAAACCAGAGTGCTTATATGCGCAGCCAGGCGAACATTCTGGCCTATGACATTATCGACCGGATGCGGGCGAATGTATCAGCTGTAGAAGCGGGCAGTTATTTTATTACCAGTGGCACGAACACGGATGAATGCGAAACAACCGCCGGTTGTACGGATGCGGCAATGGCGGCCCATGATGTTTTTCGCTGGCAGGCCCAGTTAGCGGCTGAATTAACCGGTGGCGGTGGCCTGGTGTGCCGTGATGCGGATAGCAGTGACAGTGAGGCCGGTACCGGCGGTGCCGCAGATTTAACCCGGCCGGTCTGTGGCAGTGCGTCAGATAGCAGTTTGCCAGTGGTGGTTTATGTATGGTGGAACGATGAGCGTTCCAGTGATCAGGTTTCAACCCGTTTTGCATTGAGTACCAGCTTATGAACCTTCAGCGGCCCGATAATTATCTGAAACAACGTGGTTTATCCATGATTGAGCTGATGGTGGCGCTGGTTATTGGCCTGCTGTTAACCGCGGGTGTTTTACAAATGTTTGTTAGCAGCAAAGCCACTTATACGCTGCAAAGTGAGCTGGCCAAAATGCAGGAAAATGCCCGTTTTGCGGTGGAGTTTATGGCGCGTGACTTGCGTATGGCGGGTTATATGGGCTGTTCTAAAAATACAACGATGGCGAATACGTTACGTGATAGCGGGGGTACGGTTTATGCGCAATATGACCTGTCCAGTCCGGTTTCGCTTGAGGATAATTATGTCACCGCTGATGGTACCTCGATCCCTTTGCCTACTGGCGCAAGCCCGCTGGCGGGCAGTGATATTATCAGTGTGAAATTTGCTGATGGGGAAGGGAGCTGTTCAATTAAGGATGTTCCTAGTGAATCTTCAGTAACTATAAGGTGCAATAGCCCTCATGACTTTCAGAAAGGAGAAATATTGCTGGTTTCGGATTGTAAGCAAAGCGCTATTTTTCAGATGACAAATAATGGCGGTAACTCTTCTGAGGTTAACCATAGCGACAATAACGGAAGTGTTAGCCCAGGAAATTGCACCAAAAGCCTTGGATTTCC
>JBMYOX010000041.1:0-32441 GCA_049599735.1 Pontibacterium sp. | reverse complement strand
AGCAGGTGCTGAACAGGCCCGGTCTGGCCCGCAAGGCAGGCGTTAACAGGAATAGTCTCTGAGCCTGATTCTGTCTCCAGAGTAATGGCTGCGGTTGCCCGAAAATGCGCAAGACGTTCTTTATTGCGCAAGATCAGCGTGACAGGATGACCGGCTTTGGCCAGGTGTGCCGCCCATAAACAGCCAATGGCGCCTGCGCCCAGAATATACCAGTGATTAAGCATTATTGTTTCTCCCGATTCGGGTACATAATAGCGGTTTGAGGCCCGGGGTGAAAAGGCATCATGGCTGCTATAGAATGCCCGCTATCAGCGGCCCGAACATAACAGATATCAGGAGCAAGTAATGCCATCTTTTGACATAGTATCCGAACTGGATATGCATGAATTGACGAATGCGGTGGATCAGGCAAACCGGGAAATTCAGAAACGCTACGACTTTAAAGGTGTCAAAGCCAGCTTTGAAGCAACGGATGAGCAGATTACCATGCTGGCAGATGTGGATTTCCAGTTGCAGCAAATGATGGAAATACTGCGCAGCAAACTGACGGCTCGTAAAATTGATGTGCGTTGTATGGATATCAAAGAGCCTGATACGGCGAATATGAAAGCCCGTCAGATTGTACTGCTGAAGCAGGGACTGGATCAGCCAACCGGTAAAAAGATCATCAAGCTGATTAAAGATGATAAAAAACTGAAAGTTCAGACCCAGGTACAGGGTGATCAGGTGCGTGTGACGGGTAAAAAACGGGATGATTTGCAGCAGGTTATTGCCATGTTGCGTGAAACTGATCTGGATATACCGCTGCAGTTTAATAATTTTCGCGATTAAGGCGTGTCCTTAATACGATAATTAATACACCCAATTAAGGAGCTGTTTTATGCAGACGCCTCAGGTTAGCTGGCGGGAATCGCTTGGGGCTTTTTGTCATCCCCGTGTGTTGGTGATGTTGTTACTGGGGTTCTCTGCCGGAATCCCTATTCTGCTTATTTTTTCCTCTTTATCCCTCTGGCTACGTGAAGCCGGTGTGGAACGCGCAGCGATTACTTTTTTTAGCTGGGCGGCGTTGGGTTATTCCTTTAAGTTTGTCTGGGCGCCTTTGGTTGACCAGTTACCATTGCCTTTTTTATCCCGGTGGTTGGGGCGTCGGCGTAGCTGGCTGTTGTTAGCGCAGTTTGCGATTATGGCGTCAATTATGATGATGGCGGGTATTGATCCGGCGCTGGGCCCGGAAACACAAACCGTGATGGCGCTGGCTGCCGTGGCGCTGGGCTTCTCTTCGGCCACTCAGGATATTGTTATTGATGCCTATCGTATCGAAGCGGCAGATACAAAATTACAGAGCATGATGTCGGCTTCTTATATTGCCGGCTACCGTGTGGCGATGGTGGTATCGGGTGCCGGTGCGTTGGTATTAGCCTCACAGTTTGGCACTGAAATGGGCAACTATCAGTATGATGCCTGGCGCTATACCTATCAGATTATGTCGGCGGTTATGCTGGTGGGCGTGGTCACAACCCTGTTGATCAAAGAGCCCGAGGCCAGTGCTGAGCGCAGTTATAATCACAGTGCGTTTGAATACGGGCGCTTTGTGGTGCTTTTTGCTATTGCGTTGCTGGGTTTTATTTTGTGTTTTTACCTGACCTCTGAACCAGCTCACACACTCAAAAAATTCCTGGCCAATAGCTTTGGCAACCGGGCCCTGGCCTCTTTTCTGATTGAAACCTTGCGTTTAGCTCTGGCTACGACCGTTAGTTTAGGGGTGGCTTCAGTGCTGCTGAAAGCGGGGTTGGTTCGCCGTGCGATGGTGGATGAAACTTATATCGCACCGGTAAAAAACTTCTTTGATCGCTACGGCATTAAAGCCGCCTTGTTTTTACTGCTGTTAGTGGGTAGTTATCGCATCTCAGATATTGTGCTGGGTGTTATTTCTAATGTGTTCTACCTGGATATGGGTTTCAGTAAAGAACAAATCGCCACCGCCGTAAAAACCTTTGGTGTGATCATGGCAATTGTGGGTGGTTTTATGGGCGGACTGCTCGCCATGCGCCAGGGGGTGATGAGGATCCTCTTTATTGGTGCACTTTTATCCGCGCTGACTAATCTGTTGTTTATGATACTCGCCAGCCAGGGCTCAGACCTGCTCTGGCTTTATATCGTTGTTGCCGCAGACAATTTCTCGGCAGGGCTTGCCGGTGCTGCTTTTGTCGCTTTTTTATCCAGCCTCACAAGTATTTCTTTTACAGCCATGCAGTATGCAATCTTCAGCTCGCTTATGACGTTGTTGCCTAAAATACTGGGCGGCTATTCAGGCTCTATTGTAGATGCGGTGGGTTATAACTGGTTCTTTATTTTTACCACTCTGATCGGCTTGCCTGTCTTACTGCTGGTGCTGGTGGCTCAGCGTTTTTTGAATGTGCAAGACGATATTATGGCTTCAGTCGAGCGGGTTAAAGCTGAATAAGTGGTCTGCTTTGCAGAGAGGAAGAAAAATAAAAGGCGGTGAGATTATGTATCAACAAGTACTGGATTTTTGGTTTAAGGATATTGATCCGTCCAACTGGTGGATTAAAAGTGAACGTTTTGATGCACAGATTGTGAAGCAGTTTTCGGACATTCATACGAAGGCAAACCGTTGTGAGCTTTATCGCTGGCGGGCAACAGCAGAAGGTCGTCTGGCTGAAATTATCGTGTTGGATCAGTTTTCTCGTAATATGTTCAGGGATCATGCGCTGTCTTTTGCCTCTGATGCTTTGGCCTTAGCGCTGGCACAGGACGCCATTTTGATCCGAGCAGATCGTGCCTTAAATGAAATAGAACGCAGCTTTTTGTATATGCCTTTTATGCACAGCGAATCGCCGGAGATACACGAGGTTGCACTCAAGTTGTATCAAGATAACGGCCTCAAAAACAATATTGAATTTGAGATAAAACATAAAGCCATTATTGACCGGTTTGGCCGTTATCCCCACCGCAATAAAGTGCTGGGCAGGCTGTCTACCGAAGAGGAGCTTAAGTTTCTGGAGCAGCCCGGCTCCTCGTTCTGATCTGTTAAAAGAAGGTTGGCTGAAGCCTTCCGGCTACAGCTAAATGGCTTATTACAGGCAATAAAAAACCGGCTGAATCGCCGGTTTTTGTATAACAGTAGCTGAAAATCAGATGCGCAGTGCGCCGTCGACTTCCAGGCAGCGACCGTTAACGTAATCATTTTCAAAGATGAAAGTAACAGTACGTGCGATCTCTTCTGGCTTACCCAGACGCTTAGCGGGGATACCTGCAGCAATTTTTTCCAATGCTTCAGGTTTCATGCTCATTACCATCTCAGTACCGATATAGCCCGGTGCGATGGAGGTTGCACGAATGCCGTAACGTGCCAGTTCTTTTGCCCAGGTTACTGCCATCGCTTCTACGCCTGCTTTAGTAGCAGTGTAGTTAGTCTGGCCCATGTTGCCGGAGCGGGAGATAGAAGAGATATTAATGATGCAACCTTCAGCGCCCAGGTCAATCATCTGTGCAGCCGCTTCACGGGCACACAGGAAAGTACCTGTCAGGTTTACATCCATAACCAGATTCCACTGGTCCATACTCATTTTCTTAACAACTTTGCCGCTTTCGCGATCAACTTTCAGGAACAGGCCGTCACGGGTAACACCCGCATTATTGACCAGACCATTCAAAGTACCAAAGTCTGCAACCACATTTTGGAATAACTGCTCTACTTCTGCTTCGTTAGAAACATTGCAGAGATAGCCGCGTGCTTCTACGCCTTTTTCCATGCATAGGCCAACTGCTTCGTCCAGTGCTTCCTGGCTCAGGTCAACCAGTGCCAGCTTGGCGCCTTTGTCAGCTAGTTCCAGTGCCATTGAGCGGCCTAAACCGCGACCGCCACCAGTGATTACAATAACTTTATCTTTCAGTTGCATTGTGGGTTACCTTAATTCTCGGTTAACTCATTTATTATTGTGCGTTGCGTCATTTTGCGTAAGTGAACGTTATATCGCTTTTGCACAAAAGTCTATCAATCCTGAGATGAAAATAAGCATTTACCCTTAAGATAGGGGGAGTTGGTGGTGTTTGGTGTAAATGCTGCGTTAGCTAACTAATTGAATTTATTTAAATTTTGCGGTTGCGATAAAGTGCTTGTTGTATTTGTAGATAACGGGCTGTTAACCCAAAGTAGGGGGTGGAATTGTGGTAGTTGCCCTTACTTAAACTCGATAAATGAAATTTAATGCGGTAAAACCTGTCCGATGAAAGAGTTTTTAATGTTTAAACCCGAGCAATTAATGCCGGTACTGGCGTGTTGAGGTAATAAATGCGGTTTCTTTTTTTGCTGTTCATCATTGTGCCTATTATAGAAATCACATTGCTGATTAATGTGGGCGAGGCAATAGGTGTCTGGAGTACGATCGGCTTAGTGCTGCTCTCAGCGTTTATTGGTGTGAATATGTTGCGCTATCAGGGCCTGACAACCCTGGCACGTGCCCAGCAGCGTGCAAATCAGGGTGAAATTCCGGGCAAGGAAATGGTGGAAGGTATTGTGCTGGCGGTGGGTGGTGCTTTACTGGTTACCCCGGGTTTTGTGACGGATGTGATTGGCTTTTGCTGCCTGATCCCCTTTACCCGCCATGCACTGGCCAATGCACTGATAGGGCGGTTTACGATGGTGGCGATGCATCAGCGCCAGACGGCGTTTGAAAATGAAGTCTTTCCTGAAACGGACGTTTTTTCTGATAAGGAGAAAGATGAGGGTTATCAGGACTCACCTTTTAAGAAAGACAAAAAAACACAGGGCCATCGTGGTGATGTGATCGACGGTGAGTTTCAGCGCAAAGAGTAATTGCGGGCAGGGAATTTTTTTTGGTGGGGCTGTTGAAAAGCAGGTTCCAGGCCCCATTTAGCTATCAACCGCTTCAGAATGGTATCGCCATTCTGACTTACATAATGACTATATTATTTTTCGATCATCTAAGATCAGGAGAATGACCAGATGAAAATTCGTCCACTTCACGACCGTGTTGTTATTCGTCGTAACGAGGAAGAAGCTACTACCGCAGGTGGCATTGTACTGCCAGGTGCTGCTGCAGAAAAACCGAACCAGGGTGAAGTTGTAGCTGTTGGTGAAGGCCGCACACTGGATAACGGTAATGTACAGGCGCTGACTGTTAAAGTTGGCGATAAAGTGCTGTTCGGTGCTTATGCAGGTTCTAACACTGTAAAAGTTGACGGCGAAGAGCTGCTGATCATGGGCGAAAACGAAATTTACGGTGTGCTGGAAGACTAATTGTCTGCGCATTACTTGTTGTTTCTTTTATAGACTTAATCGAATACAGGATTTATTGAATCATGGCTAAAGACGTACGTTTTGGTGATGACGCTCGTCAGCGCATGCTGGCAGGTGTAAACATTCTGGCTGACGCTGTAAAAACAACGCTGGGCCCTAAAGGCCGTAACGTTATTCTGGACAAAGCTTTCGGCGCGCCTACTGTAACTAAAGATGGTGTTTCTGTTGCCAAAGAGATCGAACTGGAAGATAAGTTCGAGAACATGGGCGCACAGATGGTTAAAGAAGTGGCGTCTCAGGCAAACGATGTTGCGGGTGACGGTACGACGACGGCAACTGTTCTGGCTCAGGCGATTGTTAACGAAGGCCTGAAATCCGTTGCTGCTGGCATGAACCCGATGGACCTGAAACGTGGTATCGACAAGGCATCCGCTGCTGTTGTTGAGCAGTTGCAGGCGATGGCTGTTCCTTGCTCCGATACTAAAGCGATTGCTCAGGTAGGTACTATTTCTGCCAATGCTGATGCTCAGGTTGGTGAGATTATCGCTGAAGCGATGGCTAAAGTCGGTAAAGAAGGTGTTATCACCGTTGAAGAAGGTACGGGCCTTGAAAACGAACTGGATGTTGTAGAAGGCATGCAGTTTGACCGCGGTTACCTGTCTCCTTATTTCATCAACAACCAGGACAATATGAGCGTTGAAGTTGAACAGCCTCTGATCCTGCTGGTTGATAAAAAAATCTCTAACATCCGTGATCTGCTGCCGATTCTGGAGCAGGTTGCTAAATCTTCCCGTCCTCTGCTGATCATTGCTGAAGATGTTGAAGGTGAAGCACTGGCTACGCTGGTTGTAAACAACATGCGCGGTATTGTTAAAGTTGCGGCTGTTAAAGCACCGGGCTTTGGCGATCGTCGTAAAGCGATGCTGGAAGATATTGCTACCCTGACCGGTGGTACTGTGATTTCTGAAGAAATCGGTCTGAGCCTGGAAACTGCAACACTGGAGCAGCTGGGTCAGGCAAAACGTGTTTCTATCACTAAAGAAAACACAACGATTGTTGACGGTGTAGGCGTTGCTGAAACTATCGAAGCGCGTGTTAACCAAATCCGTGCACAGATGGAAGAAACTTCATCTGATTACGATCGTGAAAAATTGCAGGAGCGTGTTGCTAAACTGGCGGGCGGTGTTGCCGTTATTAAAGTTGGCGCTGCGACTGAAATTGAAATGAAAGAGAAAAAAGCACGCGTAGAAGATGCATTGCATGCAACTCGCGCGGCTGTTGAAGAAGGTGTGGTTCCTGGCGGTGGTGTTGCGTTGATCCGCGCACTGGATGCTATCCAGGATCTGACAGGTGACAACCACGATCAGAAAGTAGGTATCGAACTGGCTTTCCGTGCACTGGAAGCGCCTCTTCGTCAGATCGTAGGCAACTGCGGTGAAGAAGGTTCTGTTATCGTTTCCAACATCCGTGAAAAGGGTGAAGGTAACTTTGGTTACAATGCGGCAACCGGCGAATACGGCGACATGATCGAGATGGGTATTCTTGATCCTGCTAAAGTAACCCGTTCTGCTTTGCAGGCAGCAGCTTCTGTTGCAGGCCTGATGATTACCACTGAAGCGATGATTGCTGATAAGCCATCTGAAGGCGGCGCACCTGCAATGCCTGATATGGGCGGCATGGGCGGCATGGGTGGTATGGGCGGCATGATGTAATTCATCAACCCTGAGCCTTTTAAAAAGCCTCGCATTGCGGGGCTTTTTGCGTTTATAAAGGCAGGCTTTAATCTTTTGCCAAACGCTTAAAACTGCTAGGGTGAGCATCTGTGAATGCGAATGAATGAAGAGCTGGTGAACTATGAGTCGAGATGACTTTGATATTCCTGACCTGGGACCGGCAGAGCCGGATCGGATAGACCGTAGCAATAATGGCCGACAGAGTGCAGAGCCCTCCCGGACTGAACCTAAGCGTAGTAGTGGCGGGCTGACTGCTTTTCTGTTGGTGCTGCTGGTAGCGGCCTGTGCGGGCTTGGGTTATTGGGTGCAGTTGCTTAATGCTCAGCTTCAGCAGGAGCGGGTGGCGGTGTCTGAGTTACAGGGGCAAATGTCTGAGCTCAGAGGGTTGCTCAATATGGCGGAGAGCAGTGTAGAGAAATCCGGCAGTACCATGCTGGATAAAATCGCAGCACTGAACCTTTCGGCACAGAAAAAATATAAACATCTTGATTCTGAGATTGCAAAGCTGTGGACCGTGGCGCATCAGCGTAATAAACCCGCGATAGAAAAACAGCGTCAGCAACTGGCTATTCAGGCAAAAAATCTGGATACCGTGGTGGAGTCTATTGCGATTCAGAATGCAGCCCTGGAAGCCCAGAAAAAAACCTGGCTGACAGCGGTATCCAAACTTGAGAAAGCTCAGAAAGGCGCTAAAGCTCAAATCAGTACAGATCTGAAAAAAATACGCGTTGAGGTGAATGCGGCACAAACTGCAGTACGCCTGAGCGAAGAAGCGGTTATGGAAGAGCAGATGGCACTGACCTCCGCGATGCGAGACCTGACCGACCGCCTTGCGACTCTGGAAAGCACACAAAGAAGTAATACGTTTGAACGTCGTGTAAAAGTGAACGAAGAGGCAATTAAGGCGTTTGATGCAACACGCCGGGAGCTGAATCGCAGTTTGTTACAGATTAAGACTAAGATTAATCGATTGCAGTTGTCGCTGGAAAAGCAGGCAAAAAGTTAATAATGCCAGAAAGGTGAAGCTGAGATGATTAAGCTATATGGTGGGGTTTTCTCCCGCGGCAGCATGGTAATGTGTGCGTTAGAGACGCTGGGGCTTGAGTACGAATCAGTGCCAATGCGGGCGCGTGATGCAGATACGCAGGCAGCGGCGTACCTGGCTTTGAATCCGACCGGAAAAATCCCGACCCTTGTGGACGGTGAGTTGGTGTTATGGGAAACCCAGGCCATTTTGTTTTATCTGGCGCAGAAATACGGTGAGGGCCTGTTATGGGCTGAGACACCGGAAGCGGTTGCTGAAATTTATCGCTGGTCACTCTTTGTGAGTAACCAGATGGAAGTACCGGCGCTGGAGTTGTTGCTGCAAATGAAATATTCGTCTGACGGTAAAGGGGATGCTGAAAAGGTGGCGGCAGCAACGGCCGAGCTGCATCGTTTTTTGCCGGTACTGGAAAGCCGCCTGGAAGGACACCGGTTTGTTGCAGCAGACAAGCAGACCGTAGCGGATATTCACGGTGCTGGTATTTTAGCCTGGGCAAAACTGGCGGGTTTTGACTATGATCGTTATCCCCATGTGCATGCCTGGATTAAACGTCAGCTAAGCTCAGATGCCCAGCAACGGGTGATGGCGCAGGCCTGACACGTAATGCCGATAACGGCTTTACGGCAGCGTGTTATCGGGTTATTTTTCCGGATGAAAGATAAAACGTCTGTATTTTGTTCAGTGGTTAATCTCTGATTTGATCCTGAGCGGAGGAACGGGCAAAATGTGTGGCTTATTTAAAGCAGGGCGCTGACAATATCCATGAATATACGTGCGTTTTTTGCACTGACCTTACCTGACTCTGTTGTACGCTGGCTGGCGGATCATGCTGATACGCTTTGTGAATACGATAAACAGGTGGAAGTGAACTGGGTTGACTCGGAGTCATACCATCTCACATTGAGTTTTTTAGGTGATATCAGTCTGGAGCAGGTGGAGCAGGTCGAACAGGTCGCTCGTGCTCGCTTGCGGGATATCACTTCCTTTCAGGTTCATATCAACAGTACCGCACATTATCGTGTGAGCCAGGCGCTTGCGCTGGTTGCGGCGCTGCCTCATGCCTGCGAAGAAATTATGGATATGCATCACTTAATGGTGCAGGTTGCCGAGGAGGCGGGTATTGCCCATGAAGATGCGGGTTTTAAGCCGCATATCACTTTGGGACGCTTACCCGGGCAAAGTAACGGATTTGAACCGCCTGAGCAGTGGCCAGGTGTCGACCTGATCAGTCTGGCGGATTCGGTGGTGCTTTTTCAAAGCAAACCGGGAGAACGCGGGTCTGTTTATACCCCGCTCTTTGAAATACCCCTCCGGGATCTATCCTAGATTAACGATCATTTTATTTGCATGACCGTTAATACTTCTGACTTAACATAGACTTCTAAAAGATATTTAATTTATGCGCGCACCTGAACTACTGTCCCCGGCCGGGACGCTGAAAAATATGAAATTCGCCTTCGCTTATGGCGCTGATGCGGTTTATGCCGGTCAGCCTCGTTACAGTCTGCGAGTGCGTGAAAATGACTTTAATATGGATAATCTCCAGACGGGGATTGATCTGGCCCACAGCCTGGATAAGAAGTTCCTGGTCGCTAGTAACATCATGCCGCATAACGCTAAGCTGAAAACTTACCTGGATGATATGCGTCCGGTGGTTGAAATGGGGCCTGATGCGCTGATTATGTCTGATCCGGGCCTGATTATGATGGTGAAGGACACCTTCCCTGATATGCCGATCCATTTGTCTGTGCAGTCCAATACCATGAACTGGGCAACCGTGAAGTTTTGGGAACGCATGGGCATTGAGCGTGTCATTCTGTCCCGTGAACTGTCACTGGATGAAGTGGCAGAGATCCGCCAGATTTGTCCGGATATGGAGCTGGAAGTGTTTGTGCACGGTTCGTTATGTATCGCTTATTCGGGGCGTTGTCTGTTGTCGGGTTACATCAACCACCGTGATCCGAACCAGGGTACCTGTACCAATTCCTGCCGCTGGAAGTACGATGCCCATGAAGCTAAGCAGGATGAGACGGGTGATCTGATCCCGCTTGCTCAGGAGAATCAGTCACAAGAGTCTGCACAGCAGTTTGATCCGACTACAGATCTGGGACTGGGTGGCCATACGGATACACCGTATCTGCTGCAGGAGCGTTCACGTCCGGGTGAATATATGCCGGCTTATGAAGATGAGCATGGCACTTACATCATGAATTCCAAAGATTTGCGAGCGATTCAGCACGTACATCGCCTGGCAGAGATTGGAGTGGACTGCCTGAAAATCGAGGGTCGTACAAAGTCTTATTATTATGCGGCGCGTACTGCTCAGGTTTATCGTAAAGCGATTGATGATGCGGTTGCCGGGCGTCCGTTTGATATGGGTCTGATGGATGAACTGGAAAATCTGGCCCACCGGGGTTACACCGAAGGTTTCTACCGTCGCCACGTACATGATGAATATCAGAACTACGAAACGGGTAACTCGATCGGTTATCACCAGCAGTTTGTAGGCGAAGTGCTGGGCCGTGAAGGCGATATGCTGGAAATTGATGTAAAGAACCGTTTTCAGTTGGGTGATACCCTGGAATTGATGACACCGAACGGCAATCAGAAATTCCGGCTGGAGACGCTGCACAATAAAAAAGGCCAGGGTATCGAAGTGGCACCGGGTTCCGGGCATATTGTCAGGATACCGGTTGGCATGGATGTGGATCCTGAATTTGCATTGCTGATGCGTGATCTGCCCCAGACGGAAACAAGCCGTAGCAAATAAAGCGGGCGCCTTAAGGTGGATTTGAGTAAATACAGCTTCTGGCGGGCGCTGCGTCCTTTTTCCTTTACCGTTGCGCTGGTGGTCTGTTTAACCGGTATTACCAGTGCGGCGGTAGCGGTAGAGGTCAATGGGTTATCGGCTTGCCTGGTGCTTTTTGGTGGCCTGTTATTACAAGCCGGTGTTAATCTGATTAATGATTATGCCGACCGCGCACAATTAAAACACCTGCCCGTCAGTCCGGCACTGGCGGCCTCTCTGGTCTCTATCGAACGCAACTTTAAAGCAGGCCTTGTCTGTTTTTTGCTGGCATCCGTGATCGGGCTTTATCTGGTTACTCAGGTGGGGCTGTTATTGCTGGGTCTGGCGGTGCTGGGTATCGCCGGTGCACTGGGTTATACCCTGGAGCCGATAAACTATAAAAGGCGTGGCCTCGGGGTTGTGCTGGTATTTTGGTTTATGGGGGTGCTGATGGTCACGGGCAGCTATTTTGCGGTCAGTGGCGAGTTATCAGCGCAGGTTTTCTGGCAATCCATCCCGGTCAGTCTGCTGACGGCACTTTTATTACTCTCCAATGAACTCAGGGATTATGAGGCCGATCAGTCTGCCGGTATCGCCACCCTGAGTGTTCGCATTGGCTATACATACGCAAAACACCTCTACCTGGGGGCTGTGGTAGCAACTTACTTACTATCCGTTTTGTTATGGCTGGAAGGCAGTGTGTTATCTCTCTGGCCTCTGCTGCCGAGCCTGCTCTGCCTGAGCGCACCGGTGCGTTTATTAAACAAAACGGCAGATAAACGTGTGGCTTTAACCCCTTTAACAGGGCGGTTATTTCTGGTCTTTGGGTTGGGTTATTGCCTGGCGCTGGGGTTGTAAGCCGGGGATAAATAACCCGGACTTGCAGACGGGTTGACCCGGAACAAGTAAGACTAACGCCGGACACCGAATACAGGCTGAATTGGTGTATACTCTCGCCACACTAAAGCAGATGTAGATGGCCTGTGGCCATAAAAAATACACTGTACTTTTAACGACAAAGAGCCAATTGGAGTGTCTCCGGATGAGCGTTATTCGCCAAGACGACTTCATCAGCAGTGTTGCTGATGCCCTGCAGTTTATCTCCTACTATCACCCGATCGACTTTATCAAGAGTGTTCACGAGGCTTATCAGAAAGAACAGAACCCTGCGGCAAAAGACGCAATGGCTCAGATTCTGATTAACTCTCGTATGTGCGCTGAAGGTCATCGTCCTATCTGTCAGGATACCGGTATTGTTACCGTATTTCTGAAAGTGGGTATGAACGTGACCTGGGATGCCACGATGAGCGTGACGGATATGGTGAATGAAGGTGTTCGCCGTGCTTATACCCATCCGGATAACGTATTACGTGCCTCTATTCTGGCAGACCCTGCCGGTAAACGTCAGAACACTAAAGACAACACACCGGCAGTGATTCACTATGAAATCGTTGAAGGTGATGAGGTCGACGTGCAAGTTGCAGCTAAAGGCGGCGGCTCTGAGAACAAGTCTAAGATGGTGATGCTCAATCCATCTGACAGCATTGTTGATTGGATTGTTAAAACTGTACCAACAATGGGTGCAGGCTGGTGTCCGCCGGGTATGCTGGGTATAGGTATTGGTGGTACGGCTGAAAAAGCGGCGGTTATGGCAAAAGAATCCCTGATGGGTTCTATTGATATTCATGAACTGCGTGAACGCGGCCCACAAAATCGCGTTGAAGAACTGCGTCTTGAAATTATGGATGCGGTTAATGCCTTAGGCATTGGTGCGCAGGGTCTGGGTGGTCTGACGACTATTCTGGATGTGAAAATTATGGATTATCCAACCCACGCGGCGTCTCTGCCGGTTTGTATGATTCCTAACTGTGCTGCAACGCGCCACACACATTTCACTCTGAACGGTAGCGGCCCTGCTGTGCTGACACCGCCAAGCCTGGATGAGTGGCCGGAAGTGACCTTTGAGGTTGGTGAAACCACCCGTCGTGTAGATCTGAATACAGTGACACCGGAAGATGTTCAGAGTTGGAAACCGGGTGAAACGGTTCTGCTGAACGGTAAAATGCTGACCGGTCGTGATGCAGCTCACAAGCGTATGGTTGAAATGCTGAACAACGGTGAAGAGCTGCCGGTAGACCTGAAAGGTCGCTTTATCTACTACGTAGGCCCGGTTGACCCAGTGGATGATGAAGTTGTAGGCCCTGCAGGCCCGACAACGGCAACCCGTATGGATAAATTCACCCGCCAGGTTATCGAAAGCACTGGTTTGCTGGGTATGATCGGTAAATCTGAACGTGGCCCGGTTGCTATTGAAGCCATCAAAGATAATAAAGCGGTTTATCTGATGGCCGTAGGTGGTGCAGCTTACCTGGTATCTAAAGCAATCGTAGGCGCAGAAGTGCTGGCTTTCCCTGAAATGGGTATGGAAGCTATCTATGAATTTGATGTGAAAGATATGCCTGTAACCGTTGCTGTGGATGTGAACGGCGAATCTGTACACAACACCGGCCCTGCTCAATGGAAAAAAATTATTGCTGAGCAGGTTGGCTAACGGCGGATTACTTTCGTTTAGCTTAAAAAACCCCGATTTTATCGGGGTTTTTTGTTTTATGGCAATTTTACGAAAAATAACTGTGCTAAAAGCAACATTTTCTCGTAACCTGTATACAGAAAATGGTGCAAAAAAAAAGCAACTGTCAATAAACAGGTATAGAAGGAGTGTTGTCCTGTTTATGATATATTGAATTTCTGGGTGTATTCATCATGATAGAGAGATTATCAAGCGATTTGGATCGATTACGTCCTGTAAAAGCATTAATTACAGGGTTAAAACAGACCGGAATAGATATAAAAGTACATCGAGCCCAAAATAAGGGAGATATTATTTCCCTTTGTAAGCATGTAATTTATCAAAATATATTGCTTTGGAGGCGTGGTGTTACGGCTTCTGAGTATTATTACCAAAAACTGTGGCGTAAAAACTATAATGCAGGGGGTCGGTCTGATTTTATTGGGGCACTGGGAACCTGTGAGTGGCAAAATAAAATAAATAATCAATCCTATACAGGGCTAATGGAAGATAAGCTACTGTTTTCTTCTTACGCATCTGGTATGAATATTCCGATACCTCCCACCCTGGGTATCTACAGTAAAATTGTTCCTGGTATTATTCAACCGGTATTTAAATCCTGGGATGAGGCAGAGTTTTGGCTGATTAAAAATGAAGGCAATGTCTTTGTAAAGCCGCTGTTCGGGGCTGGCGGGAAGCAGACTTTGAGTTTGGGTAGAAAAATTGAAGCAGATGAGCCTGCCTGGCAGTGCTTACCCGAAGGCTCTGTTATTACTTTAAGTGAAATAAAAAAATATATTCAGGAAGGAGAATATGAAGACTATATTTTTGAAAAACGCTTAATGCCCAGTGCTCAGTTACAGAATTACTCAAAAGATGTTCTTCAGACAGTTAGAATTATTACTTATATAAGAGAGGGTGAAGTTAATATTCTGGGGGCGGCGCTTAAAATATCTGCAGGTAAAAGCTCTGTAGATAATCTTGTTTCAGGTAAAAACATGGTGGCTCCTGTTGATTTAGAAACAGGGGAGCTGGGATCTGCTGTGATATTAAATGGTTATAATCCTGACCGTATAGACTGTCACCCTGTAACTCAGGCGCCGATAACAGGTGTGGTATTGGAGGACTGGGAAGAAGTTATTCGTATGGTAATACAGGCAGCACAGGCTTTTCCGTGGATTAAAAGTGTTGGCTGGGACGTAGGTATGGCGATGGGAGGGCCTGTTATTGTTGAGGCAAACTCTACAGGTGACTCATTGCTTTTGCAGATATCACATGATCGTGGTTTATTAAGCTGGCCTGAATTTAAAAATTATATTGTTGATAATAATCTTCAGAATCAGATTGGTCTTGGCTTACATTTTATTAATCTTAAAAAGTAATTCTATGCTAAAAATTCTGAACAGGTCTGATGCTTTCTTTGAGTGCCAGGGTTGCCTCTTGTTTCCTGGACGCTTTAATTATAGCCGCGGCTGATGCGGAATATATTCGGGCCTGAGCATGTTGTTATTTAATAACCGGATTTATTGTAAATAATATGAAAACGTCCTCGGCTGTTGTCTGGAATATGCTACGAGTGCTCCTGCAAACATTTGTTTTTCTGGGTGTTGGTATTATTGTCGCCCGGTTACTGACTCCCCAGGAAATCGGGCAGGTTGCAATCGTTGCTGTTTTTCTTGGTTTTTCAGAGTTAGTGGCATCTGTTGCGGTTTCTTCTTCTGTTATTCAGCGAAAGGATTTGTTACCAGGCCATATTAATATGGCAACTTTATACTCAATAGTATTAGGTTTGGGGCTTACTGCGGCTGTTTATTTCTCGGCAGATGCTATTGCTGACTGGTTCGATTCTGACGTGTCCTTGTTGGTTCAGGCTCTGTCGCCCATGATTTTCTTTTCAACAGCGTCTTCTGTTCAGCGTGGTTTGTTAATGCGGAGTATGAATTTTAAGCTGTTGACGAAACTCGATATTACAGCAACATTTATCGGGCATGGCCTGGTAACCGTGACAATGGCTTATATGGGCTACGGAGTTTGGAGTATGGCATCCGGCATGTTGGTCTGGAGTATTCTGAATTTCTTACTGCTTTGGTTCGCTGCGCCGGTAAGGCTTTATCGGCCAGAGAGTCTTGAATATTTTCGGGATCTCTGGTCATTTAGCCTGGGGGTCAGTCTTAATAATTTGATTGGTTTTTTGACACAGCGAACTATCCCCATGATAGTCGGAAAGTCCCTTGGGGTTGATATGCTTGGGCAGTACTCAAAGGCCGTTCAGACCTGTGCTATTCCGTTTACAAAAATAGCGATGACTATCTCAGGGGTAATGTTTGCGTCTTATTCCGGTATTCAGGGTGATATTGAAGCTTTACGCCGGCGTTATCTGAAAAGCGTAAGGCTTGTTTCGGCTACCTCTATCCCTGTGTTGTTTGGTATGTGGGTATCGGCAGAATATGTCATTCTTGGCCTGTACGGCGACCAGTGGGAAACAGCAGTGGATGTTTTTCGTGTGCTTTGTATTGGCGCAATGTTTAATAATGTTTTGCACTTGTCCGGTGCTATTGTTCAGGCTACAGGTAATATATATCGGGAAGTAAAAAGACAGGCTCTGGTGTATTTGTATTTAATAACTCTTTGTTTTTTTGTTGTTGATTATGGGGTTATTTCGATAGCCTGGTTAGGTGTTTCCGGTGCAGTATTATTATATTTTCTGATGACGAGCTTAACTAATAGTCTGTTGGGTATCAAATGGCGTGAATTTATTTTAGCTCAGTTGCCTGGTTTTGTTTTGGGTGTGCCTTTAGCTTCGGCGGGATTTTTATTAATTGAAGTTCTTTATTTCTTTTCAATAGCTGGTAATAAAGAGTTGTCGCTTATGGTGTTGATTGCTGGTCAGGGGCTGATTTATCTGGCTTTAATAGTTTTTATTCCGGATAAATATATTGGAAATATAAAACGATGGGTTTATGAAACATATTCCCATAAAATTCCAAAGACTATTGAAATCAGACTTAAGCGGCTTATTTCTCCTTCTGAATATTAATCTGAAGCTTGACGACATCGGGATTATTTCCAGTAAAAAGCGACACTATAGTGTGATGCCAGTCAGTAAAACATACTGATTGGCATTGTTCGCCCTTTCAGAACATGGCTCTGAGGTCGTTTCTTTCAAGACGCAGGCAATAAAAAACCGGCAGATGCCGGTTTTTTGAAATAAAGGTTATTACTTGAGATCAGGTGTTAAAGCCGGGTGAATGCTCTGAAGCAGTGCTTTGAACATTTTGGGGTTGCCGGCAACAACATTACCGTTGGTGCGGAAGTTGTTTGTGCCCAGGTAGTCACCGATAAGGCCGCCTGCTTCCTGGAGCAGAAGGCTGGCAGCTTCAACTTCGCTTTCCTGCAGGCCTGGCTGAAAGAACCCATCCAGGCGACCAGCCGCCGTATAAGCAAGGCCCAGAGTGGCAGAGCCACCGCCGTGTAATCCGCTGCCTGCCAGGGTGATGTTTTTAACCATCTCCTGGTGTGCGGAAAAATGCGGCTTGTCACTGTTGCGATTAAAAAAGCCAGTGCCAATCAACGAGCCGTCCAGTGATTTGCGTTTGCTGACGCGCAGGCGTTTACCGTTAAGCTGGGCGCCTCTGCCACGGCTGGCTGTAAATTCCTCACCAATCATCGGGTCGAGAATAACCGCATGCTCAAGCCGGTCATTCTGATAGCCGGCAATGCTCAGGGCAAAAGTTGGCAGGCCGTTGGCAAAATTAGAGAGGCTGTCAATTGGATTGACATGCCAGCAGAAGGAGACAGCATCATCTGCTTTTAGTGGTTCATGGGTGCCTGTGTGCTCGCAGATCACTTTGTGGCCTGGATAAGCCTTATGAATGGCTGTCACGACCGTGAGCTCAGCTTGTTTGCAGGTCTCAGTCAGGAGTTTAGCGACATCGTTCTCTTCGGACTTAATAAGATCCAGGCGTTCGGCGGCGCGTGCGATCTGTTCGCCTGCGATACGGGCTGCCCGCAGGGCAATGTTAACCATGGGTTGCATGCTGATTAGAACCTACAAACTGTTAGGGAGCGAAAAAGAAGCATTATACCCGAGGAATCTGCCGGATTTAACGCCAATGTGTCGTGTAAATGATGAATTTGTTTATATTTTTAATATTTTATTATGGAGAAGACGCTCTGGTGCGGAAAATACTGAGAAAAAGCTAAAGAGGTTCCGTGTCGCGTCCGGTGCTCAGGGCTGGATCTGATACAGAGCTGAACAGCTGAGTGCACTCTGATAGAATGGCCGCTTTGATTTCCTGAGTAGTCACGTCATGTTACAAAATGTACGTATAGTTCTGGTTAACACAACCCACCCTGGCAATATTGGCGGGGTTGCCCGTGCGATGAAAAATATGGGGCTGCATGATCTGTGCCTGGTCGAGCCTAAAGCCTTTCCGGATCAGGCGGCCGATGCGCGTGCGTCCGGTGCGCTTGATATTTTGGCGAATGCGAAGGTTGTTGCCACGATAGAAGAGGCTATTTCAGATTGTCAACTGGTCGTGGGCACCAGCGCCCGGGAGCGTCATATTCCCTGGCCGATTGTTAATCCCCGGGAAATGGCTGCCATAGTAGCCCCGTCAGGACAGAAGGTTGCGGTTGTTTTTGGGCGTGAAGACCGGGGGCTAACGAATGATGAGCTGCAACTTTGTCATCATCATGTGCATATTCCTTCGGTTGAGTCATTCAGCTCGCTGAATATTGCTGCAGCGGTCCAGGTGATTGCTTATGAGTTGAGAATGGCGCAGCTTTATCCGGAAGGTTTGGAGAAAAACCGGCCGAACTGGGGTACCGACTGGGATGTGGAGTTAGCGGATCATGCTGAGCTGGAGCGCATGTTTGCACATCTTGAAGAAACCCTGGTGGATATTGAGTTTCTTAATCCTGACAATCCACGCCAGTTAATGCCGCGCCTGCGTCGTCTGATTACACGGGCAGTGCCGGATAAGATTGAGGTCAATGTGCTGCGCGGTATTCTGAGTGCGGTGCAGAAGAAGCGGTAGCCTGGGTTTGGGGGGCTTCCTGTTCGGTTTGCGCCTGGATATGGTAAAATAATGCCGTGATAGATAAATTAACCGACAAAAACACTCGGTTATATAGTTGATTGTTTTGGTCGGGTATCGCATAATTGCTCCTGAATCGTTGTTGTGCTGCGACGGAAGAGAATTATGCGATTAACTACCAAAGGGCGTTACGCCGTGACTGCAATGCTGGATTTGGCATTGCGTGAAGGAAAAGGGCCAATTAGTCTGGCCGATATTTCTGAACGACAGGGTATTTCACTGTCTTATCTTGAGCAATTGTTCGCCAAGCTGCGCCGTAATGAACTGGTGCGCAGTGTGCGTGGGCCTGGAGGTGGTTACCAGCTTAACCATGCGCCTTCGGGCATCAGTGTTGCGCAGGTGGTGGATGCCGTTAATGAATCGGTTGATGCAACCGGCTGTAAGCACTCAGGTAGTTGTCAGAGCGGCGAAGTCTGTCTGACACATCACCTCTGGTGTGATCTGAGTAGTCAGATCCATAACTTTTTAAGTGATATCACTCTGGCAAGCCTGGTGGCGCGCAAAGACGTGAAAGACGTAGCTGAAAGACAGGATCGTCGGCAGTTGGAACAAATTATTATAGGTACCGATGATCGTCCGGCAGAAGCTGACGAAGCGGTAGCTTAAAGGGAAGGCTCGGAGATCGAGAATGAACAAACCGATTTATCTGGATTACTCAGCAACAACGCCGGTTGATCCGCGTGTTGCGCAGAAGATGATTGAATGTCTTACGCTGGACGGCAACTTTGGTAACCCGGCGTCCCGCTCTCACCTGTTTGGCTGGAAAGCTGAAGAGGCGGTCGAGAATGCCCGTCGTCAGGTTGCTGATTTGATTGGTGCTGACCCGCGTGAGATTGTCTGGACGTCAGGTGCGACAGAATCCGACAATCTGGCGATCAAAGGTGCTGCCCACTTCTATAAGAAGAAAGGCAAACATATTATCACCTCCAAAATTGAACATAAGGCTGTCCTGGATACCTGTCGTCAGCTGGAGCGTGAAGGTTTTGAAATCACTTATTTGACGCCCGATGCAGACGGTCTGATAGAGCCGGAAGTTGTGGCGGCTGCATTGCGTGAAGACACGATTATCGTGTCGCTGATGCATGTTAATAACGAGATTGGCACGATTACAGATATTGAAGCGATTGGTGAACTGACCCGCGCTAAAGGTATCGTCTTTCATGTTGATGCCGCACAGAGTGCAGGCAAACTGGATATCGACTTATCCCGGATGAAGGTTGATCTGATGTCTTTCTCAGGCCATAAAGCTTATGGCCCTAAAGGTGTTGGTGCGCTTTATGTGCGCCGTAAGCCACGTATCCGTCTGGAAGCGCAGATGCACGGCGGCGGTCATGAGCGCGGTATGCGTTCAGGTACCTTGCCGACTCATCAGATAGTAGGTATGGGTGAAGCTTTCCGTATTGCAAAGGAAGAAATGCAGGCAGAAAACGAACGCCTTGCAGCCCTGCGGGATCGTTTTCTTGCAGGTCTTGCTGATATGGAAGAAGTTTTTGTTAACGGTTCCCGCACCCAGCGTGTGGTCAGTAACCTTAATATCAGCTTCGCATTTGTCGAAGGTGAATCCCTGCTGATGTCTATTAAAGATTTGGCGGTTTCTTCAGGTTCGGCCTGTACGTCAGCCAGTCTTGAGCCTTCTTATGTGCTGCGTGCACTGGGGCTTAATGATGAATTAGCACATAGTTCGATTCGCTTTTCACTGGGTCGTTTTACGACTGAAGATGATGTCGATCGGGCGGTTGCTCAGCTGCGTCAGGCAGTGGGTAAACTGAGAGAGCTGTCTCCTTTGTGGGATATGTATAAAGATGGTGTAGATCTCAGCAAAGTTGAGTGGGTTCACCACTAATCTGCGAGACAGAGAATTCCGGAGGTCCTTGTGGCTTATAGTGATCAGGTTATCGAGCATTACGAAAATCCCCGTAATGTAGGAAAAATGGATGATAAAGACGAAAACGTAGGTACAGGCATGGTCGGTGCGCCTGCCTGTGGTGATGTTATGCGTCTGCAGATTAAAGTTAGCGATGAAGGTGTAATTGAAGACGCTAAATTTAAAACCTATGGCTGTGGTTCTGCAATTGCGTCCAGCTCCCTTGTGACTGAATGGGTTAAAGGCATGACCCTGGATGAAGCACAGGAGTTAAAAAACACTCGCATTGCTGAAGAGCTGGCGTTGCCGCCGGTAAAAATTCATTGTTCTGTGCTGGCAGAAGACGCGATCAAAGCGGCTGTTGCTGACTACAAAGAAAAACAGGACAAGAAGTAACTGTTGATGGCAGCAGTCACCGAGAGGTGGCTGCTGAATATGTGTATTTATGGCAATTACAATGACCGATGCTGCGGCTCAGCACGTAGCACGTTACCTCGAAAAACGTGGCAGTGGTTTTGGTGTGCGTTTAGGTGTCCGGACTTCTGGCTGCTCCGGTATGGCTTATGTACTTGAATTTGTCGATGAGCAGCAAGGCGAAGACCAGGTGTTTGAATCCCGGGGTGTTCGTATTGTTATTGATCCCAAAAGCCTGTTGTATCTTGATGGTACAGAACTGGATTTTGTGAAAGAAGGGTTGAATGAAGGCTTTAAATTCAACAACCCCAATGTCAACAGCGAATGTGGCTGCGGCGAAAGCTTTAACGTTTAATCCTTACCGGGCAGCGTAATGGACATTAGTAAAAATTATTTTGAGCTATTTGCTCTGCCGGTATCCTTCTCTATCGATCTGAATCTGCTGTCGGCTCATTACATTGAGTTGCAGAAAACCCTGCACCCGGATCGTCATGCGCACCTTTCTGATCGCGAGCGTCGGCTTGCAGAGCAATATACAGCTTATCTGAATGAAGCTTTGACAACGCTCAGGACGCCGCTGTCCCGGGCGCAGTATCTTCTGGAACTTGAAGGGCTGGATGTACGCAGTGAAAGCTCGGTAGCGATTGATCCGGGTTTTCTGATGCAGCAGATGATGCTGCGTGAACGACTGGAAGAGATACCGGATCAGGCAGAGCCTTTTGATGAACTGGATGTGTTGTCTGAAGAAGTTGAAGACGCGTTAAAGTTACTGCGAGAGCATTTCTCCGTGCAATACGGTCAGCAACACTATACTGATGCCGCCGTGATTGTGCGTAAAATGCAGTTTTTGGAAAAGCTGGCTGTTGAGATTGAACGTCTCGAAGACCGGCTGGATGACTGAGCAAACGAAATATGGCGTTGTTACAGATTGCAGAACCTGGCCAGAGTGCCGCCCCCCATCAGCATAAGCTCGCAGTGGGTATCGACCTGGGTACCACAAATTCACTGGTTGCTACCGTAAAAAGTGGTGAAGCGGTTACGCTGCCTGATGAGTCCGGACAGCATCTTTTGCCCTCCGTTGTGCGTTACCTGAGTTGCGGGCGTAATGAAGTAGGGCAAAAAGCGAGAGATCAAGCTTCACAAGATCCTTACAACACGATCGTATCAGTTAAGCGCCTGATGGGGCGGGGTGTTGTGGATGTGCGTTCACTGGGCAGTGAGGCGCCTTATCATTTTGTGGCAGGTGAAAACGCCATGCCGTTGATTGATACTGCGGCGGGTCAGAAAAGCCCGGTTCAGGTTTCGGCCGATATTCTCAGTACGCTGGTTCAGCGCGCTGAGGCCTCTATGGGCGGTGAATTAACCGGTGCAGTGATTACCGTGCCTGCCTACTTTGATGATGCCCAGCGGCAGGCGACGAAAGATGCCGCGACCCTGGCAAATATCAAAGTGCTGCGTCTGCTGAGTGAGCCGACAGCTGCTGCCGTGGCGTACGGCCTGGATCAGCGGGGCGAGGGTGTGATTGCCGTTTATGACCTGGGCGGCGGGACTTTTGATATCTCGGTTTTGCGCCTGAATAAGGGGGTATTTGAAGTACTGGCAACCGGTGGTGACAGTGCTTTGGGCGGTGATGATTTTGACCTGATGCTGGCGCACTGGCTGGCAGAGCAGGCGGGTATCGATGCGGATATGGATACAGGCCTGGCGCGTTATTTAACTGAAAAAGCGCGTGAAGTGAAAGAAGCGCTTACGGATACAGAAACTACTACTGCGGCGATTAACTTCGGGCATTGCAGTAGCACAGTGGCGGTAACACGTGTTCAATTTGATAGCCTGATTGAAAAGCTGGTTGCGCGTACATTGCGGGCCTGCAAGCGCACCCTTAAAGATTCCGGACTGTCTGCGCAGGACGTGAAAGAGGTGGTGATGGTCGGTGGCTCCACCCGCGTACCTTTAGTGCGGGAAAAAGTCGCTGCATTTTTTGATCGCCAGCCTCATATTGATATAGATCCTGACCGGGTGGTCGCTATAGGTGCCGCGATTCAGGCTGATGTGCTGGCAGGCAACAAGCCGGACAGCGATATGTTATTGCTGGATGTTATCCCGCTGTCGCTGGGTCTGGAGACCATGGGTGGGCTTGCTGAAAAAGTCATCCACCGTAATACCTCTATCCCGGTAGGTCGGGCGCAGGAATTTACGACTTATCAGGATGGCCAGACGGCCATGGCCATTCATGTAGTGCAGGGTGAGCGTGAACTGGTTGAAGACTGCCGTTCTCTGGCGCGTTTTGTGTTACGGGGTATCCCGCCAATGGCGGCCGGTGCCGCTAAGATTCGTGTAACCTTTCAGGTGGATGCGGACGGACTGCTGAATGTTTCAGCCAAAGAACTCTCCACAGGTATTGAAGCTCAGATCCAGGTGAAGCCGTCTTATGGTCTGAGTGATGGCCAGATTGCGCAAATGCTGCAAGCCTCTTATGGTGCGGCCCAGGAAGATCTGGACAAGCGTCGTTTAAGAGAGCAGCAGGTGGAAGCTGACCGGTTGCTGGTTGCACTTGAGCAGGCGATAGAGGCCGATGGCGATAAATTGCTGAGCGCGGATGAGCGTGAAAGTTTGTTTGATGAAATGACACGCCTGCGTGCGCTGCGAAATGCGGTGGATGCCGATGCGGAGATGATTGAAAAAGGTATTTTAGTGCTCTCGAGTGAGAGTGATTTTTTTGCATCGCGTCGTATGGATTATGGTATCCAGCGTGCGTTGCAGGGCCATGCGATTGATGAGATTTAGGAGACGCTGTAATGCCGCAGATTATTTTTCTGCCCCATGAAACCCTCTGCCCGGATGGTATGGTAATTGATGCCGACCCGGGCATCACGGTTTGTGATGCTGCACTTGAGCATGGTATCGAAATTGAGCATGCCTGTGAAAAGTCCTGTGCCTGCACAACTTGTCACGTGATAGTGCGTGAGGGCTTTGATTCCCTGAGTGAAGCGGATGAGCTGGAAGAAGACATGCTGGATAAAGCCTGGGGGCTGGAGCCGGAATCGCGTTTAAGTTGTCAGGCTGTGATCGATAAGGAAGATCTGGTTGTCGAAATTCCTAAATACACAATTAATCAGGTGTCTGAACAGCACTGAGTAAGGAGTCATCATGAGTCTGAAATGGGTTGATGTGATTGATATTGCCATTGAGCTTTATGAGCGATACCCGGAACAGGATCCGCTGACCATTAGCTTTCCTGATCTTTATGAGAAAGTGATGGGGCTTGATGGTTTTGATGATGAGCCCGATCGGTGCGGAGAAAAAATCCTTGAAGCCATTCAGGCAGCCTGGATTGAAGAGCTTGACTAAAACAGGGAGCCCGGAGAAATTCGGGCTTTTTGTTGTCAACTGATGGTGCTGTTCAGTTCACAGAACCTCGCGTATAATTGCGCGTTGAATTTTAAGTATGTCCTTAATAATCTCAGGGATTAAGAAACAATGGCAATCGAACGTACACTGTCCATCATTAAGCCGGACGCAGTAGCAAAAAATGTAATTGGTCAGATCGTAGCACGCTTTGAAGCGGCGGATCTGAAAGTTGTAGATATGCAGATGAAGCAGCTGTCCCAGGCTGATGCTGAAGGCTTCTACGCTGAGCACAAAGAACGTCCTTTCTTCGCTGATCTGGTTGCCTTCATGACGTCTGGTCCTGTTGTTGTTCAGGTTCTGGAAGGTGAAAACGCGATCACTCAGAACCGCGATCTGATGGGTGCAACTAACCCACAGGAAGCGGCTGAAGGGACTATCCGTCGTGACTTCGCTGAGTCTATCGATGCTAACGCAGTACACGGTTCTGACTCTGCGACTTCTGCAGAGCGTGAAATCGCTTACTTCTTCGGCAAGTAATTGTCGACCTGACCACCCTGTTGCAGGGTGGTCTCTGCTTTATTCAGACCCCATTGAGTTAAATTTTTATGACTGAATCCGTTGCCAAAGTAAATCTGCTGGGTATGTCACCGGCTAAGCTTGAAGCTTTCTTTGATGAGATAGATGAAAAGCGTTTTCGTGCAATCCAGGTGTTGAAATGGATTCATCAGTTTGGCGCAACCAGCTTTGATGAAATGACCAATATCAGCAAAGCCCTTCGCCAGAAGCTCAATGAGGTTGCAGAATTACGGGAGCCTGAGGTTGTCACTCAGGACATCTCCAAAGATGGTACACGTAAGTGGGTTATTCGTGTGGATGGCGGCTCTTGTGTTGAGACGGTGCTTATCCCTGAAGGCGGGCGGGCTACACTTTGTGTATCTTCCCAGATTGGTTGTGCGCTGGACTGTAGTTTTTGCTCAACCGGTAAACAGGGTTTTAACCGAAACTTATCGGCGGCAGAAATCATCGCTCAGGTGCGTATTGCGATTCGCTCTTTTGGCCCCTTTGATCCTTCCGGTGACCGGCGTGTAACAAACGTTGTGCTGATGGGCATGGGCGAACCGCTGATGAACTTCGACAACGTGGTGGATGCCACGCAGTTGATGATGGAAGATAATGCTTATGGTCTGTCCAAGCGGCGTGTAACGCTCTCGACGGCCGGGGTTGTACCTGCGCTGGATAAGTTGCGTGAAGTGAGTGATGTATCTTTGGCAATCTCATTACATGCACCCACCGATGCACTACGTGATACGCTGGTGCCTATTAATAAACGTTACCCTATTGCAGAATTAATCGCGGCTTGTAATCGTTACCTGGAAAACCTGAATGACAAGCGGGTGATTACGGTTGAATATACCTTGATGGCAGGCATTAATGATCAGCCTGAACAGGCTCGCCAGCTAGTGAAAGTGCTGCGTCGTTTACCTTGCAAACTTAATTTGATTCCATTTAACCCATTCCCCAACTCCGGCTATGAGCGGCCGGGAGAGGATGCCATTCTGGCGTTTAAGCAGATTATGGTTAAAGCGGGCATTCTGACAACCGTGCGCAGAACACGCGGTGATGATGTGGATGCAGCCTGCGGACAACTTGTCGGCCAGGTGGTGGATCGCACACGTCGCAGCCAGAAGTATATCCCTGTGGTACAAGATGTTTCTCCTCAGGTCCCGAATGAATCTTAACAGGAGCACCGGGTGAAACGCTTAAGTCTCTCAATATTACTTGCGCTTATTTTTCTGGGTGGTTGTGCCACGGATACTGCGCGAAAAAGTGAAGAGACTCAATCGGTCAGTGCTGCTTACACCCGGCTGGGTCTGGAGTATTTGCAGGCGGGTGATACACAAAGTGCCAAAAACGCGCTGCAAAAAGCACTTTCTCTGGCCCCGCATGATGCCGAGGCACATCACGGGCTGGCGTTGAGCTTTCAGCTGGAGGGTGAAAAAGCCCTCGCAGAAGATTATTTCCTTAAAGCCACTCAGTTTGCTCCCCAGTCCGCCATGATTCATAACAATTTTGGTGCTTTTCTATTTGCCGAAAAGCGTTATGAGCTGGCATGCTCTGAACTTGCCAGGGCAACTGAAGACCCTTTTTATAACCGCCGCTCTCAAGCCTTTGAAAACCTCGGGCGTTGTTACCGACTTTTGAATAAAGCAGAGGCAGCTGTACACGCTTTTGAACGAGCGCTGCAGATCAGTCCATTACGTGTCATATCGCTAATTGAACTGTCTGATTTGCTGATCGAACAGAAGAAGCTCACAGACGCTGAGCGCTATTTTGAGCGTTTCTCTGAACAGGTTGATAGTCGCCGGGTACAGCATTACGCAAAAAGCCTTTGGGTGGGTGTTCGCCTGGCACGTTATAGCGGAGCGTTGTCCAAAGCGGCAACTTATGCTCTGATATTAAAAAATATGTTCCCGGATTCTGAGGAGTATAGATTGTATGAGGAATCAGCACGGTGAGTAGCCAACCAGATCAGGATGAAGTTGTTGAACTCTTTAATGGTGCTGAATTTGTGGCGGCACGGGAGCAAAAAGGTCTCAGCACAGAAGCAGCGGCGACCGATCTTAATTTTTCGGTTAAATATCTGATCGCCATCGAAACAGGACGGCTGGATGACTTACCGGATCGTGTTTTTGCCCTGGGTTACCTCAAAGCCTATGCGCGTTATTTGGGTCTGAATGAAGAGCAGGCTGTTGCTGAATATGATCGTGTGGTAGGTCGGGTGGCCGGGGAAAGGCCCGGGAGGCGCGGTTATAGCAGCTATCGGCATGAGGAGCATCGCTCCGGTGGTGACGGGTTTAAAAAGCTGGTTGTTTTGGTTCTGTTAATCGCGGTTGCTGCGGCCGGATTCTTCTGGTGGCAGGCACAAAAGGGGTTGCTGACTGAGCCTGTGAGTGAGCTTGTTACTCAGCCCGCCGCGCCCCCGGTAGCACCCAAAGCTGACCCGGTTGAGTTATCGGTCGGGAGGGAAGAAGCATTGAGCACAGTGCCTGAAGCGCCGCCTGTAGTTGATGCGATGACAGAAGAAGCTTCAGCGTCGGTGGATCAGCTGGAAGCCTCGGTTAAAGCGATTGAAACCTCGGTTGAAGAGGTGCTTAAGGATGAGCTGCCGACCCCGGATGCTTTCGGGGATGAAGAGGGCAATGTAATTGCACCTGCTGATGAGCAAGCAAAATCCGAAACTCAGGACGGGGTGATGACCGGCACCGATTCGATTGCTGCGGATGAGGTTCTGCCCGATGTTAAGTCAGGCCGCCTGCAGATCGAATTTACAGCCGACTGCTGGACTGAAGTCCGGGATAGTGGGGGTAAATTACTGGTTGCGAGTGTGCGAAATGCGCAGCGGGCTGTTGATGTTGAGGGTGAATTGCCATTTCGTATTACCCTGGGCGCTTTGTCTGCGGTTGAGCGTTTGGTTTTAAATGATGAGCCTGTTGAGTTACTCAAGCGGGGTAATGGTAATGTGCTTCGAATGACATTACCTGCTCAGGAATAATCTTCTGTTTTAGTTGTAGGGTTGTAATCTTGGTAAAAGTTAAAGCCATTCGTGGCATGAATGATATCCTGCCCGAAGAAACACCGGTTTGGCAGTATCTGGAATCACACGTTAAATCTGTTCTGGCAGCCTATGGTTACGGTGAAATTCGTATGCCAATTGTCGAACAAACCGAACTGTTTAAACGTTCCATCGGTGAGGTCACCGATATCGTTGAAAAAGAAATGTATACCTTTGCTGATCGTAATGGCGATAGTCTGACGCTAAGGCCCGAAGGCACGGCAGGTTGTGTGCGAGCCGGGGAAGAAAACGGTTTACTGTACAATCAGATCCAGCGCCTTTGGTATATGGGGCCTATGTTTCGGCACGAGCGCCCACAAAAAGGGCGTTATCGGCAGTTTAATCAAATTGGTGTTGAAACCTTTGGTATGCAAGGTCCTGATATTGATGCCGAATTGATCCTGATGACCGCCCGTCTGTGGCGAGAGCTGGGCTTGCTGGATGCCGTAACACTGCAGCTTAATACGCTGGGCAGCTCTGAGGCACGTGCCCGTTTCCGTGCTGATTTGGTTGCTTATTTGCTTGAGCATAAAGAGCAGCTGGATGAGGATAGCAAGCGTCGCCTCGATACAAATCCGATGCGTATTCTTGATACTAAGGATCCCGCTACTCAGGCATTACTGACTGATGCACCGGATTTTCATAACTATCTGGATGAAGAGTCCAGGCTTCACTTTGAGCAGTTGAAACTTGTTTTAGATAAGGCAGGCCTGAAGTATGAAGTTAATCCGCGCCTGGTTCGGGGGCTGGACTATTACTGCAAGACCGTGTTCGAATGGGTGACCGATCAGCTGGGCGCTCAGGGTACGGTTTGTGCCGGAGGCCGTTACGATGGTCTGGTCGCGCAACTGGGGGGTAAAGCAACCCCGGCTGTCGGTTTTGCAATGGGTGTTGAGCGTCTGGTGTTGCTGCTTGAAACGCTGGAGCTGGTGCCTGAAGCGGTACGTCAGTCTGTTGATGTTTATGTGACAGCGATGGGTGAGGAAGCTGCTCTGGAATCTTTGTTGCTTGCTGAACGCTTGCGTTCAGAGAGTTCTCTTAGAATTCAGCTGCATTGTGGCGGTGGTTCGTTCAAAAGCCAGATGAAAAAAGCTGACCGCAGTGGAGCCTCTGTTGCACTGATTATAGGTGCAGATGAGCTGAAAAAAGGCCTGGTAACGGTTAAGCCGCTACGCAGTGACCAGGGGCAGGTACAAGTTGCGCGTGAGGATCTGTCAGTTGCACTGGCAGACATGATTATTAACGTTTAATAAATAGGAGTTCGGTTGTGGCTGAGATGCGCACCGAGGAAGAACAGGTCCAGGCACTTAAACAGTGGTGGAATGAAAATGGCAAATCATTATTGCTGGGTGTTGGTCTGGCGGTAGCGGTTGTTGTGGGTTGGAACGGCTGGCAGGAACGTCAGGCTGTGGAAGCTGAAAATGCCTCTGTGCTTTATCAGAATATGCTTGATGCGGTGATTGCAGGTTCAGGGCCGTCCAAAGATCAGGATCAACTGGCAACGGCAAATCATCTGGCCGGTCAGTTAAAAACTGAATTTGAAAACTCCATGTATGCAAGGTATGCGGCGCTGATTCAGGCGCGGGTTGCGGTTGATGCAAAAGAGTTTGATAAAGCGCTGACTGAAATTGACTGGGTTTTGAGCCATGAGCCCTCACCTGAAATGAAGGTAGTCGCAACTATGCGTAAAGCGCGTCTTCAGGCTGCAAAAGGTGATCTGGATACAGCTCTGAGTTTACTTACTGGAATCGGAGGTGATCGTTTTCAGGTGAGCATTGATGAGCTTAAGGGTGATCTGTACCTGATGAAAGGTGATGCAGATGCTGCACGAGCTGCTTATCAGTCTGCTAAAAAAGCGGCTGAGCAGGGCAGTGCCAGACCCCTGTTGTCGATGAAACTGGATGATCTGAGTATCGGGGAACAATAAATGAAAATGCTGGTACGCGGCATGGCGCTAGCCGGGCTCTCATTGGTGATATCTGGCTGTGGATTCTGGGCTGACTCAGAAGAAGAGATACAACCTAATCCTCTGCCGTCTTTTACAGAAGAGAAAACGGTTGATGTGATCTGGAGTGCAGACATCGGTGTTGGGCTGGGTGAAAAATATCATCAGTTTGTGCCCGCGATATCCGGTGATCAGGTCTTTGCTACTGATAATAATGGCCGTATACAGGCATTTTCCCGACTCGATGGACACTCTCTCTGGACGACAGAGCTGAATGTAAGGCTTAGTGGAGGTGTGGGTGCCGGTTTTGGTGCCCTGGCTGTAGCTAGTGAGAGCGGAGAAGTTATCGCGCTTAATGGTAAAGATGGCAAAGAACTGTGGCGTGCGCCGGTGAGTACCGAGGTTGTTTCTGTGCCTCAGTTGAACCGGGATCTGGTTGTTGCTCAGTTGATTAACGGTAAATTAGTTGCTTTTGATCGTGTGACTGGCGAGCGGCGTTGGACCTACGATAGCCTGATTCCCCGTCTGACACTGCGGGGTACCAGTACGCCTATCGTAACCCAGGATGTAACTCTGGCAGGCTTTGCCAGTGGGAAAATTGCCGCTATCAGTAATGACAACGGACGAGTTCTCTGGGAGCGCAGGGTAGCCGTTGCACAGGGTCGTTCAGAGCTTGAGCGTATGGTAGATATTGATGGGCGCCCCCTGCTTGTGGGTAATCGTTTGTTTGTCACCAGTTACCAAGGGCGCTTAGTGGCTATGGACCCACGCAAGGCTCAGATTATCTGGTCTCAAAATGTTTCCAGTTACCGGGGTCTCGCAGCAGGTTTTGGTAATGTTTACGTGAGTGAAGCCGGTGATGCGGTTCAGGCATTTGATCAGTCCAGTAGCGCCAGTGTCTGGCGTCAGGATGCGCTGAAAAATCGTGCGATTACATCACCTGCCGTCCTAAGTAACGCCGTCGCTGTGGCTGATGCTCAGGGTTATATTCACTTTATGTCTCAGGTGGACGGGCATTTTATAGCACGTTACCAAGTAGACTCTAAAGGTGTCTATGGCGATATGAAGGTTGTGGATAACGTACTTTACACGTTAGCGAACAGTGGCCGTCTGGTTGCTCTTCAGCTGAAATAAGCGTGTTCTGATTAATAGGGCGGCTACCGGCTTTGGCGGGTAGCCGCCGTTTTGTTTTTACCTGCCTGTTGGCTGGAGTAATTTGATGCTTCCCGTAATTGCACTTGTAGGCCGACCTAATGTTGGTAAATCTACACTTTTTAACCGATTAACCAGAAGCCGCGATGCGCTGGTTGCTGATCTTTCAGGCCTGACCCGTGACCGAAAATACGGTGAAGGGCGTATGGGTGAAAAGGATTATATCGTTGTGGATACGGGGGGTATTACCGGCGATGAAACAGGTATCGATCATGAAATGGCCAAGCAGTCTCTGCAGGCGATCGAAGAAGCAGATATTGTGCTCTTTCTGGTGGACGGGCGTTCTGGTCTGAACCCTGATGATGAGCGCCTGGCTGATTATCTGCGGCGCACTGAAAAAAAATGCTATCTGGTCGTAAATAAAACCGATGGTATTGATCCTGACGTAGCGATGGGCGAGTTCCATGGCTTAGGTTTGGGTGAGCCAACCCCTATTGCGGCTGCACATGGCCGGGGTGTAAGTCTTCTGGTTGAGCATGTGCTAAGTGTGATTCCCGATGTCGAAGTTGATTTGGTGCTTAAACAGCAGATTGACCGTAGTATTAAAATCGCCATTGTAGGGCGTCCGAATGTTGGTAAATCAACACTGGTCAATCGCATGTTGGGCGAAGACCGGGTGGTGGTCTACGATAAGGCGGGAACAACCCGTGACAGTGTTTATATACCTTATGAGCGTGAAGGTAAAAACTATACGTTGATAGATACTGCCGGTGTACGTCGGCGCAAAAACATCACAGAAGCCGTTGAGAAATTCTCGATTGTAAAAACGCTCCAGGCGGTACGTGATGCTAATGTCGTTGTGGTTGTTATTGATGCGCGAGATGGTGTGACTGATCAGGACTTAAGCATGTTAAGTTTTGTGATGGAAACAGGGCGTGCGTTGGTGATCTCGCTTAATAAGTGGGATGGCATGAGCCATGACGAGAAAGAGCAGGTACGTGAGCAAATTCGACGTAAGCTGGAGTTTGCTGAATTTGCACGTATGCACTTTATTTCAGCCCTGCATGGCAGTGGTGTAGGTGACATGTACGGCTCCATTGAAGAAGCTTACGGTTGTGCCATGGAAAAATGGACAACCAGCCGTCTGACCCGTTTACTGGAAGACATGGTGGCAGATCATCAGCCGCCAATGGTGGGTAGTCGTCGTATTAAGCTGCGTTATGCGCACCAGGGTGGCTCTAATCCACCGATCATTGTTGTGCATGGTAATCAGACCGATGCTTTGCCGGGTTCTTATAAGCGCTATATGGAAAATAAATTCACGCAGGTGCTGGGCATTAAAGGCACACCGGTGCGGTTTGAGTTTCGTACCGGTGATAACCCGTTTGAGAGTAAGCGAAACATACTGACACCTCGACAGTTGGCGAAGAAAGAGCGTGAGAAGCGTCATATCAGAGAGATGAAGCAGGCACGCAAAAAATCACGTAAGAAAAAATAACAATGCCAATGATTCTGTTTGAGTTTTGATTAAAGGCGCCGTCAGGCGCCTTTTTTGTGTCTGCGCGATGCCGGGGAGTCTATTCA
>JBMYOX010000040.1:0-33708 GCA_049599735.1 Pontibacterium sp. | reverse complement strand
TTGCACAGGTTGCACAGGTTGCACAGGTTGCACAGGTTGCACAGGTTGCACAGGTTGCACAGGTTGCACAGGTTGCACAGGTGAGGATAAAACTCCCGGACTATTATTCAACTTAGTAGCCGGAATATTTTTTTCAGGCATTGTTTCAGAATCTGCGGGCGCTGTTACCGCCGCATCAGCTTCAACAAGGTTAACCCCTATTGCCCTTAGTTCGGCTTCCGTACTTAAGACAATCGCTTCAGGGTCTTCAAGCAAGGCTTCCAGATAATCGAGTACCACCTGCTGATTATCGGTATGAGGTGTAAAATACTCCCCTTTTGGGAACGACTTACTCATAACGACGCCTGCTTTTGTGATTCGACCAGCGTTCGCAGTATGCGGGCATAGGCATGTACACCCCGACTGCCTGAATCAAGCGAAGAAGGAACCACACCCTTTGTACTGGCGTTACTCAATTTAGGATCAACCGGCACAATAGCACTGGATATTCTATCGGTATAGCGCTGATGCAACTCACGCAGGCTGACGACTGATGCCTGCGTACGCCGGTCATAGAAGGTCGGAATAATTGTGTACTTTAACTTATTCCTGCGTGCCTGATTAATCATGCTGATGGTACGCACCATGCGCTCCAGCCCTTTAAGCGCCAGAAACTCCGTTTGCACAGGCACCAGCAAATGCTGACAGGCGGCCAGCGCATTTACCATTAAAACACCCAGAATCGGCGGTGTATCAATAATGACGTAGTCATACTGATCACGCACTTTCAGCAAGGCCCTGGCGATCTTCAAACCCATGCCCTCCTGCCCGACCGCCCTGCGCTCAAGCGTTGCCAATGCGGTAGAGGCCGGGATAAGCTCAATACGTTCATGAGAGGTTTCAAGCAGCATTTTTTGCACACTTTGCGCATCGACCGGGCAATCACTGACAAACAGATCAAAAACACTCAACTCCAACTCATCCGGATCATAGCCGAAATAGCTGGTCAGCGATCCATGAGGGTCAAGGTCAATCAATAATACCTTGTACCCTGCTTCAGCGAGCAAACCTGCCAGGCTCACAGCGGTGGTTGTTTTACCCACACCCCCTTTCTGATTTGCAACAGCCCATACCTGCATACCTGTTACTCGTCTTCCTGCTGTACTGATGCATCCGGCGCCGTTATCTGTCGGAACAGTTTCCCGCCTGCCTCAGTATCAATCTGTTCAATCACTGATCCCGGCGTCTTTGCATCCGTTTTAATCACCGTCGAAATTGCATCTTCACTGATCTGCTGGCTACCATATGCCGATAAAGTGCGGCGTACTTTTTCATCACGGGACACGACAATCACCACCCGGCGGTTTAACTGTCGTCCCTCATCTGTACGGTTACTGTACGCTGGCTGATGCTCTCCGTAACCCACCGCCGCCAACCGCCCGGGGTTTACGCCGTAGTGAGACAGCAACCTGACCACCGCTGCCGCACGGGCTGCAGACAATTCCCAGTTTGAAGGAAACCGGCGGGTATCTATCACCTGGTCATCCGTAAAACCTTCCACATGTACCGGATTATCGTAAGGTCGGAGAATTATCGCCACACGTTCCAGTATCTCATCAGCGACCGCCGTTGGCAGTGCCTGCCCGGACTCAAATAACATGCTGGCACTTAGCTCTATCGACAACCAAAGTTCATTACCGGTAACCTGGATGCCCGGCCCCTGAACCGTTGGAAGGATTCTGTCCTGAAGCCTGGTAAGAATGTGTTTTAGCTCATCGGTTTCCTGAGGATCAGGCACAGCCCGCCGTTCATCAGGCTCCGGCAGCTTAAAAGCCCCCACAGGCTCCTCGCCGATATTAATAATCGCACCACCGCCGCCAGCCACTTCTGCTCCTGCATACTGAAAAGCACCACTCAGGGATTCAGACAGGGCTTTATATTTTTCTTCATTCACACTGGACAGTGAATACAACACCACAAAAAATGCGAATAATAACGTAATAAAATCGGCATAAGAGACAACCCAGCGATCCTGATGAACATAATCGGACGGCGGTTCACGTCTTGGCATAGCTTAACCCACAAACCCCTGCAGCCGCTGCTGAATCACCCGGGGGCTCTGCCCCTGAGCAATGGCTGACAACCCTTCGAGCATCATCTCCTGATAGTTATAGCGGCTTAAGACCAAACCTTTAATTTTGTTAGCCAAAGGAATCAATAATAAATTGGCAATACCCACCCCATAAACCGTTGCAACAAAGGCGAGTGCAATACCGGCACCCAGGTCGTCAGGGCTTTTCAGGTGGCTCATCACCTGTATTAAACCCAATACGGCACCAATAATTCCCAGTGTAGGTGCATAGCCTCCCATACTTTCGATCACCCGGGCTGCACGTAAATCAGTCTGTTCAATAGTAATCATTTCGGTGCTCATAGAGGATCGGATCTCTTCCCCGTTATGGCCATCGATCAGCATCTGCAACCCATTTTTAACAAAAACATCCGTTTGCTGATCCAGCGGTTTTTCCAGCGCAAGCAAGCCATGACTGCGCACCAGTGCACACCAGCTAACCACCTGTTGAATGCCCTCATTATAATCATAACGCCGACCGCCAAACGCCCAACCAAGCAATTTTATCGCCCGCATAAATTCATTCTTAGGTGTCTGGACAGCAGCTGCCGCAACCGTGCCACCAAAAACGATCAGTGCCGCAGGTAAATTAACTAACTGATTCAGCAGCCCGCCATCCAGGTAGTGTCCGCCAATCACCGCACCCAGGGCCGCGAATATACCCAGTATTGTCATCGGATCCATTAAGCACCTTTCCCTTTACAAAGCAGGGTACCTATCTCATCAAGCGCAAGAATCTCATCTGCCAGGTTTTCTTTAATAATTGATCCCGGCATGCCAAAAATAGTAGAGCTTTGCTCATCCTGCGCCCAGATGGTTGCATTATTACGCCGAAGCAGGCGCGCACCCTCGGTGCCATCAGCCCCCATACCGGTCAAAATAATAGCCAGCACATCAGAACCAAAACTCCTGGCAACTGAAGCATAGGCAATATCGACACTCGGTTTATAGGTCATACGCTCGTCGCCAGGCAGAATTTTAACCCGTTCAGGGTTTCGCGGATCAACTATAAGCTGCTGGCCACCCGGTGCCAGAAGTGCGTGGCCTGGCTTTAACAGATCACCATCGACCGCTTCTTTTATATTAATTTTACACTGCTGATTCAGGCGTTCAGCAAATACAGCTGTAAACGCCTTCGGCATATGCTGAATTAAAAGAATGGGGTAAGGGTAATGTTCAGGCAACTGAATTAATATTTTCTGCAAAGCCGCAGGCCCGCCCGTCGACGAACCTATCACCACGATACGACACTCAGGAAAACGCCTGCCGGAATAACCTGATTTTGGTAAAGCAGGCATTACCGAACGCGGCGGACGGCTCACTTGTGCCTGAGGTGCAGTAGCGGACGGAGACACCTGCGCTTCTCTCTTCATAGCGATTGATGCAACCCGGCGCACCCGCCCCACACGTAAACGGTGCCTGCCCAGTGCAACAACCTTGTCCCTGAAGAGTTCTTTAGACGGGCTGGCACCGGCTACCCATTCACGAATATCCTTGGGTTGATAATCAGCAGCACCCGCTTCCAGCGCCTTGAGCGTGGTGGTCGCACCCTCCCGCGTAAGCGAAGAAAGCATCATAACGTGGGTCGGGCACTCTTTCATGATCACCCGGAGTGCCTCAATGCCGTTCATCTGAGGCATTTCAACATCCATAGTTACCACGTCCGGCCGAAGCTGCTTCACCTTTTCGATTGCATCCCGACCATCCACAGCAGTACCAACAACGGTAATACGCGGATCAATGTCCAGCAGTTCAGTAATCCGCTTTCGAAAAAACGCTGAGTCATCAACAATCAAAACCTTAACGGCCATAAATTCTCATCACTTTATGTCCGGTCTAACGGGCGTAGCGTTTCAGAAGATTAGGAATATCAATAATCAGAGCAATACGGCCATCGCCCGTAATGGTTGCACCGGACAGGCCCGGTGTACCATGTAATATAGTGCCTAGCGGCTTAATCACCACCTCTTCCTGGCCCACCAGCTGATCCACCACAAAGCCAACCCGCTGAGTCCCCACTGTTACGATCACTACATGACCCTGTTTGGGCAGGTTTTCATCATGTTTACCACCGATCAGCCAGCGTTTCAGATGAAACAGGGGCAGCGCCTGGTCCCGCACAATAATAACCTGCTGCCCGTCTACAACATTGGTTTTTGTCAAATCCAGGTTAAATATCTCATTAACATTTACCAGCGGCAATGCAAATGCCTGACCTTCCAATATCACCATCAGCGTTGGCATAATAGCCAGGGTCAGGGGTACCTGAATGGCGATGCGACTACCCTGCCCGATGACTGAATCAATACTTAATGTGCCATTAAGCTGGGTAATTTTAGTTTTAACTACATCCATACCCACGCCCCGGCCCGACACATCTGAAATTTCAGTTTTAGTCGAAAATCCCGCCTGGAAAATGAGGTTAAAGCATTCCTGGTCGGTCAGACGACCCGCAGCCTCTGAGTCCAGCATGCCCCGGTCAACGGCCAGCTGACGTAACTTATCAGCATCCATTCCGGCACCGTCATCCTGGATAATCAACAGAATATGGTCCCCTTCCTGCTCAGCAGAAAGTAGCACATGGCCTTCACGAGCTTTGCCCAGCTTTTCACGCTGCTCAGGCGACTCTATACCGTGATCAACAGCATTGCGCACCAGGTGAATCAGCGGATCTGCCAACGCCTCAACCAGGTTCTTATCCAGATCGGTATCTTCACCTTTGAGTTCAAGGTTAATCTCTTTTTTGAGGCTGCGGGATAAATCCCGGATCAGCCGTGGAAAACGCCCAAATACTTTTTTCACCGGCTGCATCCGTGTTTTCATCACAGACATCTGCAGGTCAGCCGTCACCATATCCAGCGTGCCCAACGCTTTGCCCATTTCTTCATCTTCGTGGGTAACCCCCAGGCGCACAAGCCTGTTGCGCACTAATACCAGCTCACCCACCATATTCATAATTTTATCAAGCAGGCGGGTATCAACACGGACATTGTTCTCAGCCGCAGGTTTAGCGTGCGCTGCCGGTGCAGATTTAGTGTCTTTAGTGCTTTTTGTGAGGGCGGTTTTAGCGGTGGCGACAGATTTTACTGCTGCCGTTTTTTTGAGTGCCACCTCTTTTCGGGGCATCGTATCAGCCTGGCTGATCGCTGATATATTTTCTGCGTTTGAGTGTGCAAAAGCCCCCTGGCCTTTTGACTGAAGGTCATCCAGCAAAGACTCAAATTCATCTTCTGTAATCAGGCCGTCACCGGACTGTATAACTGTCTCGGTAGCAGCCCTGGGTGCGCCGCCCGGTCCATGCAACTCATCCAGCAGGGCTTCAAACTCATCCTCAGTAATCAGGTCATCTGCGCTCCCGGCTTCCGCCGTGCCAGCCACCGGCTGTACAGGCGCAGAGGTTTCTTCCAGTGCATTTAACAACATATCAAACTCGGCACTGGTTCTGTCCTGAGCTGCCTGTTCAGGTCGTTGCGGCACAGCGGGTTCAGGCGCTGGCGGCACAACGGGCGCTGGCGGCTCACCCCGGGTGTAATTAAGCAATGTTTGCATCAACCCGGCATTGGCTGGCTCAGGCGTCAGGCCATTACGTACGGCATCAAACATCACGTTAACGGCATCCAGCGCCTGTAACACGACGTCCATCAATTCCGGGGATATCGCCAGATCGCCATTGCGCAGTAAATCAAATAGATTTTCAGCTTTATGGCAGCACTCCACCATCGGCTCGAGTTGCAGAAATCCGGCCCCCCCTTTTACCGTATGGAATCCACGAAATATCGCATTCAGCAGGTCTTTATCACCCGGCCGCTGCTCCAGGTCAACTAACTGCTCAGACAGTAATTCAAGGATTTCTCCAGCCTCAACAAGGAAGTCTTCCAGAATTTCCTGATCAACATCCAAACTCATACCGAGCTCCTTTCAAAAACCGAGACTTGAGAGCAGTTCATCGACCTCATCCTGCTCACAGGCCAAACCAGAGGCGTTTTTCCCTTTTACCTGAGGGCCCTCGGCCATTACATCCGCCTCAGTTTCAGGCACCGCGTTTGTATCGGTGTTTTGTGGTTCACCCGTCAGCCGTTCCACCGTAGAAGCCATTCCCATCAGCTGAACCAGATGATGCTCAAGCCGGGTCACCAGCGCGATCACTTTTTTAATCAACTGGCCTGCAATATCCTGATAGCTCTGAGAAACCAGTATGTCGGTTAGTTCTGATCGCAGCGCTGTCAGGCTTTCACCTGCAACAGCGCTAACGCCTTCCGCCTCTACTGCTGCCACCAGGCTTAATGCCTGATCCAGACGATCCATAGTTTCATGGGCATTTTTTTCCGTCAGTTCAACGACGTAATCCAGACTATGGGAGGCATCATGTAAACCAACCGGTAACTTACCATTCTGGAGCGAGTCCTGAACGTCCGCTCCGACTGACTTGATTGCCTCATGCAACCCGCGGGTCAGTGCACCCACTTCCTGAAAAAAAACCTGATGGCGAAATTCATAGAGTTCGTTGATCAGGTTCATGGCCGCCGGGATATCACCCTCAGATAATACGTCAACCAGTCTGCCCGCCTTTTCCTGCAGAAGGTCTTCAAAATGCTCAACGCTACGGAGATTCTCTATACCGGACATAATCAACCTTTCAATGGTTACCCTTCCAGGCGTTCGAAGATCTTATCAATTTTTTCCCTGAGGACAGTGGCAGTAAAGGGTTTTACAACATACCCGTTCACGCCGGCCTGTGCTGCAGCAATAATCTGCTCCCGTTTGGCTTCGGCAGTAACCATCAAAACCGGAATATCACAGAGTTTCGGGTCTGCCCGTACCTCCCGGATCAAATCAATACCCGTCATATTTGGCATATTCCAATCGGTAATCAGAAATTCTATGCCACCCGCTTTAAGAATAGGTAACGCTGTTGCGCCGTCATCGGCCTCAACAATATTGGTTAGCCCCAGTTCCTTTAATAGGTTTTTAATTATTCTTCTCATTGTAGAGAAATCATCTACAACAAGAATCTTGATGTCTTTTTTCAACATCATTCTCCCGTAACAAACTACAGATCATTTAAGAGCTGAATACCAATTAGTGCAACTTTCAAGACGCCTGGTCAACTGTTATTAACGCCACTCTCCTAATCGGGATCTCAACCTCAATGCAGCCTGACTGTGAATCTGGCTAACCCTCGACTCACTCACCCCTAACACTTGTCCGATTTCCTTAAGGTTCAGTTCTTCATCATAGTACAGGGAGAGCACAAGTTTCTCGCGTTCTGGTAAATTTTCTATGGCCTGAATCAATGCCGACAGAAAAGCCTGTTCTTCAACTTTAAAATTCGGGCCACGGTCGGCGGCCGCCACCTGCTCACCAGGGTAGTCATCCCGGGGGTTTAATAATTCATCCAGGCTGAACAAACGGCTATCCAGTGAATCTTTTAACAAGGCATGATAGTTATCTACCGAAATGCCCAGCTCTTTAGCGACTTCCGCGTCGCTCGTATCACGACCGGTACGTAACTCAATCTGCCGGATGGCCTCTGAGATCCTGCGCCCGTTTCGATGAACAGAACGTGGTGTCCAGTCGCCCCGCCTGACTTCGTCGATAATAGAGCCACGGATACGGATGCCTGCATAAGTTTCAAAGCTGGCACCCTTGCCCGGATCATACTTGGATGACGCTTCCAGCAAACCAATCATGCCGGACTGAATCAGATCATCCAGGACAACCGTAGAGGGAAGGCGAGCCATAAGATGGTGAGCGATGCGTTTAACCAGCGGCGCATACTGTTTTATCAACTCATCACTTGATGTGAATTGAAGCTGGTTATACATGCCACCCCTTCATCGATTTTCAGACAGGTTTCCCCGCACCAAACTCTCAACAAAAAACTCAAGGTGCCCGCGGGGTGAGGTTAACACCGGCCAGGCATCTGCTTTCATTGCGAGTCGGCGGTAGGCCAGAGCTGCCTTACTCTTGGGAAATGCTTCTAAAACAGCAGTTTGTCGCTGCACTGCCTTACGAACAGTTTCATCATAAGGGATTGAACCCACATATTGAAGAGTTACTTCCAGAAACCGGTCCGTAACGGTCTGCAGCTTTGCAAACATATTACGCCCTTCCTGATCGGTGCGCACCATATTCGCCAGTACTCGAAAACGCGCCGTATGATAATCCCTGCTCAGAAGTTTAATCAGAGCGTAAGCATCTGTGATAGAGGTCGGCTCATCACAGACAACCACTAACACTTCCTGAGCGGCCCGTACAAAGCTGATGACAGCATCCGAGATACCCGCCGCAGTATCCACCACCAGCACATCAATATCATCGGCCAGATCACTGAAAGCGTGAATCAGTTCAGCATGTTCGTGCACACTCAGGGCCGTCATTTCCTGTGTACCGGATGATGCCGGCACAATACTGAAATTCTCAGAGACCGGGATCAATACATCTTTCAGGCGACAATTACCTTCCAGTACATCCACAATATTGCGTCTGTGGTTCAGTCCCATCATCACATCAACATTTGCCAGCCCCAGATCGGCATCCATCAGCACAACCCTGCGGCCCATCTGACTCATCGCAAGTGATACGTTCACAGACACACTGGTCTTACCTACGCCACCCTTACCTCCGGTCACTGCAATCACCTTTACGGATCTTGAACTCATAGCTGTCTATTCCATTTCATGATTAGCCCGCATTAAACAGCGGCCGGATTTTCGACAGTTCATCAGGCATGCCATCACCGGATTCTGACGATTCCTGAGCTGTGAGTACCGCACGACTCACCAGTTCACGCTTATTACCCACCCCGATATCATCCGGAATTCTTTGCCCGTGCGCCGCGTAAGCGACGGCCAGGTTTCGTTCAACAACAAAAGAAAGCGCATCGCCCAGGCTGCCGGACTCGTCCATCTTGCTTAATACACAACCATTCAGGCCCAGCCTCTTATAGGCCTCATAGCCTTTTTCAATGACCTGCCGCTGACTGGAACAGGACACAACCAGCAATTTTTTCATACGCAGGGAAACACCGTCCAGCATATCAAACTGCTGACGACTGTGCTGATCGCCTGCACTCAGGCCTGCCGTATCAATCAGCACCAGCTTTTTATTACGCAGAGACTGTAAAACCTGCTCAAGACTGTTAGCCCCGTCCACCACCCGCACCGGCACATCCAGAATGCGTCCGAAGGTTTTCAGCTGCTCATGAGCCGCAATACGGTAAGTATCTGTTGTCACCAGTGCCAGACTGGAGCTGCCATATTTAAGGACATAACGTGCCGCAAGCTTACCGATCGTGGTTGTTTTCCCCACCCCTGTGGGTCCGACAAAAGCAATCATGCCACCGCGCTCAGTGAACTCCTCACCCACAACCGGTATGGACTCTGCAAGCCTGGTCAGCAGGGTTTGCCAGGTTTTTTCCGGCGTAAGTCCCGGCTCAACGGCGGCAACCAGATGCCGGGCCAGGCGCTGTCCGATTCCCAGTGCGCCTAATTTATGCAAAAGCAATGAGTGCGGCTCATTCATCTCTGCCTGAGCCTGCACCTGCTTTTCTAACATAGCTCTCAGCTGATGTATTTCCTGCTGCATAGCCAGTAAAGCGCCTTGCTCTGCGCCGCCTGCTGGCGAAACTGCCGGGTCGGGGCGCTCCTGAGAGCGCACAAAGCCCTGATGAGCGGCCTGGGCACGCTCGACCTGACGACTTTTAAGTGATGCCAGTATGGACTCTAAATCATCCTCACGTTCGATCTGCTGATTACGTGTCCCTGTCACGGCTGAAGGCACTTCAGTCTCACGCTGCGCGGATGCTATACGGGCTTTTGCTTTTTCCATCTCAGCATCAAGCGCCGGATTGTCTGCAGGCTGTTTGTGTCCGGTCAGCAAACGGATTTGTTCATCCTGGCGGCGTTTGCGGGCACGCTCACGCTTAAACTCGACCTGAGCCGCTTCATATTCCTGCTCATGGGCCGCAACCACTTCGACACCACCGGCCACCCGGCGGTTAGAAACAATCACTGCGTCCGGGCCAATTTCATCCCGCACCCGCCCCATGGCCTGCCGCATATCCGGTGCAAAAAAGCGTTTAACTTTCATAGTCCACCTTAGTCCCGGCTACCGGGCAGGGCCTGAATAGCTGTCTACACATTTTGCTGCCCCCCCACCGTTGCTACAATAGTCACCTTCTTGCTTTCAGGAATCTCCTGGTATGAAAGCACATGAATATGATGATCACCATAACGAACAAACTTCGCCATCAATGGCCTGACGGGGGCTGCAACCAGCAATATGGAAGGCCGTCCGTTCATCTCCTGCTGCGAAGCCGTGGCCGCCAGAGATGTCTGTAACCGCTCAGCCATACCCGGCTCAAGCACCAGACCACCACCGTCAGCCTGCTGCTGCACCGAAGACAGCAGTAACTGTTCAAGCTGGGCATCCAGTGTAATCACCGGCAATTCAGCGTCAGAGCCATTAATGGTCTGTACAATCAGTTTAGACAAAGCCACACGTACTGCTGCCGTTAACGCAACGGGATCCTGTGTACGACCGGACGCATCCGCCAGGGTTTCGGCCACCGTGCGAAAATCTTTCAGCGGCACCTGCTCCATCAGCAGATTCTGTAAAACTTTCAGTAAGACACTGACCGACACTTTAGCCGGTACCAGCTCTTCTACCAGTTTAGGAGAACCTTTAGCCAACATATCCAATAATTGCTGTACTTCTTCATGCCCCAGTAATTCATGGGCGTTACTCTGCAGCAGCTGATTAAGATGTGTTGCTACAACGGTTGAAGCATCAACCACCGTATAACCCAAAGACTGCGCATGCTCTTTATTCGACTGTTCAATCCAGACCGCATCCAGGCCAAACGCCGGGTCTTTCACTTCAATACCCTGCAGAGGACCAAACACCTGTCCGGGATCAATAGCCAGTTCGCGGTCAGGATAAATTTCAGCTTCCCCCACAACCACACCCATCAGTGTAATCCGATAAGCGCCGGGCAGCAGATCCAGGTTATCCCTGATATGTACAGAAGGCACCAGGAAACCCAGGTCCTGGGAGAGCTTTTTGCGTACACCTTTAATACGGCTCAGCAACTGACCGCCCTGCATTTTATCGACCATAGGAATCAGGCGATAACCAACCTCGAGCCCGATCATATCCACCGGCATCACATCATCCCAGTCCAGATCTTTTTTATCCTGTTGCTCATCCGCCACCTGAAGGTCTGCTTCCTGCGCCTGCTCAGCCTGTTCAGCTTCCAGAACAGCCTGTTGCTGCTGATTTTTATAAATATACCAGGCCCCGCCCCCCGCTGCTGCTGCAAGCGATAAGAAAGCGATATGCGGCATACCCGGCACAACACCCATTATAAAAAGGATAACGGCTGTAACCGCCAAAGATTTAGGGGAGGCAAACAATTGAGCAACCACCTGACGCCCCATATCATGAGAGGCATTCTGGCGGGTAACCATAATTGCGGCGGCAGTCGACAACAGCAAGGACGGTATCTGCGCGACCAGACCATCACCAATCGTCAACAGCGTGTAGTATTCAACCGCGACACTGGCATCCAGGTCATGCTGCAAAATGCCGATAAAAAAACCACCCAGTATATTGATCACCAGAATCAGTATGCCCGCAACCGCATCACCACGCACAAACTTCGATGCACCATCCATTGAGCCGTAAAAATCAGCTTCCTGAGTCACGTCCTCACGCCGGGCTCTGGCGGTATCCTGATCAATCAGGCCTGCATTCAGATCCGCATCAATGGCCATTTGTTTGCCTGGCATAGCATCCAGGGTAAAGCGGGCACTGACTTCGGAGATGCGCCCGGCACCTTTAGTCACTACTACAAAGTTGATGATGACCAGAATCATAAAAACAACCAGGCCTACAACATAGTTCCCCCCAATAACCACCGCGCCAAAGGCCTCAATCACTTTACCGGCCGCGTCGCCGCCTTCATGGCCATAAAGCAGCACTACACGCGTTGAAGCCACGTTCAGTGCCAGACGCATTAAAGTCGCGATCAGAAGGATACTGGGAAAAACAGCAAATTCGAGCGGGCGTAATGCGTAAATACTGACCAGCAGGACAACAATGGAGAGTGCGATATTAAAGGTAAAAAGCACATCGAGCAGAAACGGCGGAACAGGCAGCGTCACCATCGCCAGAATAATCAGCAACAGAAACGGCACACCCAGATTTCCCCGGGTGAGACTGCGCACACTGGTCATTACTGCCGTTCTATTCACTCAACACACCACCGCCAACTTATTGACGCAACAATCAAATACCCTGAAGTTTACCGCAGCAGCGACCTAAGATGACAGGAATCGAACGTTTTTTTGACGCCTTAATTAATTTTCACCTTTTTCAGCAAAATTTACGCCATAAAATCACTCATCACGACGATACTCTTCCGGTATTTCATAATCGCCCTCATCAGGGGGGATCGGTCGTTGAGCCTGGTAGCTTTTAGAGCTTTTAAGCTGGAAGACATAGGCCAGTACTTGGGCAACCGCGGTAAAAAGACCTGATGCTATTTCCTGATTCACTTCAGACGAGTGGTAAAGCGCACGCGCCAAAGGCGGGGCTGAAAGAATGGGAACATCATGTGCTTTTGCAATTTCCCGGATTTTAAGCGCAACAAAATCAACCCCCATCGCCACCACAATCGGTGCATCACTGCGATCAGTGTCATACTTCAGGGCCACAGAGTAATGGGTTGGGTTAGTAATAACCACATCCGCCTCTGGCACCTCTTTCATCATTTGTCGTTGGGAAATTTCACGTTGCAACTGCCTGATACGGCCTTTTACTTCGGGCTTACCCTCGCTATTTTTAAATTCATCTTTAATCTCCTGCATCGTCATTTTTAGCTTTTTAGAGTAGGAGTGAAGCTGAAAAGGCACATCAATAGCCGCAATAATAATCAGGCTGGCACTGAGCATCAGAAAAACCCAGATAACGATTTCAACAGCTGCAGCCGCCGCACTTCGGGCATCACCTTTGCCCAGTGCCAGCAGCTCAGGTTTGATAAACCAAAGCACCAAAACCGCTACTGTCGCTACTATGGAAAATTTGCCCAGTGCTTTAAGCAACTCAACCAGCGCATTCAGAGAAAACATACGTTTGAGCCCGGACAAGGGGTTCAGACGACTGCCTTTAGGCGCAACCGCCTGCGCACTGAAATTCCAGCCCCCCAGCGCTATCGGACCTACCAAAGCTGCGAGCAATACCAGACCAAAAAAACCCAGCAGACTGATCAGCGCCTCATAAAATGAGCTGTCAAGATAAAGAAACATCTGCTGCACATCAAAGATCACAGCACGATCCAGCTCATAAGCATTACGCATCATATTAAGCATTCGCTGCGCCAATTGACCACCAAACATCAAGGCAGCCGCAGACGCCGCCAGCAGGACAGCCATAGTGACCAGCTCACGGGATCGCGGAACATCGCCTTTTTCGCGGGCGTCTGAGAGACGTTTCGCCGTGGGTTCTTCTGACTTTTCCTGACCGGTTTCTTCTGCCATACACGATTAACCTACTACCATCAGGCTCATAATATGATCCAGTACAAATTCAGTCACCCTGTAGTAGTGGTCGAGAAAACCACCCAGAGTTATCCAGACAATCAACAACCCCATCAGCATAGTGAAAGGAAAACCAATCGCAAAAATATTCAGCTGAGGCGCTGCCCTTGTCATCACACCAAACGAAAAATTCACTATCAGCAGCGCCGTCACAGCCGGCAGTGCAATCAGCATAGCCGCTGAGAACATCCAGCCCCCGGCCAATGCAATTTTCCAGTATGAGTCCAGTCTCAGTGTGGCGTTTTCAACCGGGATTAACTCAAAACTTTTCACCAGCACCTCGATCATCACCAGATGCCCGTTGGTCGCTAAAAACAGCATCATTACAATCATCAGATAATACTGACCCAGGATAACCACAGATACACCATTGGCGGGGTCTGACGTTGATGCAAACCCCAAACCCATTTGCATGGCAATTAACTGCGCCCCCAATACAAATACCTGAAACAACAGCTGCACCATAAAACCCAGTACAGTGCCCACCAGAATTTGCTGAGCAATCATAATAAAGGACTGCATCGAGATACCCTCATAAACCGGCATTTCGGGCAAAACGGGGATCAAAACAAATGCAACAGACAATGCCAGCCCCATGCGCACACGGACAGGCACCAACTGCGAACCGATCATGGGGATAACCATAAAAAAAGACGCAATCCGAAAGAAGGGCCACAGAAAAGATGAAACCAGCTGCTCAACCTGTGAAATATCCAGCGCAAGCACAGCGTCAGCCTATGAAATAGGGAATGTTATGAAACAGGAAAGAAAACAGATCTTTAATTTTTCCCACAATCCAGGGACCGGCCCAGGTGATCATCAACAAGGTAATAATCAAACGGGGCAAGAAGCTCAGAGTCTGCTCGTTAATTTGAGTTGCAGCCTGGAACATCGAAATCATCAGGCCCACGATCAGGCTGGGCAGCACAATCACCACTACCAACGTGATAATCAGAAAAAAGGCTTCGCCATACAGATCCAGCACTGCATCAGGCGTCATTCAAAACCCCTATATCCCAAAGCTTGCGGCTAAAGTGCCCACCACCATGGCCCAGCCATCAGCAAGCACAAATAACATGATCTTAAAGGGTAGCGAAATAATCACCGGTGACAACATCATCATACCCATGGCCATCAGAACACTGGCCACGACCATATCAATCACCAGAAAGGGAATAAACAGCATAAAGCCAATCTGAAAAGCCGTTTTAAGCTCACTGGTCACAAAAGCCGGCACCAATACAGTAAAAGGAATCGCTTCGGGTCCGTTGACTTTAGGCGTCGCCGAAATTTTCATAAACATATCAAGATCAGTCTCGCGGGTCTGCTTCAGCATAAACTCACGAAACGGCCCACTGGCCACCTGAACCGCTTCTAATACCCCAATTTTCTCCTCGATATAAGGCTGCACCGCCTGCGTATTCACTTTTTCCAGTACGGGCATCATTATAAAAATTGTCAGGAACATCGCCAGTCCAACTAACACCTGATTTGAAGGTGTCTGCTGTAAACCCAGTGCCTGCCGAAGTATGGCAAAGACCACAATAATGCGGGTAAAAGAGGTCATCATCATAACCAGCGCTGGCAGGAACGTCAGCATGGTCATCAGGGCAAGAATCTGGATAGTGACGCTATAACTTTCTGCGCCATCCTCACCGGTGGTTATGCTGACGGCAGGTATACCCACATCAGCCGCAGACGCCGGCATCACCAAACCTACAAAAAACAAACAAACCGCCAGCAGCGCCTTCAAGAGCCCTGCCTCTTCTGCATTGCTTCCAATATACGCTGCCCGAAGGAAGCATCAGGTTTATCCGGTTCGCCCACCGGTTCTTCAAGCCGGGTTAGCAGAGATACCCGACCAGGTGCCACACCGAGTAGCAATTGCTCTTTACCCACTTGCACCAGAACAATTTTTTCCCGGGCACCCAGTGGCAGGCCGGTTAAGACCCGCATATAACGCCCCGACTGAGGCACCCCCAGGGCGCGTTTGGCAATCCAGGCCAGCAATAAAATCAGCGCGATAACCGCGAGCAGCCCCAATAACAACTGCACTAATGCATCAGCTGAAAAAGGATCAGCCATCGGCAACGCTATTTCTGTCGGGGGCGCAGCCAAGTCCGACTCACTTGCCGCTGAAGCAGAATATGAAAACAGGGGTAAACACAATAAAATAATCGACGACAGGCAGTAGTGCATAGGGGCTCTATTTCAGACGCTTAATGCGCTCCTGGGGACTGATAACATCCGTTAAGCGAATGCCGTAACGGTCATTAACCACCACCACCTCACCATGGGCGATCAGGGTGCCATTCACTTTAACGTCCAGCGGCTCACCGGCAACGCGGTTAAGCTCGATAACTGAACCCTGGTTCAGCTGCAGCAAATTCCGGATAGCAATATCCGTGCCTCCGACTTCCATGGTCAGCGTGACAGGAATGTCCAGAATGACATCCATTTTAGGGTCTTTAACCGGTGCTGCATCATCGCTCAGTTCGTCAAGCTCCACGGACTGGCTGCCACCGCTGTCAGCCTGCTCTTCCATTGCCGCAGCCCACTCATCAGCCATTGCCTGCTGATCCGGTCCCGCTGTTTCATCACTCATGCAAACCTACTCCACCCTTCAGGCGCTATTTATCCAGGCGTAATTCTTTTTTAACTTCGCCTACAAGTTTAAAGGCAAGGTTGCCCCGTGAAACACCCAGCTTACCTTCAAATACCGGCACTTTATTCACTTTCAGGCGCAGGTTTTCAGGTATATCAACAGGAATCACATCCCCCACCTCAAAATCCAGCACATCGCGTAAAGTGACTTCTTTTTCTGCCAGCGTCATCTGCAGGTTCAGCTTCGCCATCATAATGTCGCGGCGCATCGCGATCTGCCAGCGTTCATCGCGCTGCTCTTCATTGCTTTGCACCCCTGCAACCAGTTTATCCCTGATCGGCTCGAGCATAGAATAAGGCATCGCTACGTGAAATTCGCCACTGCCGCTGTCCAGATCAACCTGAAAACTACTCACCACAACCACATCGCCGGGACTGATCACGTTCGCCATAGCCGGATTCACTTCGTGGCCCAGGTATTCAAAGTCCAGCGGCATAACCGGTGACCAGGACTCCTGAAGATCGTTAAAAAACTGATAGATAACCTTGTGTACCAGGCGGGTTTCAGTCGGCGTAAACTCCCGCCCTTCAATTTTTGCGTGACGCCCGTCCCCGCCGAAAAAGCTGTCTACCAACTTGAACACCAGTTTGGCATCCATAATAAACAACGCAGTACCCCGCAGAGGGATAACCCTCACCAGACTCATGCTGGTCGGCACATAAAGGGTATGTACATAATCGCCATACTTCATCACCTGTACACCACCCACCGCCACATCGGCGGTACGGCGTAACAGGTTAAACAAACTCAGACGTGTGTGGCGGGCAAAGCGCTCATTTATCATCTCCAGCGTTGGCATGCGGCCACGAACAATGCGTTCGTGACTGGCCAGATCATAAGGACGAACAGCTTCCTCATCCTCCGGCTCAACCTCCTCAGAGGTTTCAACGCCGCCATCATCTACACCATGTAACAGCGCATCGATTTCATCCTGGGAAAGAAGGTCTTTTACCGACATCGCTTAAATCACTGCATCACAAAGTTGGTAAATAATACGGACTCAACGCCGGGTTTGCCGATCTTTTCCATCATCACTTCACGCACCGCATCCGTGGCCGACTGGCGCAGGGCATCACGCCCGGCAGATGTCTGTAAAACTTCAAATTCCTGAGCAGCAAACACCCGATTCAGGCGGGATACAATCACCGGCATATGCAATTTCAAGGTCGCTTCCACCGCTGGATCCCGGGTTTTTGCCTCGACATAGGCCTGCATATAATGCCCGCGACCCACTTTTGTTTTTTTACTGCGCAGCGGCACAACAAACATAGGCCGCCCTTCCAGTGAACGTATCTTGGTATAAATAGCCGGCAAGTGAACCGCCACGTCCTCAGCTCCCTCTTGCCCTCCTCCGGATGGCTCAGCTAATAACAAAAAATAGGCCGCTGCCCCGCCACCGCCCAGCACCAGCAGAAGAGCAGCCACAATGATGATCAGCTTAAGTCCGGACTTCTTTTTGCCACTCTCTTCTTCACCGGCTTCCGCTTCTGTATTCTCATTTTCTGCCATTCCCTATCTCCCAGGACAGTATGTCAAATAACGGCCACCGGGGCCTTTGTTCATAAGATGAACCTACTATAACACACTGATTTTGTGTCTGAAGGGACTCAGGCGTAGTAATCCACAAGGGACATGGTACCAGCCTCGGCCAGCCCGGCATCAGGCCCGGTTACGACCATCTGATCGCTACCACCTGCCTGTGCCTGATGCGAGGAATGTTGCTCCGGGGAATCATCTCCGCTCTGCTCAGAAAACGAGGAATCGGCAAGGTTCAGGCCCTGCTGCTCCAGCATTTCACGCAGCCGGGGTATGCTCTGCTCGACCGCATCCCGCACTGAGGCATGGGGGGATACAAAACTGACATTTACCTGATCCTGGGCAATATGCAAACGGACTCTCAGGGAGCCAAGCTCAGGCGGATCAAGCTGAATTTCTGCCACCTGACCTCTTTGGGCCGTCATCACCACAATGCGTTCACTGAGTGCATTATTCCAACCAGGCGAGCCCATCTGACCTTTACCTGCCAAACTTGTCTGTGCCTGAGATGCCGTCATTTTAAGTGCCTGCTCCGATTGATTAACAAACACCGCGCTGGAAGAAAATAAACCGGCGCTGTCCGGGCGTAAACCTGCCGACGGTTTATCAGCGATACCCGGTTTTGACCCCGTCAAACGATCATCCGTATCGTCTGCACCGGCTGACAGGGCCTCAGGAGCCACACCATCCTGACGGGGCGTTAAAGAGGTTTGCACCTGAGGGGCACGCGCTTCAGCGGGCTGTAAAGGCGTATCCACCCGGGGCCGGGCATCGCTTATCGGAGGCGAGGGGCTGTTAAGCCCCGTTGCTGCTAAATTGTCACTGGTCTCTTCTGTATTAACTGCCCCGACTGACAGAGCCTCAGGAGCAGCATCACCCTGACGAGCCGTTAAAGGAACCGGCACCCGTCCGGCACGGGTGTCAGGCAAACCAGGGCTCCTCAATACATCAGCAGCAGGGGCTGGTACCCCGTCAATGGGTTCAGCAGTCGGCGCTGGCCGAAAGGAGGATACAGGCGGAGTCACCAGATCATCAGCCCCGGACCGGAGGACAGCCTCTTTCATAACTGATGCAGAAAGGCCTGGCTGCATAAAAACCCTCGCCGCTGCACTGTCTGCGGGTGACACAACATTAAGCCCTGCTCTGTCGGGCAGAGCGCTCAGGTTATCCGCTGTATCAGCAATAAATAATCCGGGAGGGGGAGGATCTGTTTGCTCCTCAGGTAAAGCGGACTCCTGTTGCTCCGGTGCCTCCGGCGGAGCCGTCTGCCCGATTTGCCCGGAGTCTATTACACCGGCCCCCAAAACCTCTGCAGGCGAATTCCGGTATTGAGTGACAATCACTTGTTGTTCAGGGTTCAGCAGGGGTGAAAAAAAGATACGTTGATCTGACAGTACATCCTGAACCAGCGACTCCACTTCTGAGGTTTCAAGCACAAATTCTGTTTTACCGGGTGTTATGCCTGGCCACTGCTCCTTAAACTGTATAGCGGCCTTTACAGACCCGGTATCAGAGAAGCCTGTATCAGAAATACTACGCGCCGTACCAGGCGGCACTGCCTGCTCGCCAGGGAAACCTGTCTGTATTCCGGCATCAACGTGCGGACCGGCAACCTCTGCCAACTCCGGATTAGCCGCTTTAACAGACACTTGCCCTTCAAAGGGCAACCCGATCAGGCCGACAGGTAAACTCAGCTTATCTTCAGCAGGCAAAGGTGCGCCGCTCTGCGGCAACGTATCGCCGACAGGCTGCTGTATTGGCCCGGTGAAACCTGCCGCCTGCGATTGCATCAGCGCATTAAAAGGCTGAGTACCGGCAACAGATAATTCAGCGGCCTGACCCGCCGCAGGGGGCATAACAGGTATTGATAGCAGCCCCCCGGCAGAGCCCGGGCTGACACGTTGGTCACTCATTTTGTACTCCTGACAGGATCAACCTGAGAGAGATACGAGCAAGAACAAGGCCAGTTTTAAAAATCAGATAAAATTTGTTCGCACAAGCTGGGAGCGCTCATCCAGTTGTTGCTGAAGACGCTTATCCTCAAGCTGCCGTTCCTGAAGCAGTGCTTTGTCAATCAGCTTCTCCATAGCCGTGACCTGGCCGTAACACTGAGTCCAGTAACGCTCAACAGCCGCCAACTCATCCGTGTTCATTTTGAGCGCCTTTTGCTGCTGATTCAGCGCCGCTGTTATCTTACCGATGAACGCCTGATAGACCTGAATTTTATCCACACCAAAACCCTGCCTGCCTGCAGCTTCATATTGCTGCTGATACTCAGATAAGAAGCTGGCGAGCTGATCAATCTGGCGTCGATCCTGTTCTACGCGGGCACGACTTGCAGCCAGCAACTGATCAGCATCTTTCTTTTTACGCGCCGCCAAATCAAGCACGACCTGCAGGCGCTGAGAACGTTTAGCCATTTTTTATACCGTTGCTGAAGTTCGGCCCTGATCAGGCATAGGGGTTAATACCATAATCAACTGCTGCATGGATGCCTGCAAATTAAAAGGCTCTGTCATCGACTGACAGAGCAGGGTTTTCATCACGGGCATACGTTCCATCGCAAAATCAGTATCAGGATCACTACCGCGCACATAAGCACCTACGGAGATCAGATCCTCATTTTGACTGTATTTCGAGTATAGCTGCTTAAATCGAAGCGCCGTCTGCAAATGAGTGGCATCGATAATCTGTGGCATGGCACGGCTGATAGAAGCCTCAATATCAATGGCCGGATAATGGCCCTGTTCAGCAAGACGCCGGGATAAAACCACGTGCCCATCGAGAATCGCTCGCGCCGAGTCTGCGACAGGATCTTGTTGATCATCCCCTTCCGTTAGGACCGTATAAAAAGCCGTAATTGAACCGCCACCAGGGCGACCGTTTCCGGCCCTTTCGACCAATTTTGGCAGTTTAGCAAAAACCGAGGGCGGGTAGCCCTTAGTGGCGGGGGGCTCACCCACAGCCAGCGCAATTTCACGCTGTGCCTGGGCATAGCGGGTCAGGGAATCCATCAACAGCAGTACATTTTTACCCTGATCCCGAAAATACTCTGCAATTCGGGTCGTCAGCTGAGCTGCCCGAAGCCGCATCAGCGGTGAGTCATCGGCAGGCGAAGCCACCACCACTGAGCGCTTGAGGCCCTCTTCACCCAAACTCTGATCGATAAATTCTTTCACCTCCCGGCCACGCTCACCGATCAGGCCCACCACTACAATCTCAGCTTCCGTAAAACGGGTCATCATACCCAGCAGCACAGATTTACCCACACCACTTCCGGCAAACAGCCCCAGCCGCTGCCCCCTCCCCACGGTAAGTAACGAATTAATTGCCCGAATACCCACATCCAGGGGCGCATGAATAGGGTCGCGTTGCAAGGGGTTGATGATTTCGCCAGCCAGTGTTGCCTCCTGACGGGTATGCAACTCACCGCGACCATCAATAGGTTTCCCAATGCCGTTCAGCACCCGTCCTAATAACTCATCACCCACAGGTACCTGACCGGCATAGTGCAACGGATAAACTTTTGCCCCCTGCTGAAGGCCTTCAATAGGATAAAGCGGCATCAGGTACAGACGGTCACCGGAAAAGCCCACCACTTCAGCTTCAACGACATTCCCGTCACCTATCAGAATTTTGCAGCAGTCACCCACCGCCGCCTGTATGCCCACCGCCTCAAGTGTCAGTCCGATCATACGGGTAATATGTCCCTCAACCAGCAAAGGCTCGGGGCGTAAGGGCGTAGCCAAACAACCCGACAGGCGGGAAAGCAGATCAGTCATATACATCAGATCCTGGCGAGGACAGAGAACTGAACAACTGCGCGGCCAGGTGCTCAAAGCGGGATTCAAGGTCTGAAACAATCAGCGTATTGCTTGATTTAATCTGAAAACTACCCGGTACTATAGAGCCCTCAGCAATCACAGAAACCGGGAAGGAAAGCAGGTTGCCCACGGATTCCACCTGAGCATAATCAGCAGGTGAAACCAGAATTTTTAAGTCGCCCGCCCCCTGGGGTAATTGCACTAAGGCTTTGCCAAGGGCTTCTTGCAGCAATTCAGGGCGGGTTTTCAGCTCGGCATCCACCACGGCACGGGCCAGCTTAAGCACCAGATCAGACAACAAGGACTCTATCTGGCGGGACTGTTCTGCCACAGGCTGCTCAAGCGACTGAATCATTTTTGCCAGATTCATCACCATCTGGTCTGTCTCGGCCTTTCCGGCCTGCAATGCCTGCTGATGCCCCGCTTCGCGCCCCTGCGCCATGCCTTTTTCAACACCTTCCACATGGCCTTTTTCCCGCCCCTCCACCAGGCCCTGCAACAAGCCATCCTGATAAGCCGCTTCCCTGATCTCTTCTGCCTGGGAGACCGTGACAATATCCGGCGGTGGCTTGGGCGGCTGAACCGCCAGACCTGCATTTTCAGGCCCGGGCACGGGCGTTGTATCAGGTGCCTTTTTTCGCTTCGTTTCAAGCGCAACCACATGAGAACCCGTCACCTCAGGCAAAAGCCAGGGGGTTACACGGGGGTGTTCAGAGGCAGGAATTCGGGTTACTTCTGTATCGTCAGACTTCATCATCAGGCCTCATCGATATCAGATCATTTCATCACCACCGCCGCCGAGGACAATTTCACCCTCGTCTGCCAGGCGGCGAGCCGTTGCCAGCACTTCACGCTGGGCTTCCTCAACTTCACTGACACGCACAGGGCCTTTAGCTTCCAGGTCATCACGCAACAATTCTGCTGCACGTTTTGACATATTGCGGAACACTTTTTCCTGCAGGGACGTGTCTGCCCCTTTCAGCGCCAGAATCAGCACATCAGTGGCCACTTCACGCAAGATCGCCTGAATGGCACGGTCATCCACATCAATCAGGTTATCAAAGACAAACATCATATCGGCGATTTTATTGGCCAACAACTCATCCGCTTCCTTGATGCCGTCCATCACCTCCGCTTCAATATTGCTGTCAATAAAATTCATAATACTGGCAGCGGCCTGGAGCCCGCCCAGATTAGACATATGATTTGTACCTGTGCCGCCACTAAACTGACGTTCAAGAATATCGTTGAGTTCCTGAAGCGCAACCGGCTGAATGCTGTCCAGAGATGCCACACGCATAACAATATCAAGGCGTACTTTTTCATCAAAGAATGCCAGCACAGCCGCAGCTACATCCGGATCCAGATAAGAAATAATAACCGCCTGAATCTGCGGATGTTCGTAATGGATAATTTCCGCAATTTGCCGCGGCTCCATCCAGCGCAGCGTATCCAGTCCGGAGGTATTTTTACTGATAAGAATACGATCCAGCAGGGTTTTGGCTTTCTCTTCACCCAGCGCTTCATTCAGCATAGCACGGATATAAACATCATTATTGATGCCGATACCCGTCTGATCCCCGACCATACTCAGGAAGTCGCCGATGACAGACTCCACTTTACTTTGCGGAATATTATCCAGCGCAGCCATCGCCTGGCCAATGCGCTGCACCTGTTTTGGCCCCAGGTGCTTGAGAATTTCAGCAGCATCCGACTCCCCCAGGCTGATCAGCAGCACCGCTGCTTTATCGGTATTGCTCAGTTCCCTGCCAACTCCTGTATCCTCCTGATCACTCATCGTCTGATACCCACTGTCTTACAGCCTGAGCAACTTTGGCCGGGTCTTCAGCCACCATGCTACGAATTGTATTTAACTGGTAATCAAAGCTTTCACCCGGGGTCGGTAACAGCTCATCGTCCGAGCCAAAAGTCACCTGATCCGCAGCCATGCCCGTTGCATCCAGCCCTTCAAGCTCGGCTGTCACATCACCCGCCGCCCCCAGACCCGCAATACTATTGGCAGAACCGGAATCGGCCAAATTACGTAAAATAGGCCGCAGAATACCAAATACCAGCATCAGGACAAAAAGCGCGGCCAGAACCTGTTTGACAATATCCCAGACCCAGTCCTGCTGCCAGACGGGCACTTCTTCCACGTCCATTTTCTGAGCTTCAACAAAAGGGGAATTAATCACATTCACACTGTCACCCCGCCGGGCCGTAAAGCCGACGGCATCCTGCACCAGGATACGCAGGCGGGCCAGTTCATTCTCTGTCCAGGGCGTACGGGCCACACCACCGGAGGCCGGGTCAATACCGGATAAATCATCCACCACCACAGCTACACTTAATCGCCTGACCTGCCCCAGCTGATGTTTGGTATAGCTGATAGAGCGATCCAGTTCATAGTTACGGGTTGCCTGATTCCGGCTGCTGCCCGGCCGCGTCCCCTGTGCCAGATCCCGGCTTATGACACCTTCTCCGCTTGCCTGTTCAGGTACCGCAGAGGGCCCGGGCGGCTGATTAGAGAGTGCCCCGGGAATACCCGTTGCAGCCAAAGAGCCCACGCGGTTTTCTTCACTGGTCTGCTCGCTGCGTAACGAAGGGATATCCGGATTAAAAATCTCATCCGTTTGCTCAACTTCCGTAAAATCAATATCTGCAGAGACTTCTGCACGGAAACGCCCGCTACCCACGACAGGCAACAGGATGCTGTTTACCCGGTTGAGCAGACGCTCTTCAACCTTCTGGGTATATTCCAGTTGTTTGGCTGCCAGCACCACATCGGTATCAATATCCCGGCTGTTCAACAGGCGGCCCCGCTGATCAACGACCGTTACATCTTCAAATCTGAGTTCCGGTATACTGGAGGCTACCAGATTGGCAATAGCGGCAACCTGGTCCCGTTCCAGTTTACGTCCGGTAAAAAGTTCAACAAAAACAGAGGCTGTCGGCTTACGTTCATCACGAATAAAAACAGAATCTTTAGGTATGGCAAGATGCACCCGGGCGTTGCGTATCGCAATCATGCTGGCGATGGTTCGGGAAAGCTCACCTTCCAGACCTCGCCGGTACCGGGTCGTCTCCATAAACTGACTGCTGCCCAGGCTCTGATCCTTATCCAGTAACTCAAAGCCAATGGTTTTATCAGCGGTAAAGCCTTCTGCCGCCAGCTTCAACCGTGCCTGATGCACATTTTCCTGAGGCACCAGAATAGCGCGCCCGTCAGCATCAAATTTATAGGGTACGTTGTAAAGGCGTAATTGCTCGATAACCTGGTTAGCATCGGCATAAGCCAGGTTACTAAATAGGACACGATAATCCGGTGTTTGGGACCACAGAACCACAGCAAAGCCAATCGCAATAGATGCAGCCAAGCCCACCATCAAACCAATCTGACGCAGCATACTCAGACGGTTGAAGCCTAAAAGGGTACTGCCTTTATCCGCACTGTTCGCTATTGTGCCATCCGCCATAATTTATTTTATCCACAACCCGGATCAGATAGGCATTTTCATAATATCTTCATAAGCACTGACTAAGCGATTGCGCACTTGTGTCATTGCCTGAAAGGAAACAGACGCCTTCTGGGCGGCAATCATTACCTGGGGCAGATCAACGGACGGATCACCTTTTTCATAGGCCGTTGTCAAATTTTTGGCATTCATTTGTACATTATTTACACTGTCAACAGCCTGTTTCATAAGATCACCAAAACCGGCCTTATCTGTCCTGAGGCTGGTCGGAGCATCCATGCTAACAGGCGAAGACAACCCGCCAGCGCTCTGAACCTGAGACTGGATTGCCCGCATCTGCATCAGCACGCTGTTAATATCCGCCCGGTCGACCATTACTCTACTCTCCGCATGTTCGGCATTTTATTGACATTATAGATATCAAACCCAAGGCTTCAATGCTTGAGACTCATATTATGCCAATTATTTGGCATAAGCGGCTATTTCATTTCCGCTTATACTAAAAAGCAAAAAGCGAGCCAAAGCCCGCTTTTCAAAAGCACAGAGTACCAGAATAAGCTTAGCCCTGCACTTCAGGCGGCTCTCCGTGCTTAAGCCGTACATACATAAGCGCAACCGTGATCGCATCACCCACAGCGGTATGGCGCTCCAGCATCGGGATATCCAGTGATTTTGAAATTGTATCAAAGCGCAGATCCACGTTGCCACCGACCATGCGCCACTTAATAATATCGTGGTAAACGTGGGAAAGCTCCACCGCCTTATTCGGCAGACTGAAGCCATACTTCGGGCGGATAAATTTATCCAGCATACGCACATCATAGTTAACGTAATAACCCAGAATCGGCCGATTGCCAACAAACTCCAGCACCTGCTCCAGCGCCTCGTCCAGCTCAATCCCTTCACTCAGATCAGTGGCCCTGATCTTATGGATTTTTATGGAATCACCCGTCAAGGATTCCGGGGCTTTAAGTTTGATATCCAGGCGATCACTGGTCATCACCCGATTACCCTTAATTTTGACCGCCCCGATGGACAAAATTTCACCCTGCTTAACATCCAGACTGGTTGTTTCACAATCCAGGGACACCAGCTCGTCACCCTGATAGGCTTCAAACAAATGTGCGTAAGGGCCGCCCTTATGATCGTAACGTTCTTTTATTCTTCTTATACTTCTTGGGATGATCATCGCTTAACCCCCAAGGTGATAGCGAGAAGATAAATGTTTTTTAAAGCCTTTTACAATATGCAAAGCATCCCGTAAAAGATCACGTTCCATTTTATCCAGTCCCGCCAGTTCAATGATATTAGGCGTTTGATCAACACCATCACCACTCTGATCCATACGTTTGATCTGCTGACGCAGTCTGAGCTGAATAAACAAACTCAGCGCCTCACTCATCTCCCGCGCATGCCGCTCTTCCATCTGGCCCATTTCCACTAACGCCTCCATACGTTTAAAGGTATTGGTTTCCTTAAGACGATATTCTAACGCCAGGGTTCTGACACCATGCACGATAGGGAAAATACCGCCTTTTTTAATATCAAGCTGCCCTTTATCTTTAAGATTGCCAAAAAAGGTTAGCGGTGTATCAAACTCAACAGAGCCACGGGCAAAATGCGAAAAGAAGACATCATTATTCCGTAAGTGACGCATAAACCAGTTACGACTGGCTTTAAAGATCGCAGGGTTACCCGCCACCGGTTTGGCATCCACCGCAATCGCCAGGTTCAGTACCGCCTCGCCGTCACAGGTTGAAACCCAGTCACTTAACATTTGTGTCCAGTCTCCCAGAGACTTAACCCAGGCGGGGTTTGAAACCATAATGTTGCCCGGGCAAGGCGGAAAACCAAAATCAATCAGCGTTTTACTAAACAAGTTCAGTGTTGCCTGCATTTCAGGCCAGACCAGACCATCACGGTGAATAATCGCATTATCCTGATCTGTTTTCAGAATCTGCTCACCCCGCCCCTCGGAACCCATCACCACCAGGCAGACATGGGGCTGCATATCAGCCGGTATCATAATATCAAACAATTTTGCCATAATGCGGCCATTCATTGCCGCCAGCAGATCCATCGCAAAACGTGTTTTTACACCGTGAGACACCAGCGCTTTTACAAGATCATCCAGACCTTCTGCCGCCTCATGCAAATCTTCTATCGTCTGCGCCCGCTCGATACGCAGCCCGATAACATGGGAATGACTGGAAAAATAACTTAATACATCGGTCAGCTCGATAATACCTTCGAGCTGTTCACCCTTCATAACCACTACGCGCTCGATATGCTGCTGCGTCATAATAATCAGCGCATTAAACAGGTAGTCTTCGGGATCAATGGTAATTAACCGGTATGTTGCAATAGCGGTAATATCAGATGATAAAGGCTGTTCATTGATAACTATCGCATCCAGCAAATCTGTGCCGGTTACCATGCCGTAACGATTGCCCCGCTTCACTAACAGGCAATCTGCCTTGCTCTCACGCATCAGGTGCGTTGCATCGCCAATACTGGTGCCTTCAAGAATAATCAGCGGGTCACGAATAACACCACTGGATACTTTGGCGAGCATAAACTCTGCCATATCCTGATCTCCGCCATGCTGGGCGACAATTTCAGATTTAGCAGAAAGATTTTGCTGAAAATAATCAGCAAACAAGCTATTCGAAGACATCAAATCCAACAAACATTTTGTTGGTAACAGATGACAGATGGTTTCTTCTTCAGCAATAAAATTATGGATTGCTTTGCCACGCAAAGCAGACCATGCACCAAAATAATCTTCATTGGTGTAATGTACAAAAACCTGCTGCTCGTCCGTTGCGGCTTCAACCGCCTCACTTTCGCCTACCCGCCCTTTCAGAATGATAAACACTCCTTCAGGCTGATCACCTGCGGCGAGCAGTACCTCACCTTTCTGGTAATAGCCGATATCCAGATTTTGCAGAAGCACTCTGCGCTCGTTTTCATCCAGCAGACTGAATGGCATATTTCCCATATTAAAAGATGAAGGCATTTCCATTTCTCCAGACTATAAAAGCAAAAAAGGCACACCAACTCACGCTGGTGTGCCTTACAGAACGCTCAATCTAAATGATTAGTGAGCGTGAGCACCACCTGCACCGCGTGGGATACGCAGGTCTTCAACGATGTGCTGCATTTCCTCTGAAGGAGGAGGCGTCATCTGAGCAACAACGTATGCAACGATGAAGTGCAGAATCATACCAACAGTACCGAAGCCACCTGGAGAGATACCCATGAAGTAATCAGCAGAGTTGCCGCCACCGAATACGAAGTACCACATGTAGCCAACAGTCGATACCAGACCTACCAGCATACCTGCAATAGCACCTTCAGTGTTCATGCGCTTGTAGAAAATACCCAGCATCAGCGTTGGGAATACAGACGCACATGCGATACCGAATGCCAGAGCCACTACCTGAGCTACGAAGCCTGGAGGGTTGATACCGAAGTAACCTGCAATACAGATTGCTACGACAGCCGCCAGACGTGCATACATCAGCTCCTGTTTCTCAGAGATATTCGGATTAATGGTTTTCTTCATCAAGTCATGCGCAATCGCGGTAGAGATTACCAGCAGCAGACCTGCAGCGGTAGACAGTGCCGCAGCAACCGCACCGGCAGCAACCAGGGCAATTACCCATGCTGGCAGCTGTGCGATTTCAGGGTTAGCCAGTACCATGATGTCACGGTCAACGTAAACTTCGTTAGCAAATGGCTGTTTAGCCGCATCAAACGCTGCACCCTCTTTAGTGTTAGACGTCAGACGCTCACCGTGCTCACCACGTTCTTCAATGAACGCAGGCTTGCCTTTCTTAGCATCAAACGCAGCGCCGGCAGCATACTGTACTTTGCCGTCACCATTGCGGTCAGTCCAGCCCAGCAGACCTGCATTTTCCCAGTTCTTGAACCAGTCTGGCATCGCAGCGTACTCAGTACCTGCATTGTCAGGACCGTTGATGTTCTGAATCAGGTTTACACGACCGAAACCAGCAACACCAGGAACAGATGTGTACAGGATAGCGATGAAGATCAGTGCGTAGCCACCAGTAGTACGTGCATCTTTTACACGAGGTACTGTGAAGAAACGTACGATTACGTGTGGCAGACCTGCAGTACCGCACATCAGTGCAACCGTCAGGAAGAAGATATCAATGGTAGACTTCTTACCGGATGTATACTGCGCGAAACCAAGATCAACAGACAGCTGATCCAGTGTTGCCAGTACAGACATGCCGCTGTCCAGCGTCGCACCCAAACCAAACTGTGGCAGGAAGTGACCTGTAACCTGAGAAGACAGGAAGAAAGCAGGAACCGTGAACGCCAGAATCAGTACTACGTACTGAGCAACCTGCGTATAGGTAATACCTTTCATGCCGCCCAATACAGCGTAGAAGAATACGATAGTCATACCGACGATAACACCGGTATTGATGTCAACGTGCAGGTAACGGGAGAATACGATACCAACACCACGCATCTGACCTGCAACATAAGTGAAGGAGATAACGATAGTACAAACAACCGCGATTACACGGGCAGTACTGGAGTTATAACGATCACCTACGAAATCAGGCACGGTAAATTTACCGAACTTACGCAGGTAAGGTGCCAGCAGCATTGCCAGCAGCACGTAACCACCGGTCCAGCCCATCAGGTAAGCAGAACCATCACGACCGATAAAAGAGATCAGACCCGCCAGGGAGATAAAGGAAGCTGCGGACATCCAGTCAGCTGCCGTTGCCATACCGTTAGCAATTGGGTGTACACCACCGCCTGCCACGTAGAATTCTTTCGTGGATCCCGCGCGCGCCCAAATCGCAATACCGATATAAAGTGCGAACGAACCCCCGATAAAGAGGTAAGTAAGTAAATCAAGACTCATAACAATGCCGTCCTTCTAGTATTTTATTATTGTTTTTATTCGTGAACGTCGTATTTTTCGTCAAGCTTGTTCATAGATGCAACATACATCCAGATCAAGACAACGAATACGTAAATTGAACCCTGCTGACCGAACCAGAAGCCCAGTGGGAAGCCAAAGAAGGCAATCTCATCAAGCTGTTCAACAAACAAAATTCCGCAGCCATAAGAGGCTACAAACCATACCGCGAGGTAGGTCATAATAATACGCAAGTTCTCACGCCAGTAAGCTTGCGCCTGTTCAGGGCTTATAGACATGGCACCATCCTTATTTTTTTTTATACATTAGGTGGAACTGAAGACAGCGTAGAGATTAGCAGAGGCGGCTTACAAACCAAGCCCGACTTTAGTCTGAGCCACAAGCATTCAAATACCCCTGCCAACAGCGCCAGGGCCACTGTCAACAAGGCCTGCAGCCATTTTCAAAAAGTCGTTTTAACTCAATGAGCTATACAAAGGTATAAGGATGGGATTGGGTTATTCTCAGGAACAGGTAAACTAAAGGTTTATTGGTTTATCCATTCTATCGGGAGCGCAGATCACATGTTGTCAGGCTGGACGGTAATTATGATCTCGCTGGCTTATGTCGGCCTGCTTTTTGGTATTGCCTATTATGGTGATAAAACCACAGCCCCCGGTCGGCTGGGCAAGCAAGTTATCTATGCTTTATCCCTTGCGGTCTACTGCTCTTCCTGGACCTTTTACGGCGCGGTAGGCCGTGCCTCCACCAGCGGCTGGGAGTTTTTGTCAACTTATTTAGGGCCCGTGCTGGTCTTTATGTTCGGCTGGCAACTGATTGAAAAAATTATGCTGGTCAGTAAACAGCAAAACATTACCTCCATTTCCGACTTCATCTCCTCCCGCTATGGCAAAAGCCAGGCATTAGCGGTGCTGGTGACAGTTATCGCCGTAATGGGCACTATTCCCTATATTGCCATGCAACTCAAAGCGGTAGCGATCAGCTTCAGTGCAATTACAGCAGGCAGTGACACCTCACTGGGGCAGGGCAGTGATACCGCACTGTTTGTTGCGCTACTGATGGCCATTTTTGCCATTCTTTTTGGTACCCGACATATAGATGCAACCGAACATCATGAAGGCCTGGTACTTGCCGTGGCCTTCGAATCTATCATCAAGCTCACGGCATTTCTGGCTGTCGGTATTTTTGTCAGCTACGAGATTTTTGACGGCCCGGCACCGATGATCGCGCAGATTCAGGAACAACTCAGCAGCAACCAGAATTTCGGCTCTCTTTTACAGGATAGCTTTCTCGTCGAAACCCTGCTGGCCTGTGCTGCGGTCATCTGTCTGCCACGACAGTTTCAGGTCACCATTGTTGAAACAACCGACACCGGCAACTTACGTCTGGCACGCTGGTTATTTCCTCTTTATATGGCCCTGCTGGCACTTTTTGTCTTACCTATTTCAACCGCTGGCCTCACCTATTTTGATGAATACAGTGCGGTGGATGCTGATACCTTTGTATTACTACTACCCCTTGCGGAAGGCCAGTACACACTGGCTACTTTTGCGTTTATCGGCGGCCTTTCTGCGGCTACCAGCATGGTTATAGTCGCCTCTATTGCACTGGCCACTATGGTGTGTAATGACATAGTCATGCCCCTGCTCTTTCGCATATCTTGGTTAAATCTGTCAAAAAGCAAAGATCTGGGCGCACTTCTGCTCAAAGTAAGGCGCATTACTATTATGTGTCTGATGCTGCTTGCCTACTTTTACTATCGGATCTTAGGTGATCAGGGCAGCCTGGCGTCCTTCGGGTTGCTGGCATTTGTGGCCGTTATCCAGTTCCTGCCTGCCATTGTCGGCGGCATTTTCTGGAAAACCGGTTCAAGAAGTGGTGTTTTAGCCGGAATGGGCAGTGGTTTTATACTCTGGATTTATACCCTGGTTATACCCACCATGATCGACGGCAATCTGATCCATGCCGATTTCCTGGCCAATGGCTTTATGTCTCTCAGTTGGCTCAAGCCCACTGCACTTTTTGGCATTACCGGATTAGACCCCCTCACCCACGGTGTAATGTGGAGCTTACTGGCCAATATCTCACTTTATATTTTAATATCCCGCTACAGTGACTTACGGCTTGTTGATCGCATACAGGCCAGTGCTTTTGTAGATATCTACAATAAAGACCTGCCGGAAACCGCCCGCCAGTACGGACACGTGACTGTGGGTGATTTACAAATACTGACCGAGCGTTTTCTGGGTATCAGCCGTACCCAGCACGCCTTTACCGGCTTTGCACTGCAACGTGATGAGGAACCGCCCCTGTCAGGCGACAAAGCCACCGCCGAACTCATTCAGTTTACCGAACGTCTGTTGGCTGGTGTGATAGGGGCCTCCTCTGCACGCATCGTACTCTCCTCCATTCTGCGGGGCCGGGATATGCAGATCGGCGATGTAGTGACGATTGTTGATGAGGCTTCTCAGGCATTGCGGTTTAATCGCTCATTGCTTCAGTCCACCATTGAGAACATCAGCCTGGGCATCAGCGTTGTGGATCAGCAAATGCGCCTGGTGGCCTGGAACCGGCCTTATGTTGAAATGTTCGACTACCCCGAAGGGCTTATCTGTGTGGGCCGCCCTATTGATGAAGTCTTCCGCCACAATGCAATGAAAGGGGAATACGGCCCCGGCGATAACGAAACCCAGGTCAAGAAACGTCTGGCTGTCTTAAGCTCAGGCGAGCCTCATAGCTATGAGCGTTTTCGCCCGGATGGCACTGTGCTGGATGTACGCGGTAACCCCATGCCCAACGGCGGTTATGTTAATACTTACATGGACATCACTCAGCACAAAGAAATCGAGGAAGCGCTGCGCGAAAGCGAACAGAACATCCGTATCTATACCGATAATGTACCTGTGCTGATCGCTTACCTTGACCCGGATCGTCGTTATCTGTTTGTTAACAAAGCCTATGCAAAAACCTTCCGGCTCGATCGGCAACACATCGCAGGACAATCCTGCGCAAAGGTTTTACCCCCCTCTCAATACGAGCAGCGCGCCCCTTATATTCGCGAAGTACTGACAGGCAAACGCCAGAAGTTTGAAACCACCCTGCCCTCTGAAGATAACACCCCCCGCTATGCGGAAGTTACTTATATACCGCATATTGGTGAATACGGTGATGTACTGGGTTATTTCACCCTTTACCAGGATATTACCGAACGCCGCATGGCCGAGCAGGCCCTCCAGGAAACCAACGAAACCCTGGAGCAGCGGGTTAAAGAACGTACTCATGCCCTCTCGGTGGTTAACAAAGAACTGCGAAAAGAAAATACCATCCGCTCTCTGATGGAGGACGAGTTACGCCAGGCCAAATCTGATGCAGATGCCGCCAATCTGGGTAAAACCCGCTTCCTGGCCTCTGCCAGCCATGACCTGCTGCAACCCCTAAACGCTGCCCGCCTGTTTTCCTCCGCACTGGCTCAACAAAGTCATAGCAACGAAACCCGACAATTAGTGGACAACCTCGATGGCTCTCTCAAAGCCGCAGAAGAATTGATTACCGCCATTCTGGATATATCCA
>JBMYOX010000039.1:0-34263 GCA_049599735.1 Pontibacterium sp. | reverse complement strand
AGGGTTTTCCGCCTGAAGGATAGTTTCAGCACGGGGGGAGCGCTTTGATACAAACGCCTGTACTTTAAACTGGTACAGTACACTCTGTGTCCGTTCGGCATACAACAGGCGGTCAGGTGTCGGCACGGCCATCATGGCATCAAAATGTCCCTGCTCCACCAGCTTCTGTGCCCGCTTCCAGGGTAAAATATGGTGCTTAAGGGGGATCTTCAACTGCTGTCCCAGTAACCGATCGACCAGATGAACCAAAATACCGTCCGGCTGGCCCTGCTCATTACTGTATGAGTAAGGTGGCCATTGATCTGAATAGACAACATCCAGAACCTCATGGTCTGCCTGCAAGGGCAGCGATACCAGAAAACCACATACTGCCATAACGGCATACTGCATATACTTCATACTGAAAACCGGGATCTCATCTTCTGGAAAATTTGTGCCTTTAAGTTACCACAGACACCTAAGCTTCATAGTATAGACACAATCACAGAAAACAGGCTCTAAAGGAAACAATCCTCATTCTTGTTCCGGCGTAATTTCAGAAACAAAGAATATGATCCTTGGCTCAACGCTTATATGCTCAGCCCGTTAATTTCAGCCATAAGTTGCCTGGACTGTTCACGTGCGATTTTAGCGGCCCGCTCTTTCACCAGACCAAACCCACGAATCTCATCAGGTATCTGCGCCAGTTTCAGTGAAGTTTGATAATTATCACCATTCAGACGGGCGACTAATGTGTCGATAAGCGCTTCATATTCATCACGCAGCTGACGCTCCAGCTTGCGATCCGGGTGATAACCGAAGACATCCAATTTAGTGCCGCGCAAGGTACGCAACTTAGCGACGGTACCCAGTGCTTTTAGCATCCAGAGGCCAAAGCTCATCTTCTTCGGACGGCCCTGAGAATCACGTTTGCGCGCCAGCAGTGGAGGCGCCATATGGAAGTTAATGCGATAGTCGCCTTCGAAGGTTTCGCTGACCTCTTTCAGAAAGTCGGAATCGGTATACAGACGCGCCACTTCGTACTCGTCTTTGTACGCCATCAGGCGGAACAGCTGTTTGGAAACCACCTCAGTCAGTGCCTGTAAATTTCCGCCCAGCGCTTTCTCGGCACTTGCAACTTTGCTCACCAAATCACGGTAGCGAGCCGCATAGTTGGCATCCTGGTACTTGGTCAGGAATGCAGTGTTACGCTCAATCTGAGTCTCCAAAGTCAACTCTGGCGCAGGTTTGTGACCACCGGCCGATTGTTTAACAAACTCCGCATCAACGACAGCCAAACGGCCCCAGTTAAAGGCGGTTTTGTTCTTCTCTATCGCCACACCGTTCAACTCAATCGCTTTCTGCAAGGCTTCCAGTGATACCGGCACCAGACCTGACTGCCATGCAAAACCCAGCATCATCACGTTGGAGAAGACGGTATCGCCCAGCAGGGTTTCCGCCAGACGGTTGGCATCAATAGACTTCATACGATCATCGCCCACCGCTTCACCCAGAATGCGTACGCGGCGGGTCGATTTCATATCGGCATCGCGATACAGCACGTTATCCGCGGTGGCTATTTCAGCCAGATTTAATACCGCACGGCTGTGATCCTTACGCAGTACACTCAGTGCTTTGTCCGAGGTTGCCACGACCATATCGCAGGCGATCATGGCGTCGGCCTGACCGGTTTCGATCCGCACCTGATGAATATCATCCGGCTGCGGTGCCAGACGTACGTAACTCAGCACGGTGCCGCCCTTCTGCGCAAAGCCCATAAAGTCCAGTACGGTTGCCCCTTTGGATTCCAGATGTGCCGCCATAGTGATCAGCGCCCCCACGGTCACAACACCGGTGCCGCCTACACCACCCACCAGCAAGTTGTAACTGCTGGTGAGTTCATTCAGCTGAGGCAACGGCAGTGCTGCCAGTTTCTGGTTAAATGCTTCACCGATAGAAACACCGCTGCCTTTGCGCATCTGACCTCCTTCAATGGTGACGAAGCTTGGGCAGAACCCGGAGATACAGGAGAAGTCTTTGTTACAGGAGGACTGGTCGATACGACGCTTAGAGCCCTGCTCTGTCTCACGCGGGATCACCGACAGACAGTTGGATTTCTGTGAGCAGTCACCACAGCCTTCACATACATGGTGGTTAATAAAGGCGCGGCGCTGCGGATCTGGGAACTGGCCGCGCTTACGGCGGCGACGTTTTTCTGCGGCACAGGTCTGGTCGTAGATCAGTACGGTCACACCCTGAATGTCCCGCAGTTCTCGCTGGATGCTGTCCAGCTCATCACGGTGATCAAAGGTAGCCACGGACGGGAAGATGCTTTTGTCGCTGAACTTCTCCGGCTCGTCGCTCAAAATAGCAATCCGTTGAACACCTTCAGCAAACACCTGATTAGCAATGGCGGGCACAGAAATCACACCATCCACTGGCTGGCCGCCCGTCATGGCCACCGCATCGTTAAACAGAATCTTGTAGGTAATATTGGCACCCGCCGCCAGCGACTGACGGATCGCCAGGGAACCTGAGTGAAAGTAGGTACCTTCACCCAAATTCTGGAATACATGTTTGTTTTTTAGATAACGGGATTTGGAGATCCAGTTCACACCCTCACCGCCCATCTGAATCAAAGATTCAGTTTTGCGGTTCATCCAGGACGCCATAAAGTGACAACCGATACCCGCTTGCGCGCGGCTGCCTTCGGGCACTTTAGTAGAGGTATTGTGCGGACAGCCGGAACAGAAATACGGCAAACGACGTACACCACCCGGATCACATACGGTGCTGCCCCGTACACCAATCTCTGCCAACTTCTCGCGGAAATCAGCCCCCAGCAATTGAGTGATTCGATCTGCCACATAGCGCGCCAGCATATTCGGGCCCAGCTCGCCCACATAGGGAATCAGCGGTTTGCCGTTTTCATCTTTCTTGCCCACCACCCTGACATTGATCGTCTGATCCGGTGCCGACATGTATTCTTTAATCTGGCTTTCAATAATGCCGCGTTTTTCTTCAACCACCAGCACTTCCTGCTTGCCGCGCACAAAGTCCATTGCTCCATTGTGCTCCAGCGGCCATACCAGACCCACTTTGTAGATATCCAGGCCCAATGAACGACTTTTCTCTTCATCCAGACCCAGCAGCTCCAGCGCGGCCATCAGATCCAGATGGGCTTTACCGGTGGTGACGATACCAAAGCGGGCATCCTGCGTGTCATAAATACGCTTATCGATTGGGTTGGCGCGGGCAAACGCGGCGACGGCTGCGAGTTTGTGTTCAATACGGGTTTCCAGCTGCGGACCCGGCAGATCCGGCCAGCGGTAGTGCAACCCCCCTTCCGGTGCTTCAAAGTCATCAGGTATTTTAAACGTTGGCAGCTCATCGATATTGACCGAGGCTGCACTTTCCACAGTTTCTGAGATCGCTTTAAAACCCGCCCACATACCGCTGTAGCGGGACATGGCAAACCCCCAAAGGCCAAACTCGAAATATTCAGCGATGCTTGCCGGGTTAATGGTGGGCATAAACCACGCCATAAAGGCCACATCCGACTGGTGCGGCATACTGGACGACACACATCCATGGTCATCACCGGCTACCACCAGTACACCACCATTCGGTGAACTGCCGTAGGTGTTGCCGTGCTTCAGGGCATCGGCGGCGCGGTCCACACCCGGCCCTTTGCCGTACCAAACACCGAATACGCCATCGACGTTTTTGTCATTGTCGGTCTCCACCTGCTGGGTACCCAGCACCATAGTGGCACCCAGCTCTTCATTAATCGCAGGAATAAAATCAATGTCATGCTCTTTAAGCAGGTCTTTGGCCTGCCAGAGTGCCTGATCGTAACCCCCGAGCGGTGAGCCACGATAGCCACTGATAAAACCGGCCGTATTAAGCTTGTTCTTGCGATCCAGCTGACGCTGCATCAGGGGTAAACGAACCAGCGCTTGTGTGCCGGTCAGAAAAACACGACCGGTTTTACGTGTGTAGCGGTCGTTAAGTACATAATTATCCAGTGACGCTTTAAGCTTCGTTTTGTGGCTCATACAACCCCCAAGGCAGTCGTTTTTTATTGTTATTCAGGCAAGCGGTTGTCATAACCTGCGCTAATTACCGATTGGCATAAAAATAGTGTAGGGGGTTTCCTGAGAAAGGTGCTTGCAAAACAAACAGAAGAATCCGACCATTAAGAAAGATTTTTTATTGTTTATAGTTAAAACTGAAATATCTTTTCAAAAAACACAAGAAACATGAATTTATGTCTGAAACCCTTGATCGTTACGATCGCCATATCCTGAAAATTCTTCAGCAGGATGGCCGCATTTCAAACCAGCACCTGGCCGATCAGGTCGGCCTGTCTACCGCTGCGTGCTGGCGCCGGGTCAAATCGCTGGATGAGCGCAATATTCTGAAAAAATACAGCGCCCAGGTAGATCCTGAAGCGCTGGGTTATGGTTTATGTGTATTTATGATGGTAACCCTGATCCGTCATTCACAGGACAACACGATAGAATTTGAAGCGGCTGTCAAAAAATGTCCGGAGGTATTGCAGTGTTATGCTGTGACGGGCAATGCAGATTTTGTGCTGCGTGTGGTCATTCCTAATATGGCGGCTTATGACCAGTTTCTGACAGAGAAGATCTTTACGTTACCCGGCGTTAATCAGGTAAAGTCGAACTTTGCCCTGAGAGAAGTTAAATACGAAACGGCGATCCCGGTGGATCAGGAGTGATAACCAATGCGCATTGATATCGAAGCACTGCGTGTACTGGATATGGTTATAGAAGAAGGCAGTTTCGCCAAAGCAGCCGCCCGTTTATACAAAGCTCAATCGGCGATCAGCTACCAGATTAATAAACTGGAAGAGCAGCTGAATGTCACTATTTTTGATCGTAGTAGCTACCGCGCCACACTCACACCCACAGGCAAGGCACTTTGGATTGAGGCCAAACGTTTATTACAGCAAGCCGAGCGCATCGAGAAGCTGGCTGAGCACTACGCCGAAGGCTGGGAGCCACGTTTTGATCTGGTGATTGATGCCTCCCTGCCTATGGAGCCGGTGATGAAAGCGATGAAATTACTCGTTGAACGGGAGATCCCCACCAAAATCCAGGTGAAAGTGGAAGCTCTGGGAGGTGTGCAAAAACGCTTTGAGCAAGACAAAGCCCATATGATGCTGGTAAAAGACTACCAACCCTCTGCCCAACTCAAAGCCGTACCGCTGCCTCAGGTAAGCTTTGTATTAGTCGCCTCACATACTCACCCGCTTGCCCAACAAACCCATATCAACCTTAACCAGTTGCTCGGGCATGTGGAGCTCACTATCCACGACTCCAGCGAAACCACTACTGATCAACTCGATGAGCACCAGTTCGGGGGCGATCGTGTCTTTTTTATGCAGGGCTTCACCAGTAAAAAATCGGGAATACAACTAGGCCTGGGGTTTGGCTGGATGCCTGAGTTTCTGATTCGCGATGAGCTGGCATCAGGAGAATTTATTGAGCTCGACTATGAAGGCGGCTCCCGATCCACCTTTACCCCGCTGCTGGTTTACCCAACGGATCAACCCTTAGGAAAAGCGGGGGAATTAATTCTGCATAGCTTACTCTCGGAATTTACCGCTTTTAATCACTAAGATGATCGAACCAATCTATATCTAATTTTTAGATACAGATCATATAAAAATTATTCTTTTTATTGTTCATAAATCCCCTAACAATAACCAGCACCACGACCGCAAACACAACACTGCGGTTCAGGGTCCTTAGGCTCTTAAGACTCCACCCTGCTATCGATGACATAAAACGGGATAGAAGCATGAACAATACACAAAACCCTTTGGCCCTTCGTGGCATAGAATTCATAGAATTTTCCAGCCCTGATAGCGGCTTTATGAATGATGTTTTTAAGGCATTCGGCTTCTCGAAGTTAAAGTCATTTAAGGGCAGAGACATTACCTACTACAACCAGAATGATATTCATTTTCTGCTGAACAATGAAAAAGCCGGATTTTCCGCCGAGTTTGCCAGAAGCCATGGCCCGGCGGTCTGTTCAATGGGCTGGCGTGTCGATAATGCAGAACAGGCCCGGGCAATTGCAATCGATCGTGGCGCCAAAGCGGCTGATGCCTCACACACAGACCTGCCCTACCCGGCAATCTATGGCATTGGTGACAGTCTGATTTATTTTATCGACCAGTTCGGCGACAAAGGCAACATTTACGCCGCTGATTTCGAAGACTTGGCAGAACCCGTTTTGGCTGAGGATCTGGGGTTTATCAACATCGACCATCTGACCAATAACGTATACAAAGGCACCATGCAGGTGTGGGCCGACTTTTATAAAAACGTGTTTGGTTTTACCGATGTGCGCTATTTTGATATTAAAGGTCAGAAAACAGCGTTGCTGTCTTACGCCTTACAGTCTCCATGTGGCACCTTTTGTATTCCGATCAATGAAGGCAAGGATGACAACAACAATCAGATTGATGAGTATCTTGATCTGTACAAAGGCCCGGGCGTACAGCACATTGCCTTTCGTTCCGATAACCTTTTAAGCTCACTGGACAAACTTGACCGCTCAGTGATTGATACGCTGGATATCGATGATAATTATTACGAAGAGGTTTTTAAGCGAGTGCCTCAGGTAACCGAAGATCCGGCCCGCATCAAGCAGCATCAGGTATTACTTGATGGTGATAGTTCCGGCTACTTACTGCAGATTTTCACCCGCAATTTGTTTGGCCCCATCTTTATCGAGCTGATTCAGCGTAAGAACAACACTGGCTTTGGTGAGGGTAACTTCCAGGCACTGTTTGATTCTATTGAACGAGACCAGGAACGCCGTGGTGTGATCTGAGAGCACGGGTTACGACGCCCGCAGAGATAGTTGCCGCCCTGTCCAACGGTGGGCGGCAGCAAACATAGGTTTTCAAACAAAACGCCTTAACACTGTGGCACATGCAAAAAGATGATCATGTATCCGTGAATTACCCGATGCTTTCACAGCCAGCCGACCCGTTAGCGAGGTAAGTCACAAAAAGGGTTACCCCTTAAACCCCAACCCTTTCTGCCGATTCTAACGTCTGGCTAATCAGGGCATTAATCGTCATAGGTCCTACACCACCAGGCACCGGGGTTAATGCTAAAACACGTTTTTCCAGACCGGCTTTCTCAATATCACCGATACCACCCGCATGGTAACCGGCGTCTACAACCACAGCACCATCCTTGATCCAGTCAGCTTTAATCAACTCAGGTTGACCCACCGCACCCACTACGATATCAGCCTGCGCAACCAGTTCGGCCAGATTCTTTGTGCGGGAGTGGCAGACAGTGACCGTAGCGTTCGCATTTAATAACATCGCCGCCATCGGTTTTCCCAGAATAGGACTGCGCCCAAGCACCACCGCGTGTTTACCTGCCAGCTTAATATTGTAATGTTCAAGCAAGGTCATAATACCTGCAGGGGTAGCCGAGCCGAATGCCTGCTCGCCCATCGCCATCCGGCCAAAGCCCCGGGTGGTAACACCGTCCACATCTTTCTCAAGGGCGATTGCATCAAAACAGGCCCGCTCATCAATTTGCTCAGGCACCGGGTGCTGCAACAGAATGCCGCACACATCCGGATCTGCATTCAGCTGTTCAATCTTTTGCAGCAGTTCCGCTGTGGTTGTGGACGCGGGCAAGTTTATACTGCGTGACCCCATACCAACCCGGCCACAGGCATTTATTTTCATCTGCACATAGGTTGCCGAAGAAGGGTCAGCACCCACCAGAATAGTAGCCAGCACGGGTTGCACGCCCCCCTTTTCCTGCAGTTTTGTTACTGCGGCCTGAAGTTGTTGCTCACGACTCTTAGCCAGCGCTTTTCCGTCCATTATTAATGCAGACATCCATCAAACCTCATCATTATCCGGGGATTATCAAAATTTAAAAACAGTGTGTCCAGATGCAATAAGCATGGTCATCGCTCAACACTTAATCTTCTCCATTGCCGGGTCGTAAAATGAGCGCAGAGAAGGCTTCACTTTATAGCGCTCGCACTCAACTTCGATCTCAAAGTTAGTGTTATCCAGCCACTCTTTAGTTACCCCCGCATCATGTTCCACATATCCCATGGCAATAGTCGCCCCCAGCGTATGCGCAAACATACCCGCCGTGGTACGGCCAACAATTTTGCCATCCGCGTAGATAGGCTCTTCGTGATAACACAAAGGTTCCGGATTTTCGAACAGGAAGGCAATAAAGCGCTTTTTCAGCGGCCCTTCTGCTTTCTGGGCCAGCAGTGCTTCCTTGCCGATAAAACCACCCTCTTTATTAAAGTCGGAGGCGAAGCTTAGTCCGGCTTCCAGCGCCGTATCTTCATCGGTAATATCGTGACCCCAGTGACGGTAGCATTTCTCCATGCGTAGTGAGTTCATTGTATGGTAGCCGTACGGTTTTATAGCAAACTCCTCACCGGCCTCCATCACCAACTCATAAACGCTCGGCGCATATTCAGTGGGTATATATAACTCCCAGCCCAGCTCACCCACATAGGTAATTCGGGAAGCCCGCACCATCGCGTAACCCAGTTCAATTTCCTGAGACGTTGCAAACGGGAAGCTTTCATTAGACATATCCGCACGGGTTAGTTTGCTCAAGGTGTCACGAGACTTCGGTCCCATAACCGTTACCACCGCGTAAGCAGAGGTCATATCGGTAATCACCACGTGCGCATCGGCCGGCTTATTACGGCGCAACCAGTCCATATCGCGAGTCTGACAAGCCACACCCGAAACGATCAGATAGCGATCCTCTGCCAAACGAGTAACAGTTACATCAGCCTCAATACCACCCCGGTCATTAAGCCACTGGGTATACACCATTTTACCGACGGCAACCGATACATTATTGCTACAAACAAGGTTCAGAAAAGTTTCAGCATCCGGACCTTCCACCTGATACTTACAGAATGAGCTTTGATCAATCACACCAACCGAAGTACGTACGGCTTCATGCTCTTCGCGATTATTATCAAACCAGTTCTGACGGCCAAAGGAAAGCTCATATTCAGGCGTTTGCCCCTCTCTGGCAAACCAGTTAGCTCGTTCCCAGCCATTCTCTGAACCAAAAACCGCACCTTGGGCTTTTAATTGTTCATGCAGTACTGAACGGCGTACACCCCGGGCTGTTTTAAACTGTTTGAAGGGATAGTGCGTTTCATACAGCAAACCCAGTGATTCAGTGGTGCGCTCTTCCAGATACTTTTGTGTGCCCTGGAACGGCATATTACGGCGGATATCAACATCCCACAGATCCTGTGGCGCATGGCCTTTATGGATCCACTCAGCGAGCATTTTACCGGCGCCCCCGGCAGACTGAATGCCCACCGAGTTAAAACCCGCCGCTACAAAATAGTTCCGCAATTCAGGCGCTTCACCTAAGTGATAGCGATCATCCGGTGTAAAGGACTCAGGTCCGTTAAAAAATAACTGCAGGCCCGTGCGCTCTAAAATAGGCAAACGGTGCATAGCGGCTTCCAGATAGGGCTCAAGATGCTCAAAGTCATCCGGTAACGAATCAAAGAAAAAGTCTTCTGGTATGCCTTTCATTCCCCAGGGTTTAGCATGTGGCTCAAACATACCCACCAGCAATTTACCGGCATCTTCTTTGTAGTAGCAGTAACCGTCCATATCACGCATGGTCGGCAGACCAGGTTGCAGATCGGGCATATTTTCTGTGACTACATAAAAATGTTCAGCCGCATGCAAAGGTACATTTACGCCCGCTTTTTTACCAAACTCCCTGGCCCACATGCCAGAACAGTTAACGACATATTCTGCATCAATATCACCTTGCTCGGTGATAACACCCACCGCTTTGCCGTCACGGATCTTCATATCCAGCACTTTTACGCCTTCAATGATTTTTGCGCCACCCAATCGGGCGCCTTTAGCCAATGCCTGTGTTACATCAACCGGGCTTGTCATCCCGTCCATTGGCAGATGAATAGCACCGATCACGTCGTCAACGTTCATCAGCGGCCACATCTCTTTGGCCTGCTCCGGTGAAATCACATTACAGGGAAAACCTGCAACCTTGGCCATGGAAGCACCACGCTTGAGCTCTGCCAGGCGCTCTTTATTCGTTGCAATCGTCAGCGAGCCATTACGCACAAAACCTGTCGCTTGTCCGGTTTCAGCTTCCAGCTGTTCATAAAGGGTTGCGCTGTAGTTCGCCAGCATTGACATGTTATAACTCGCACGCAGTGTCGGCACTAAGCCTGCAGCATGCCATGTAGTACCACAGGTCAGCTGGCGACGCTCCAGTAAAACCACATCAGTAAATCCGAGTTTAGTCAGGTGGTAGGCCACACTGCAGCCAATAACACCACCGCCAACGATAACAACCTGCGCTGAAGTAGGTAGTTGCTTTGTCATTATTTTTCTCCAAAACCCCACGACCCTGGCGCAGGGTTAAGTTGGTAAATTATTAGCTGAACACAACAGTTTTATTGCCATGAACTAAAATCCGATCTTCCAGGTGATCACGCAAGCCACGAGCCAGTACGGTTTTCTCTACATCCTTACCCAGGCGAACGAGATCATCAACTTTATCACTGTGGGTGACCCGTACAACGTCCTGATCAATAATCGGACCTTCATCCAGTTGCTCAGTAACATAGTGACAAGTGGCTCCGATCAGCTTTACACCACGACGGGATGCCTGATGGTAAGGCTTGGCACCTATAAACGATGGCAGAAAGCTGTGATGGATATTAATCACCTGATGACTGTACTTTTCACACAACGCCTGCGGCAGAATCTGCATATAACGCGCAAGCACAATGCAGTCCGCTTTATACTCATCAACCAGCGCTTCTACCTTCGCAAACCCCGGTGCTTTGTTATCTTTCTCAATCACAACGTGGTGATAAGGAATACCGTACCATTCAACCAGCCCCTGCATCTCCGTATGATTGGAGATAACACAGCTTACTTCACAATCCAGATCACCACTTCTCCAGCGATCCAGCAGGTCAGAAAGGCAATGGCTGCCTTTACTGGCCATCAGCACCACTTTTTTGGGCTGATCACTGTCAACAAGTCGAAGATTCATCTGATATTCTTCGATTAACGGCTGAAACTTTCCGCGCAACTCTTCGATTCCGAATGGCAATGAGTCTGCCTGAATTTCAAAACGGGAAAAAAAACGGTTACTTTCTTCATCAGAGTGGTGAGCGGCTTCGGAGATCCAGCCCCCATTACGGGTAATTACCTCACCGACCCGGGTAACAATGCCGACTTGATCAGGACAGTCGAGAATTAATCGAAAAGTACGCTTCATGGTATACATCCTCTTAATAATCCAGACATCACTACTTTGTGTGCCGGCATTACCTTGTTATTTTTTTTAGAAGGGTTAACCCAGTGCTTTTTCCAGCTCTGGCAGTACATCAAATAAGTCGGCAACCAGGCCGTAGTCAGCAACGCCGAAGATCGGAGCCTCTTCGTCTTTATTGATGGCAACAATCACCTTGGAATCTTTCATACCCGCAAGGTGCTGAATCGCTCCAGAGATACCCACAGCCATATACAGATCGGGTGCCACGACCTTGCCGGTCTGACCCACCTGCATATCGTTTGATACAAAACCGGCATCTACCGCCGCGCGGGAAGCACCTACCGCGGCACCCATTTTGTCAGCAACCCGTTCCAACAACGGGAAATTATCGCCGCTTTGCATGCCTCGCCCACCGGAGATAATGATGCGGGCAGCGGTCAGTTCGGGACGATCAGACATAATTTTTTCTTCGCTGATAAAACGTGACAATCCACTCTCACCCAGGGCTTCAGCGCGGCGCTGTTCAGCCTGACCGCCGTGATCGGCAACGGCAGCAAATGCCGTACCCCGAACCGTCATCACCTTAATCGTATCGCTGCTACGTACCGTCGCTAATGCATTACCTGCATAGGTAGGACGAACAAAGGTCTCTGCATCAACAATCTCTACGATCTCTGAAATCTGGGAAACATCCAATAAGGCGGCCACGCGGGGTAGCAGATCTTTGCCGGTTGTAGAGGCGGCACCCAGAATGTGGCTGAAACCCTGGTCTTTACTCAGCGCAACCACAACAGGGGCTACGTTTTCGGCCAGTTGATTTGTCAGAGCCTCATCCTCGACAACAATAATGTTATCCGTAACCGCCACTGCCGCAGCCTGGTCAGCAACAACACTGCAATCATTGCCGGTAACCAGCACGGTAATAGAGGTACCTGTTTTTTCTTTAAGTTCTGCGGCGGCCTGTAAGGTATTCAGCGTCGCTGCATGCAGTTTTTTATTGTTATGATCAGCAACCACCAGAATAGATGTTGTCATCTTATAGTACCCCTGCTTCTGTTTTCAGTTTCTCAACCAGTTCAGCAACACTGCTGACCATGACACCGGCTTCACGCGCGGCCGGACTGACAACCTTCACTGTTGTCAGTCGTGGAGTCGCATCAACACCCAACTCTTCAGCGGTGATGGTTTCAAGTGGTTTTCTCTTAGCCTTCATGATGTTGGGCAGAGAAGCAAAACGGGGCTCGTTCAGGCGCAGATCCGTCGTAATAATCGCGGGCAGCTGGAGTGCTATTTTCTGTAATCCACCATCTACCTCTCTGGTCACCAGCGCTTCAGAACCTTCACAGGTTAATTCTGATGCGAAGGTACCCTGCGGCATATTGGCTAAGGCTGCCAGCATCTGACCGGTCTGATTATTATCGCTATCTATAGATTGCTTACCCAGAATCACCAGCTGGCAATCTTCTTTTTTAATAATGGCGTTAAGAATTTTTGCCACGCCTAACGGCTCTGCCGCAGTATCAGTTTTAACCTGGAGTGCACGATCAGCACCAAGTGCCAGCGCTGTACGCAGCTGCTCCTGACAGCTGTCATCGCCTACACTGACAACCAACACTTCAGTGGCGATGCCCTGTTCTTTTAGGCGAACCGATTCTTCAACAGCGATTTCACAAAACGGATTAATCGCCATCTTAACGTTGGCTAGTTCCACGTCAGAGTTATCGGCTTTAATCCGTACCTTCACGTTGGCATCAACAACGCGCTTTATCGCGACCAGTACTTTCATTGTGACCTCGGCATAATCAATTTCATCAAAACAACAGATTATGAAATTATCATTAATTTTTTCATAATCATATTTATTTTTATTTTAACTTCACACAAATAATATTTAATCCACTCACTTTCATATTATGAAGATATTATTTTGTGACTTTTCAATTAGTTAACTATTGTGATGTTATAAAAACTAACAATTGATGAATTTTTCTCAATTGTTCATCCCTCATATCCACGGCAGTATCGAAGCATGTTGATTGATTGAATGCTGTTCAAATCCGTTCAACAATGAACTCCTTAAATAATTAAAATAAGAATTCGCTTATGCGATTTAGAGGTAATTTATGAAACCGATCGTCTCTAACACGTTCAAGGCAGTAGCCTTAGCCACCTCAGTCCTATCAGCCAATATTGCACTCGCCGCAGACAAGCCTGACACCGTCACCGTCGGTTACTTCCTGGAATGGCCAACTGCTAATCAGGTTGCACAGGTCGAAAAAACCTATGACAAAGTCATGGGGGTTAATATGGAATGGCGTGCCTTCGATTCGGGAACGGCCATGTCTGCAGCGATGGCTTCCGGTGACGTTGATATGGCCTACTCACAAGGGTTGGTACCTTTTACAGTCGCCGTTTCCCAGGGACTGCCGATCACCATGGTAGGCATTGCCGTTTCTTATGCCGAGAATGACAACTGCGTTGTCAGCGAAAAGTCCGGTATTTCTCAAGCGAACGCAAAAGACCTGGAAGGCAAAAAAGTGGCAGTGCCATTCGGTACGGTTGCCCATTACAAAATGCTGCGCGTGATGAGCCATCTGAACGTTGACAGCACTAAAATCCACATGCTGGATATGGCACCTGCAGACAGTGCTGCAGCGATGGCACGCGGTGACGTTGCTATGGCTTGCGGTTGGGGTGGTGCATTACGTCGTATGAAGGACTACGGTTCTGTCTTAATGACGGCTACAGAGCAGGAAGCAATCGGTATTCGTGTCTTTGACGTTATTTCAGTCAATAATAAATTTGCTAAAAACCACCCAGAACTGGTGACTCAGTTCCTTCAGGTTACTGATGACGCTAACAGCGCTTTTACCCAGAACCCCGGCAAATACCAGGCCACCATTGCTAAAGCATCTGGTCTGAAACTTGAGGATTCTAACCAGATACTGGGACTCTTTGGCTTCCCGCTGAAAGACGCCCAACTCTCTGACCAGTGGCTAGGTGGTACCGTTCAGCAGTTCACCAAAGAGGTCGCCGACTTCTTCGTACTGCACAAGCAAATCCCTAAAGCCCTGCCTGACTATAGTGCAACTATTGATAGCAGCTTCTACTCTAAAGTGAAGTAAACCTTCCTGCTCGCCGGGCGAACCTCATCAATCGTTCGTCCCGGCGCCTACCCGCGTTTTTAACTCTCACTTTTTCAGGGGCTAGTTATGCCAGATCTAGTTGTAAGTGACGTATCCATGATCTTTGATACCCCGAGTGGTGAACAGGTTCATGCTTTAGAAAATGTTTCGTTTTCACTCAAACAGGGTGAGCTACTCTCTGTGCTTGGCCCTTCAGGGTGCGGTAAAAGTACGCTGTTAAATATTATTGCCGGATTTTTAGCACCGACCCATGGCACTATCGAATTGGCATCAACCGAAATTCATGGCCCGGGTTCCGACCGTGGCATGGTTTTCCAGCAGGGTGCGCTGTTCGAATGGCTGACAGTTGCCGAAAATATCGGTTTTGGTCTGACCATGAAAGGCAGACCTAAAGATGAAATCAACCAGACGGTTAACCATCTGTTAGAAACTGTTGGTTTACACGACTTCGGCCACAAAGCCATTTACGAATTATCCGGCGGCATGCAGCAACGGGTTGCTCTGGCGCGTTGCCTGGCCAATGACCCCGATGTCATTCTAATGGATGAACCACTCGGTGCACTTGATGCGCTGACCCGCGAAAAGATGCAGAGCCTGGTTCTTAAACTCTGGAAAGAAACCGGCAAAACGATCATCCTGATCACCCACAGCGTGGAAGAAGCATTGTTCCTGGGGGAAAAACTCTTTGTGATGGCCCCCCGCCCCGGCCGTATCAAGAAACAGTATTCATTACCGTTTGCTGATGCCGGTCTCACAGAAAATCCTCGCGAAATCAAAGCCTCTCCTGATTTTATTGCCAAACGTGAAGAAATCCTCACGATGATTTGGGAAATGGAAGAAGAGATTATGGGGCAGGTAGAGGCATCAGGAGCGTAGACCATGTCATTTATTCAAGAACTTAAATATAAACTTGGCTTGAGCAAAGATGGTCTGGCCAAGCGAAAAACCGTCACTTTTGGTGATGCCAGCGCAGTGGCCCATGGGCGCTTCTGGAGTGTAATCTCCGTTATTGTGCTATCACTGGCATGGTTTCTGGGAAGTGCACTGGAGTTGGTCAATCCGATTTTCTGGCCTTCACCTGTCGCAGTTTGGGACCAGTTTATAAATATATCTCAGGATGGCTATCGCAACTTTTCCCTGTGGGAACATATCTGGGCCAGCCTGTACCGAATCCTTATCGGTTTTACCTTAGGCTGCCTGATCGGTATCCCGCTTGGTTTTGCCATGGGCCTGTCTGAAGTGATGCGCGGCTGGTTTGATCCGATCGTTGAATTTTTCCGTCCTATTCCACCGCTGGCCTTTATCCCTCTGGTTATCATCTGGTCGGGTATCGGTGAACGTTCAAAAATTCTGCTGCTGTTTTTTGCCGCACTGTGGATTATGGTTATTGCCGCGCGAGCCGGAGTTGGCAGTGTCAAACTGTCAAAAATCCACGCCGCCTACTCACTGGGCGCCAACAAGCGCCAGATTCTGATGCATGTCATTCTGCCAAACTCTCTGCCAGAAATTTTCACTGGCATGCGGGTAGCAATGGGAATCTGCTGGGGTACGGTGGTTGCTGCCGAACTGGTCGCGGCAGAGTCGGGTGTGGGGTTCATGATTATGGCCGCCAGTAAGTTCCTGGCCACGGATATTGTGGTGCTCGGGGTCATCATTGTCGGTCTGATTGGTTATTCCATCGACATACTGATGCGCAAGCTGGAAGCAAAGCTGATCCCCTGGAAAGGCAAAGCCTGACCCTTCTCAGACAACCTGCTCTGTACCGTATAAGGAAAGTTCGCCGTTGAGGCGGCCTTTCCTTTTTTATTTGATACGTTCTAACGTTTTGTCACCGGATATCTGGTGGTATAACCAGCTGGCGAAGTGATTAACTTTAGGATCAGCCAGACTGCGGGAGGGTTGTACCAGATACCATTCGCCAATTTCAGGCACCTGCAGATCCATGGGCATCACCAGCTTATTATTGGCAATATCACCGCTGGCAAAAAACGATTGAACAATGGCAACCCCCTGCCCGGCGATTGCCGCCTCCAGTGTTAGCTGGTGATTATCGTGCTCGCTGACAACATTAATCTGATTCTCTGTTAAGCCAACACCTTCCCGCCAGGCAGGCAGGTTCAGAGGTGATTCGGCAATGTTAAGAAACGGCATTTCCAGCAATGCTTCCAGCGTTAGCGGGCCTTTTCCTTCGATCAGCGCGGGGCTGCATACCGGCATCAGGGTCCCTTTAAATAAAGGCTGGTAGAAGAGCCCAGGTTCTGTCTTCTCATAATAAACGATCCCGACATCGGCGATATCGGATTCAAATTCCCAGTTAAAATAAGAACTGCACAGTTCAATATGTATATCCGGATACTGCTCCCTGAAGTCCCCTATCCGGGGCACCAGCCAGCGCGAGGCGATCCCCATATACACCTGCACCGATAGCTCACCTTTGTCAGGATCACCAAAAATGCGGTAGGTAGATTTCTCTATGTCATGCAGGGCCTGGCGAATTTCTGACGCATATTGAGCCCCGACATGGGTCAGTGCAATGCTTCGCCCTAACCGTTCAAAAAGCGGCTTGCCCAGATTTTCTTCCAGTTTTTTAATCTGATGGCTTATGGCCGAATGCGTCACATTTAACTCTTTTCCTGCCTGCTGAAAACTGAGTAAACGTGCAGTCGCTTCGAACGCTTTTAAGGCCTGTAGTGAGGGTATATGTCGTTTCATTTATTATTTTCCGCAACGCTGTACAACCGGCCCTTATAGGTCACATGGGAGCGATAGTCGTTCCCATTTTTCAAGCCAGACGCCGAACCTCTAATTTTCAACCCAGGTGCCCAACAACCAGTCTTTGAAAATACGGGAAGCATCAGACAGCTTTTTGTCACCCTGATAGCACAGGTAATAGCTGCCCTCAGTGGCGATACTGTCAGCGAAGGGCGCGATCAGCTGCTTCGCCAGTACCCCCTCACGCATTAAATCATCGTACATCAGACAGACACCAAATCCATTCGCCGCCATTGCTACCGCAGTGGCATGACTATCCATCGTCTGACGCGTCTGATCCTGTAGATGATCAAGCCCTTCCATTTCCAACCAACTGTTCCAGCCCTGAGGTGTACCTATTACATCCAGAAGCGGCATAGCTTCCAAATCGGAAGGTTTCCGCAGGCGTTTAGCGTTTGCCATGGAACAATAGGGCCTTAAGCGCGGTGTAACTAATGGGTGGGATTCAAAACCCGGCCAGTTACCGCCGCCGTATCGAATTTCAAGCTCGGCGGTCGATATATCAAAATCTGTCGACCAGTTAGTGCCCAATTGCCGAATAGTAATCTGAGGATAAACTGCATTAAAACGTTGTAAGCGCGGCGCGAGCCAGAGCACGCTGAAGGCCGTATTGACGTTAACTTCAACCACAGCCTGATTCAACGGTGAAAATATCTGTGCAGCACCCGCGTTAAGCTGGCGCAAACTCTCCTGCACCAGCGGTAAAAAGGATCGCCCGGAATCCGTCAGCTGAATCGTCCGGTTGGCGCGAACAAACAGCTTCTGATTCAAATTATGCTCCAGCAGCTGAACCTGCTGGCTGACAGCAGACTGACTCATATTCAGCTCTTGCGCAGACAGTGTAAAGCTTAATCGCCTTCCCGCCGCCTCAAACGTTCTGAGCCAGTTAAGTTGAATATTGTTGGTCAATATCTCTTTCATAAGCAGAGCTTATCCATTAGGACTGAATTTATCATTTGTAAGCAGCCGAACACATACATACCATCGATAGTTATTCGTTTACAAGTGATCAAGTGGTTGTGCCACTTTTTAGCGACCGATGGGAATAAAAATAATGAAAAACAAAACAGACGTATTAATCATTGGCGGCGGCATTGCAGGTGTCAGCACCCTGTACCATCTGACTAAGCTCGGCTGGAGTGATGTCATGCTGACAGAAAAGCTGGAACTAACGTCCGGTTCAACCTGGCATGCAGCGGGTAACCTGCCCCACTTCAGCAACAGTTACAACGTAATGAAGTTGCAGCAGTACAGTATCGATCTGTACAGCCGCCTGCAGGAAGAAACCGGACAACCAGTTGATCACCATCCAACAGGGGCGATTCGCCTGGCCCACAGTCAGGATCGCATGGATGAATTTGAACGTGTTTGCGCAATGTCCGACCTGGCTGGCCTGGACCTGGAAATGGTCTCTGTTGAACGTTTAAAAGAAATTTACCCTTACCTCGATACCACAGGGCTGCTTGGCGGCCTGTGGGATCCTGCCGATGGTCATATTGATCCGACCAGTGTCACTAACGCTATGGCTGCCGGTGCCCGTGCAGGTGGCGCCACCATCGTCCGTAACAACCCCGTGGACGCCATCGAGCAACAGGAGAACGGTCGCTGGTTAGTGACAACCGGCAAAGGGGTTATCGATACCGGTATTATTGTCAACGCTGCCGGTTTCAGAGCTAATGAAGTCGCCGCCATGGTTGGCCACAAGCTGCCGATGAGCTCCATGGAGCATCAGTTTGTGGTAACCGACAATATTCCTGAACTGGAAAGCCGCGACAAAATGCTGCCTATGCTGCGCGACCCGGATGTTTCCTACTATCTGCGGCAAGAAGGCAAAGGTTTTATTCTGGGTCCTTATGAAAAAGGCGGTATTCCATGGGCCGTTGATGGCGTACCAACAGCCTTCGGTCAGGAATTGCTACAGCCGGACCTCGACCGTATTGAAGAGATCATGTGCACCGCAATGGAGCAGGTAGGCCTGATCACTCAGGCGGGCATTAAAACCGTTGTTAACGGCCCCATCACTTATACCCCGGACGGTCACCCGCTGATTGGTCCTGTCCACGGCCACACCAACTACTTCGTCTGTAGCGGGTTCAACTTTGGTATCGTTCAGGGCGGTGGTGCCGGTAAATTCATGTCAGAGTGGATTGTTAACGGTCACCCTGAGCTTGACCTGTTTGAACTGGATCCACGTCGCTTTGGTGATTACACCGATAATGAATACTGTGTTGCCAAAGCCACAGAAGTTTATGCTAACGAATACCAGTTGGGTTTTCCGAACGAATACGCGATGCGCCCGGCCAAACGTGGCATCAAAAAATCCCCTGCTTATGCGCGTCACGCTGATAATAATGCGGTATTTGGCGCTTACTTTGGCTGGGAGCGCCCTAGCTGGTTCGCCCCTGCCGGTACGCCAGCCGTAGAGGAACACAGCTTCCGTCGGGGTAACTGGTTTGAACCTGTTGCTCAGGAATGTTTGCATGTGCAGAAGCATGTCGGCTTACTGGACCTGTCCCCCTTTACCAAGTTTGAAATTGCAGGCCCCGGCGCCCACGCATGGCTTGAATCGTTCTCACCCAACAGAATTCCGACGGAAGCGGGCGGAACCGCACTGGCTCACCCATTAACCTCAGAAGGAGGTGTTGCCTGGGAACTTTCGGTCACTCTGCTCGAAAACGGCACTTATTACATGATGGCACCCGCTGCCGCCGAACATCTGATTGAGGACTGGCTGACCCGGCGTCTGCCCGCCGATGGTAGCGTCGAGCTGACCAACATTACGCCTGATTTCGGTACCCTGGTGCTGGCTGGCCCCGATGCGCGTAAGGTACTTAGCAAGCTGACCGATTCAGATCTCAGTAATGCCGGTTTCCCATGGTTTACGGGCCAGGAAATTGAAGTGGCCGGTGTGCCTGTACGTGCCCTGCGCATGAACTTTGTTGGCGAACTGGGCTGGGAACTTCACCATCCTATCGAGCATCAACTCGCGCTGTACGATGCGTTAATGGAAGCCGGTAAAGCATTTGATATCGCCAACTTTGGTCTGCGGGCAATGGATTCCATGCGACTGGAAAAAGGTTACCCCATCTGGGCACACGACCTGATCACAGAGTTCACCGTGCTCGAAGCCAACCTGGGTTACTTCGTGAAAATGGATAAAGGTGATTTCGAAGGCCGCAACGCGCTGGCTAAACAGAAAGAAGAGGGGCTGAGCACCAGGTTGGTCTTGCTGGATATTGATACAGCCGATATAGATGCCGCCAACGGAATGGAGCCAGTCTACGCCGATGGCAAAGTAGTCGGGCAGTGTAGCTCCGGAGGCTTCGGCCATCGTACCCAGAAGAGCCTGGCCCTGGCCTATATCGATGTTGCAGCGCTGGAATCTGACCTGACAGTTAAGATTCTGGGCAATCATTACCCGGCCACCGTTACCAAAGGCTGCATTTATGATCCCAAGGGTCAGCTGCTGAAGTCAGATGATTAACAACCTTTAATAAGCAACTCCTGCTTTTTTGCCCGGCTATAAGCCGGGTTTTTTTGCTTTCTCAAAACAGGGCAATAACCCTCATAGGTATATAGCACCGCAGGATGTTTATATCCCACTGGTGTTACAGAATACCTGACTTCATGATGGGACCTTATATCACTTTGTTGATTGCAATCATCATTAGACGAACAGATTATCAATCCCGATAATCGAGCAATTTGTGTCATTTTTGGGCTCAGATCAGTTTTTTATTTAAGTAACGTTTTATTGAATTAAAATCCGTGATTGAATCGATTCTGTCTTTAGCCTCCTCACCCTGACGGACACACTCGGGGTTACAGGCCTTGTATTTAGGGAGGCACGCAACAGCTATTCACTCTATAGTAGTACTGTCAAAATCATCCTTGGAGTCTGCTAAAAACCTACATTTTTCTGCTGGTTCCAAAACCGCCAGGAAGCTGGCCCTAAAAAACAAACACGCATCCGATAAATATGTACGTAGTTATCGCTTTGGAATTCTGTTTATCCGGTGCTCTCTCAACCGGTTTAGAAGCAGCGTTTTAAAGAAAGGTGATGGCTTTAGGTTAGACGATATGACGACTCTTAGCGGTCACTCATCATCAAAATCCTTTAGTCGGTTCGAATATACGAACCACAACGGCCCTCTCCGTTAAGGAGTCGGTAGAATAAAAAAATCAGGAGTTACTATGAAACATAATAATAATATCGTTAAAGTACTTTCCCTGACCGCTGGCGTTCTGTTCTCTGCCAGCTCAATGGCCGCCAACTGGAACATTGCTGTTGGTGACGGTGGTGGAAGTGCACAGGAAGCGCTCGGCATGAAGTTCGCTGAACTTCTGAATGCAAAAAGTGGCGGTAAGCACTCTGCCAAACTCTTCCTGAACGGTCAGTTAGGTTCTGAGCAGGATACCGTTAACGACGCCGCACTGGGCACACTGGATTTCTCCATCCTTGCCAGTAACAACCTGGCTCCCTTCTCGCCTACCCTGGGCATCCTATCTCTGCCGTACATCTTCGAAAACCTGGAACAGGCTCAGAAAACAGTTGAAGGGCCAATTGCAGGTGAACTAATAGAAAACACTATTCGTGATTCTGGTGTACGCATCGTAGGCTGGACTTACTCAGGCTTCCGTGTACTGAGTAATTCGAAAAAACCTATCCAGAAGCTGGCTGACCTGGACGGTGTTGTGGTTCGTGTCCCTAAAAACGAAATCATGATCGACACCTACAAGTCCTGGGGTAATAACCCAACGCCAATGGCCTGGTCTGAAACCTTTACTGCGCTGCAGCAGGGTGTTGTAGACGGTCAGGACACGCCTTACACCACTATCTACGCGATGAAGTTTGGTGAAGTTCAGAAGTACATCACTGACCTGCATTACCTGTTCCTGCTGGAGCCGCTGATTATTTCTGAATCCCTGTATCAGGATCAGAATGCCGCCACTCAGAAAGCAATCAATGAAGCCGGTAATGAAGCAACTGCTTACAGCCTGCAGTGGTTGAAAGATCAGGAAGCAACCATCAAAACAGAACTGGTTAGCAAATACGGCATGCAGATTGATACTCTGCAGGATGAAGCTGAATGGGCTAAACGTGCTCAGGATGCTGTATGGCCGAAGTTCTACGAAAGTGTAGGTGGCAAAGCTAAAGTCAACGCACTGCTGCGCTCTCTGGGACGCGATGAAATCTAAGGTTTAAACAAACCTGATTTTATCTTCCAGCAAGTCCATGCATCCGGCGTCCTGTCGGGTGCATGAACTTTTTACCGGAGACCACACCATGGGCCGTAAAATCCTTCACTTCCTCGATAACATTGAAAGTTATATCTGTCGTACGCTGCTGGCGCTGTTTGTGACACTACTGTTCGCACAGATTGTATCCCGCCAGTTGTTTGGTTATTCATTCTCGTGGAGTGAAGAGCTTTCAGTATATATGTTTGTCTGGTTTGTATTTTTTGGCGCAAGTTACGCCGCTAAACTGGCAGCACATAACCGGGTTACCTTTCAGTACAAACTGATGCCAGCCAAAGTACCACCGGTGCTGGAATTTCTGTCTGATCTGATTTGGATAGGCTTTAATTCTTATTTTGTTTATCTGTCATACGATTTTGTTTTTAACAAAATGAACCTGTTCTGGAAGTCACAAACACTGGGTATACCGATGAAGTATATCTATCTGATTTTGCCTATCGCCTTCACGCTGATGACCATCCGCATTATTCAGGTGAATTATTACAAGCTGGTTAAAGGCATCGATATTCGTGACCCCGACTCTCAGGAGCTGGATGAACTGACAGAGCATGATATCGACAATAACAAGAATAAAGACGCCGTATAGTCCCGGAGCCTGTTATGACAGAAACATCCATTGTTCTTATATTATTCGGATCCTTTTTGGTCCTGCTGGTTATGGGTGCGCCCGTTACCGTAGCACTGGGGGTGGCGGCCTTGTCGTCATTTATCTACCTCGACCAGAATCCTATTAAATTTGTACAAATTGCATTTACCTCTGTGGGCTCATTCCCGCTGATGGCACTACCCGCCTTTATTCTGGCCGGGGCCCTGATGGAGGCTGCAGGTATATCTAAACGCCTGGTCAACCTGGCTGAAAGTTTTGCAGGCCCGGTAACCGGCGGCATTTCTGCAGCCACCGTACTGGCTTGTATGTTCTTCGGTGCTATTTCAGGCTCAGGCCCGGCAACCACTGCTGCAGTGGGCATGCTGATGATTCCTGCAATGGTAAACCGGGGTTACGATAAAGGTTATGCCTCGGCGATTACCGCTTCTGCAGGCGGGCTGGGTATTATTATTCCCCCGTCCATTCCTATGGTCATCTTCGGCATCTCAGCAATTGGACTCAGCGTTCCGCTCGAAGCTATTGAGCGACATGGTGAATTCCAGAGTGTATCCATCACTAAAATGTTTATCGCGGGTATTTTGCCCGGGTTAGTTATTTCCCTGAGTCTTTTAACCCTTAACTATATCCGCTGTCGACGTCTGGGTTATAAAGGCACGGGCGAAGGCTGGGATTTCAAACAGATTCGCACCGCTTTCAGAACCGGCATCTGGTCTGTACTGGCCCCCCTGGTTATTCTCGGTGGTATCTATTCAGGGTTCTTCACACCCACTGAATCAGCGATTGTTGCGATATTCTATACCCTGTTTGTGGGTGCCTTTATCCATAAAGAGCTGACCTGGAAAGATCTGTTCCGCTCACTGGAAACCACCACTTGGTTATCTGGTCGTGTGTTGCTGATCTTGTTTACCGCCACCGTCTTTGGCCGTTTGCTGGTAGAAAATCAGATTCCGGCCATCGTTGCTGAATCAATGCTGAGCATGACAGAAAATATTTATATTATCTGGTTCCTGATCATCGCTTTCCTGCTGTTTGTTGGCATGTTTATGGAAACCCTGGCCGCCATCATGATTCTGACACCGGTCTTGTTACCTGTGACCTATAACCTGGGTATTGATCCGGTTCATTTTGGTATTGTGATGATTTGTTGTCTTTCCATCGGCTTTGCAACGCCACCCCTGGGTGAAAACCTGTTTGTAGCCTCGGGCATTTCGAACATTTCACTGGAAGAAGTGACTGTTAAAGCACTGCCCTTTGCGTTTGTTTCAGCAATGGCCGTGTTTATCATCGCCTTTTTCCCGGAGATCTCCTTGTTCTTGCCCCGTGTTTTTGGCTATTAGCGGCTCAAGCTTACTGATAAGGAAATACGATTATGCTACCTGAAATTCGCAAAATTCTTTACAGCACCGATCTGTCCAAAGGCTCGACCGCCGCGTTTGAACAGGCGGCTTACCTGGCAAAAAAAACCGGTGCCGATATTCATATACTGCATGTGGTTGAGAAACTATCCAGCGATGCCAAAATCACTTTCCAGACATATGTGATTAATGCCAAAAGCCGCCATGATATGCTGCAAGAACGTGTTCACCATGCTGAAGCTAAGCTGATCGATCGCCAGGAAAACTTCTGGACCCAGCTACACCAGGATGAATCCGGTGTGCGTGAGCAGATTAAGTCCATAGATATTGTGGAAGCTTACCCGGCAGAAACTATCCTGAAAGTTTCTAAAGAACTGGATGTTGATATGATCGTAATGGGCACCCATGAAAAGGGGTTGCTGCATACCTTTCTTGGCAGTGTCGCCAAAAATGTATTAAACCGCACACGTATCCCCGTGCTGATAGTGCCGTTGCCTGAAAAGGAAGGCTAAACCCACCCCTTTCAAACCACATAAAAAGCCCCGTTACTCAGGTGACGGGGCTTTTTGGTTTTTCATCGAACAAGGGGAAACCGGGGTGAGTTAGCCTGCGATACCTACAAAATCATAACAGACCGGGGCAACTGCTTTTTCAGATTTTGCTGCCTCAGGCATCATCGGTTTAACCTGCTTCAAAGTCACACGCGCAGGCGCTGCCTGAGTGGATTGATGAACCGTTACCGATGGTTGAGCAATTGCCTGAGCAAACATAGTCGCCTCACTTTTAAGTTATAAACCTCAACACATCTATCAGATATTTCTGATGAGGCCAATTCAATTAACTTGATAGAGCCAGTATAGAGACTATTTCTTATCGTTTGAACGAATATATATTTGCATATTTATATCTTTTTGGAATATAAAGCTTAACCTATTAATTTAAAAGGATTAAATTCGTTCAAAAAACCTCCAAAAAAATAAAATTTTAAAGACTGGCACCAGATAGCGACCCTGTTTGGCGCTTTGAGCCTATACCTACAGCTTTTATAGTGCCAGGTTAGTACACAAAACTGCACGAGAAAAGCGCATGACAAGTACTCAGATAACAAGCACCCTGGCCTCCTGGTCCTTACCTGACCCTCTGGTTGGCAGCGGCCATGACGCCCGCAGCAGCGAAAATGGCCTTCTGACAATACTGTATGCTGGCCTGGAGCGGGCATCACAGCTTGAGTGGCTTAACGCCGGGCGTACCCTGGTTGATAAAACCTATGTCAACATACTCTGGCAGGCAGCAGAGCTGCCGTCCATTGGTGTAACATCCCAGAGAATAGCTTCAGAGCTGGACGCGTTTGTTCGTGCCCACCTGCAACCTTTGTGGCTGAAACTTGAGCATCTCAGCCATGAAGAAAAACACAGCTTATCGGTCTCTCTGGTCGAAACCTGTGCCGGTAAGGTATTTGGGAGTGGTTATCATGAAGAAGCCGCAAGCTGGTTACTCTATTATCTCTGCCCTCAGCTGCCTGTTTTTCCAATGTCCGAAACACTAAATGCGAGCCTGAATACCGGGCTGAATCAGACAGAAACATCGGGTAGTTATAAGCACTATCACCAGCGCTGTCGCCAGTACTACAGCCTGCTACTGCCACATCTTCATAGCACCACACCCAAGGCAGCTTATGGCAACCCGCGGGAAATCGATATTGTAAATCAGGTGCTCAAAGGCAGCGACTGGTGGCAACGGCGCTGCTTTGTACATTATCTGCGGCAAGATTAATCAGCCGGGTTGATGATTTACAAGACAGATTCCAGCCTGATTTACTGCTTTATACCGCAAAGCTAACAGCCACGCGTTTCCAGTGTATAGGTTGGCGGCCCGGACGAAGAAGCCTCGTAGTACTCAATGTAACAGCCTGCCGCACCCACCGTCAGGTTGTAACCTATTCGTACATAATCATTAGTGACAGTCTGTAAAAAATCACCACTGTTATCAATGCCGATCAACTCCAGCATACCCAATCGATCACCCCGCTCTGCACGTGATTCCGGATATTTATACCAGGTATCAATAGGGCCATACTCAGTCGAAATTGCGCGTGCCGAATCACTACCGTTATCCGGCACATCCTGAAGGCGTGCTTGTGCATTAACCATTAATGCCAAGGTTTGCATGGAGCCCTGGACAGATTCCAGGGCCGCAATATGTGCATCCCTGGAAACGTTCATAAAACGCGGTAATGCAACGGCCGCCAGAATCCCCAGAATTGCAATCACGACAACCAATTCGACTATCGTAAAACCCCGATTTTTTTTCATAGGTACAACTTCCATCATTTTCACGAAAACCTATATTTGCCAGACATATCGAGTAATCACAAACCCTGTACAAAAGAGGCCATTAAGGCCCCTTCAGTAGCACTGAATTATATAATCACATACGTTCAAGTAATGCAGCAATACCCTGACCGCCACCAATACACATAGTCACGACCGCATAACGACCTTGTGAACGCTGCAACTCGTGCAAGGCTTTAACCGTAATAATCGCACCGGTTGCACCGATAGGATGGCCCAGGGAAATACCCGAACCATTAACATTTACTTTATCCATCGGTAAATCCAGGTCACGACATACGGCCAGTGCCTGAGCGGCAAAGGCTTCGTTTACTTCCCAGACATCAATATCTCCGACACTTAACCCTGCCTTATCCAGCAGTTTATGTACGGCAGGTACCGGGCCAATACCCATGTATTTTGGCTCTACACCGGCAAAACTGTAACCCACTAAACGTGCCATGGGTTTTAAACCTTTAGCCGCCGCTACGTCTGCAGCCATCAACGTCACGGCAGCCGCCGCATCATTCAGGCCCGATGCATTACCGGCAGTCACAGAACCATCCTTCTTAAAGGCTGGACGCATTTTGGCCAGATCAGCTTCTGTGCAGCCAAAGCGGGTATGCTCATCTGTATCAAAACTAACGGTTTTACGGCGCTCCGTGATTTCTATCGGTAGAATCTGGTCTTTAAAGCGCCCTTCTTTAATCGCGGCTTCTGCACGATTGTGACTCATAACCGCCAATGCATCCTGATCTTCGCGGCTGATATCCCATTTTTCGGCAATATTTTCAGCCGTAATACCCATATGGGTATTATCAATAGGACAGGTAAGCGCACCCACCATAGCATCAATAATCTGACCGTCACCCATTCGCTGCCCAAAACGGGCAGATGGCATCCAGTACTGCGAACGGCTCATCACTTCAGCACCACCGGCAACCGCCGCATCACACTGCTCAAGCTCAATTTGCTGGGCCGCTGTAATAATCGCCTGCAAACCACTGCCACAGAGGCGATTTACGGTTAAAGCGGGTGTTTTATCGACCAAACCACCATTAATGGCAGCCGTACGCCCCAGATACATATCCTGACGTTCGGTATGAATGACATTACCAAACACACAATGACCCACATCCTCTGCGGCCATGCCTGCACGCTCAACCGCTTCTTTCACACAAGCAGCGGCCAGATCACCAGGCGTTTTGCTTTTCAGACTGCCACCAAAACCACCAATCGCTGTACGTACACCACTGAGTAAAACAATGTCTCTTTTGCTCATGTTTATTCCTTTTTATCTTTATTAATCAGGCGAGCATCACCCCATCCACCTGAATACAGAGTCAATCCATTGATACAGCCTGGATAGATCATCTAACAGTAGCACTGCCAGGGGGATGCATTACACCGTTAACCAATAACAATTGGTCGTAGAAGGGACACACAAAATAGGGCCTTACCCGATCCTTAAGAAGCATCCCGCTGACAGGCCTTTCCACTTTTTAACATCCGGTATACACCCGAAAAAGCAAAACAAAGCGCCCCAAAAAATGAAAGCACCGATAGCAGAATCAAGTACTTATTACCTGTGTCCACCCAGCCCCAGAGTGCAAAAAGGGATAAAAAAACAGTTAAATGCAGTAACCAGAAATGCACTTTTGAAAATGGTTTATTTTTATTCATACCCTGCTATTCCAGCCTGATTGAAAATTGAGAATTGCGCTTGGTAAAGGCTACTTCACTCGTTTTATAAGACGGTGGCCCAAAACTTATCCTGACACCACCCGTAACCCCCTGTGGTTCTTTGGGAAAGCCCAGCCAGTTTTTATCCAGGCGTTGATTGTCGTTTTGATCATGGAAGGCTGTTACTGCATATTGCCCATAAGCCAGATCCAGGCTTGCAATGACTGCGCCCGGACACTTGTGATTTTTTAGCATTATTTTTTGCCAGCTCACAGCCAGCTGCGGGCTCAGGAAGCTTTGCTCGTCACTGTACACCGCCAACATAACAGCACCCTTGCATGAGGGTATGTTTTCAACCTGGATGCTCAGCATTTCGGCGTTATCAGCCATCGACGTTTTCGAAACAAAAAGGCAGATAATCAATAAAAAGTATGAACGCAGCATTTTCATCCTTGAAAACTAAGCAGTTTTATTTTGCGCAGATACAGGGACGGAGACAGGCTCTGCACACACATTTCGCATGTGTTTACATTTCTACCACGCACCCTAACTGAAAACGAGCATTCATTATGAAGATCAGGCCACTGAAAAATGGCCTTGGTATGGAGATTTGGTGTCGAAGGTTTTCTACAGACAAAATAAAACCCCGATGATTTTCATCACCGGGGTTCTTTAGAAAAACCGCTTAGAAGGAATTACTTCTTAGCTTTTTTCTCTTTTTCTTCAGCAATAACAACTTCAGCTACTGAGTTCGGGCAAGGCATGTAGTGTGAGAACTCCATAGAGAACTGACCACGGCCAGAAGTGATTGTACGCAGGTGACCGATGTAACCAAACATCTCAGCCAGAGGTACATCAGCTTTGATACGCACACCAGAAACACCAGATTCCTGATCTTTGATCATGCCACGACGACGGTTCAAGTCACCAATAACATCACCTACGTGATCATCCGGCGTGAACACATCAACTTTCATGATTGGCTCAATCAGCTGTGGACCTGCTTTAGGCATAGACTGACGGAAAGCGCCTTTTGCAGCGATTTCGAAAGCAACAGCAGAGGAGTCAACCGCGTGGAAACCACCGTCGTACAACTCAATTTCAACGTCCAGCACAGGGAAGCCAGCCAACGGACCTTCGTCCATCATGCCCTTGAAGCCTTTCTCAACAGCCGGGAAGAACTCTTTAGGAACGTTACCGCCCACAACCACAGAGTTAAACTTGAAGCCTGTACCTGGCTCGCCCGGCTTAATGCGGTAGTCAATTTTACCAAACTGACCGGAACCACCAGACTGTTTCTTATGAGTGTAGCTGTCATCGATAAGCTGCGTGATAGTCTCACGGTAAGCTACCTGTGGCTGACCTACTTCCAGCTCAACGCCGTAAGTACGCTTCAGGATATCAACTTTGATATCCAGGTGAAGCTCACCCATACCTTTCAGGATAGTTTCACCGGAATCTTCGTCGGTCTCAACGATGAACGTTGGATCTTCTGCAACCATCTTACCGATCGCAACACCCATCTTCTCAGTAGATGCTTTATCTTTAGGCGATACAGCAATGGAGATTACCGGCTCAGGGAAGATCATTGGTTCCAGTGTACATTCGTGCTTAGGATCACACAGTGTATGACCAGTCTGAACGTTCTTCATACCTACGATTGCCAGGATGTCACCCGCCTGAGCACGGCTCAGTTCGGTACGCTCATCAGCGTGCATCTCAACCATACGGCCGATACGTTCAGTCTTACCAGTGAATGAGTTAAGGATGGTATCACCCTTATTCAGTACACCAGAGTAAATACGGATAAAGGTCAGGGCGCCAAAACGGTCATCCATGATCTTAAATGCCAGCGCACGCAGAGGCTCTTCAGTAGAAACCAGTGCGAATTCACCGTTAGGCTCACCCAGCTCATCAGTCAGAGGCTGTGGGTCAACTTCGGTTGGGCTCGGCAGGTAATCAACAACTGCATCCAGAATCAGCTGAACACCTTTGTTCTTGAAAGCAGAACCACAGTAAGTTGGGAAGAAGTCCAGTGCGATAGTACCTTTACGGATACAACGCTTGATGTCTTCCATAGCTGGCTCTTCGCCATCCATGTACGCCATCATCAGATCATCGTCCTGCTCGACAGCCATTTCGATCAGCTTCTCGCGGTACATCTCTACGTCATCAACCATGTCCGCAGGGATATCAACGATTTCGAAGTTTTCTGGCTTGCCAGAGTCATCCCAAACGTATGCAGTACGGGACAGCAGGTCAACCAGACCTACGAAGTTTTCTTCGATACCGATTGGCAGCGTCATTACCATTGGGTTTGCACCCAGTACGTTCTCAACCTGGTCTACAACGCGCAGGAAGTCTGCACCCATGCGATCCAGTTTGTTAACGAAGATGATACGCGCAACTTCGGATTCGTTTGCGTAGCGCCAGTTAGTCTCAGACTGAGGCTCAACACCACCGGAACCACAGAAGACACCAACACCACCATCCAGTACTTTCAGGGAACGATATACTTCAACAGTGAAGTCTACGTGTCCAGGAGTATCGATGATGTTGAAACGGTGATCTTTCCAGTAACAAGTTGTTGCAGCAGACTGGATGGTAATACCACGCTCAGCTTCCTGCTCCATAAAGTCAGTAGTAGATTCACCGTCATGTACTTCACCAGTCTTATGGATCTTACCGGTCAGTTTCAGGATACGTTCAGTTGTGGTGGTTTTACCCGCGTCAACGTGGGCGAAAATACCGATGTTTCTGTAGTGTGATAGGTCTGCCATTTGTCACTCGATATGTCAGGACGTAAAGTTCGCGATAGGATACAGGATTTTGAAAAGCTTTGTGAGGGGGTAGTATAAATAAAAGTACGTTTTTAGAAACTGGCGTAAAAGTTTCGCCAGAATGTTCCCAATGCTGCAGCTCCCCCCGCTCTGCTGGCCTGCTTAAGACTTAATGCTACCACGGACGGACAGCATTTCCTTCTTTTAAAAGAAGATGAACAAACCCTCTATTCAAAAAACGACTCCGGATCTCAAGTGCGCAGCCTGGTTTCTTTCGACTTTTTGCAAAGCAATCACCAACTGCGTCCGATTCTCAACTTTCAGTTTTCGCAAAATATTCGACATATGCGTTTTAATAGTATGTTCGGTCAGCGACATATTAAGGGCAATTTGTTTGTTTCTCAAACCCTTACGCACCAGTCTGAGTACATTAGCTTCCTGGCCCGAAAGCAGGCTGAGTGCAGGCCCGATAGCGACTTTATTACGTATTTGCCGACCTTCACCCGGATCATTACAAGGCCGCCAGGTGCGCCCTGAACAAACCGTACCTATCGCACTGCCCAGTTCATCCAGCGCCGTCGTTTTAACAACCACAGCATGCAACGGTGTTCGGCGCGCGAAAACAGGCGGCTCATGATCTGTTAACATCAGCACCCCTGTGTCCGGACGCTCGCGGGCAATAGTTAACTCATCAACACACTCCAGGCCTGGCAGGCGGGAATCAATAATCACAACAACGAATCCCCGCAGCTCTGATAACACAAGCTGCAGCTCATGTAAGCTTGTCACGCTCAGCGTATCCGCTTTAATACCCGCATTTTTAAGCGTTATGCTGATACCCAAACGATATAGCGGCGAAGCATCGGCAATAATGATTTTCATAAAAACACCACAGGCTCGCGCTCAGAAATCAGGACAATTCACGCTTAAGGCGGGCTCGTTCTTCATCGGTATACTGAACATAGCCCACTGGGATGTGGTCATTGATCGCATCACGGATACGCTGCGCATCTTCTCCGGAAAAACCGCCACAGAGTTCGATAAGCTGAATACCCTTAGTGATCATTTCCTGAGCGACTAATTCTGCCTGAAACACGTCCTGTACACCGGCAACAGACATATCAAAACTTTCACTGTGAAGTCGTGCATGGTGTTTGAACATCTCCAGATCATTACTTTTAACGATAAAGCCATAGCGTTGTAGCGGCATAACAAACTCCGGAGGTTTAAAATTGAACGGGCTTTGCCCCCTGAACCCGACGCCCCGGCCAGACTTCAGAGACTTACGCCATTTAACCTGCCCTGATCAAAAGCCATTAGAGCCAGTGCTTTTTGAGGGGTGGAGCCAGTACCCCTACAAGCAAAAAGGTCTAGCGAGTGTTATTTAAAAAACAGGATAAAAAAAACCGCTCAACCGAAAACCGGAGAGCGGCTAACTCAGATGTCTGAGCAAGGTTCCCTGGCAAGAAGTCAGAGGCAGCATGAAGCATTGAAGGAAAGAGGGACCGGGGATCAATCAGTTTTTAAGGTCTGGGCCTGAACGACCGTAATTGCAATCACGTTAACAACATCACCGGCATTGCAACCGCGGGATAAATCATTTGCCGGTTTCTTCAGGCCCTGAAGAATAGGCCCGATAGCGTCAGCCTTGCCGATTCGCTCTGCCAGTTTATAACCAATATTACCGGCTTCCAGATTCGGGAAAATAAGCACATTAGCACGGCCCTGTGTGGCGGAATCTTCCACTTTTCGGTGGGCGATATCCGCGACAATAGCCGCGTCCAACTGTACATCGCCATCAATAACCAACTCTGGCATTTGTTCTTTAACCTGCCGGGTCGCTTCCACCACTTTATCGACTGCGGCATGACTGGCACTGCCACTGGTGGAGAATGACAACATGGCAACCCGGGGATCTTCAGCCAGCAAGGTTTTAGCACTTTCAGAGGCCGACATGGCAATTTGGGCCAACTGCGTTGCATCCGGGTCAATCACCAGGCCACAATCGGAGAAAATCACCCCCCCTTTAAGCTCATGAAAAGGCTCACAAAGCATCATCAAAAAGAAGCTGGAAATCATAGAGCTCGATTCAGACATACCGATAATCTGGATAGCCGAGCGCACCGTATCACCCGTGGTGTAAACCGCCCCCGCTACAGAACCATCCGCATCATCCAGGCGCACCATCATCTGTGCATAATAAAGCGGGTCTTTAATCAGTTCAGCCGCCTGAGTTTCAGTCATACCTTTCGCCTGACGAAGGTGAAAAAGTGCCTGAGCATAACGTTCCGAGGCCGCAGAAGTTGCCGGATCAAGCACCGCTATCGCTTTAAGATTTAAGCCAAGCTCACCGGCAACCGCCTGAATACGCACGGCATCACCCAGCAGGGTAATATCCGCAATGCCCTGCTGCGTTGCCCGAACCGCTGCTTCTATAATGCGCGGATCTTCACCTTCCGCCAGCACAACCCGCTTTGCATCTTCGCTCGCACGCTTAAATATATTATTGAGGGCCTTCATAGGTACATAACCTCATTGGTTGGTTCGTGGGAGCCTCTGAGCAACTCACTGCAAAAGTGAACTGTTCAGAAGCACCTGACCTGGTCCAAAATAAACAACCTGTCCCTATCAAGTGATCTTATCTACAGACTGGAAGTTTAAAAAACCGAAGGCCGGTTGGCCTTCGGTTAGGTCTTATTGAGTCAATCTACAAAGGCTTACTGGAAGTCTTTGTATTTTTCCAGGTGACGAACGGGCTTAGACAATGCATCACGGCGGAACGGGTCGCCCAGCTCACGGGTACACATAATCTCGATAACCGTTGTCTTACGGTTTTCCATCTGGTCGTTAAGAGCCGCTTTCAACGCAGGGCCCACATCTTCCAGCTTATCAACCACAACACCCTGAGCGCCCATAGAGCGGGCAATCTCTGCGAAGCTTGGATTGTCCAGCTCACCGGCTACGAAGCGACGGTTGTAGAAATCAACCTGGTTCTTCTTCTCTGCGCCCCACT
>JBMYOX010000038.1:0-34670 GCA_049599735.1 Pontibacterium sp. | reverse complement strand
ACAGGCATAACTGCTCAAAAGGAGTGGTTATGTCGTTTCAAAACAATTCAAATCATTTTACGAAGCACAACTATCACCATCACAGCAACCCTAGCATGCCTGATGGTTATACTTTCTTCGATAAAGGCATACGCCGGGCAAGGCTGTCTGATGCGTATGCGGTGCTTGCTGGCAAGCGTGATGGCGATGAAGGTGCAGCGCAGCGTGAGCTAGAGCTGAACGGTTGTTACACCGACAGCACAGGCAAAACGCAATACAACGACAACCCAAACATGATGTCAGGCCGGGCTGCAGAGCATTTCTGCAATGGGGTGTTGATAGATGACGCTGAGAAAAGCGAGGCGTACAGCGATGCGTTGAACATGCTGCACAGCTACAAGGCTTCGTATTGGCGCGACAAAGAAACAGACAGCAAGGTAATCACACACAGGACAGAGCTGAAATACGGCACTGATGGCAAGAAGATAAAAGAGCCACAGGCCAGTGAGTTCGAGCTGGTGTGCAATAACGCGCTCGATGGGCTGCGTGAGGCTACAGCTGGCGACAATCGTATTGTCGGGCAGAAAGAGCTGCGCGGCAAGCTGCCTAAGTGCATGCTGCCGTATCTAGGCTATGGTGACTATCAAGAAGGCCGGGTAGAGCTAAAGACACAATGGGATAGCATGGCGCACACTGACAGCCCTCGCGCCAACAGCCTGCCCTCTGACATCAAAGAACCACACCTGTATCAGATTTCTGGTTACTACCAGCTGACAGGACAAATCCCGAAAATTGTATATGCGAATCGACTTGGCTACCGCGTGTTTGAGGCGAGCCAAGATCAACTTGAGTTCGGGGTTGCCCGAATAATCGAAGCATGCAGGCGCAGAGAGCGTTTGCTGCTTGCAGCTGAATCGACAGAGCAGCTGCTGAGACTGACTGATCCGCAGTGGTCACATGCTTTCGCTTGGAAAGACATGAACCCGGAGCTGCTGCAAATAGCCAGAAAAATATGGAGTGAGTGATGTGGGCTTTCTTTATCAGCAGGCGACAGACGCAAATGGAAACGGACATCCGGCGGCTGCGCTACGAAATCGAACAAATGAAAAATGACGCTATCGCAAGAGGCGTTTTGCTGAACGAAATTTATCAAGAGGTGAAGGGAAATGATGACAGACCTGTTCGACATACCAGTGCCACACCAGAGGCACAGTGAAACAAGCACAGAGGCTGCTCACAAAGCGCAGCGTAACTTCGGCAGCAACATGGTCAAAGTGTTGCGAGCATTTCAGCAGCGCGGTGATGCCGGGCTGATTGATGAAGAGGGGCAAATCATGCTGGGCATGGAAGGCAATAGCTATCGCCCTTCTCGTGTCACGCTTGAGAAGCGCGGTTTAGTAACAAAGCTGGATGTGACAAGGCCGACAAAAGCCAACCGCAGAGCAGCTGTTTACAAAATCACAATGTTAGGAGAAATGGAGATACAGCAGTATGCAAACATTAGATGAACAACTTGCCAGCAATACGCAGCTCGCAGCTGCGCTGGTAAAGTTTCAAGCAACCAATCAAGGCTTGGCTTTGGACAAAGCCGGACAGCGTAGCAATTACGCTTCTATCGGCTCGTTGATGACGCAGATGAAACGCGCAGCAGCTGAGCATGGTCTGGCTTTCAGTGCGCCTGTCGATTACGCAGAAGATTGCGGCTGGCATCTACGCACAACGCTGCTGCACATTAGCGGCGAAAGCATTACAGGCCGATACCCGGTCAGCGTTGATGACATCACAAACTCTCAAAAGATTGGCTCTGCTATCAGCTATGCCAGGCGGTATGGCATGATGGCTGTGCTTGGGCTCGCGGCTGGTATAGCAGGCGATGAGTTTGACGAAGATGATGACGGTCAAATTAACGGAGAGCTGCACGATCCACCGAAGCCACCGACAGACCAGTGGACTGCATGGGGTGAAGCAGCAATCGCAGAAATCAATGCAATGACATCGCTTGAAGCGTTGACTGCATGGGATACGGCTAACAGCGACAACATTGATAATTGCCATTTAGCCGCGCCGGAAGTCTACCAGAAGGTAGGCGGTACATTTGCCACCAAACAAACACAATTAAAAGGAGCATAAACACATGGCAAAACCACCATTTTCAAACAACAAATTTCAGCTTGAAGGCATGCGCGATGCAGCCGGGCAGCTGATGGATTTGAAGGTAGGGGCATGGATCAACCCCAGCAAAGATGACCGCTTCGATGAAGAAAAAAAGAAATTGTGTGAACACATCACGCAGCTGATCATCGACAACAATCTGGGCATGCGCCTCAAAGTCGAGCATCGTGACGGTGCTGACTACACCGCATGGCCTGTGCTTGGTCATTTCAACTTGTTTGCTAACAAGCCGTTTGACCAAAATAATCCGCCTGCTCCGGCAGCTGTTGCGCCCCAGCCTGCACCGCTGCAGCCAGCTACTGCTGCGCCAACACCAGTGCCTGCACCGACAGGCGGATTCGGGGGCAACAATGGCTAGACAATGGACAGAAGCGCAGCGCAAAGCGCAATCTCGCAAATTGAAGGCCGCATGGCGGCGTAAGAAGGCACAGGCACAAACTGTAGCTGTGAAGCAAGAAGCCTACTCAGAGAGCTTCATACAGCGTTTATTACGGTATGTGGGTGTGATGAGATGATTGAGCCAGCATTTATGTCAGTCAGAGAAGCTGCGGTAGCTCTTTTCGGCAGATACAATGCTGGATCGCGTGACCGGGTTTATCGCTTCATCGAGCGAGGTATCATCAAAGGTGTTCGTGATGGGCGCAAATGGTGGATACCACAAGGCGAGATTGAGCGAATGCGAAACTTGCAAGCAAAGGAAGAGGGGGGCTCATAGCCCCCTTTTTTACGCAGTGTTTTCTGCAATAAAATCGCGGATTGACGCAAGCAAGCGTTCTGTTTGCTCTTTCTTTTCTGCGTCTGGGGCTTCGCCTTCTATGCAGCCCCAGCGCACTAGCGTTTCTATTCTGCCATCAACAAATGCAGTGCCTTTAATCTTGTCAGCGAAAAACCCTGCAGCCTTCATTGATGCGCCACTTTCATATCCTTTTGTGTAAGACACGATTCCGATGAACCCCATAGCAAAACATGCTTGCTTTGCTTTGCCCAACAAAAAACTGGCCGTGTTGGAATCTGCGCCCGGCTTGACAACAAGCCGTCTTATTTCTACAAGGCTCTCTTCCTTTGACCATGCTGAGCTGCAGTTGTCTAAAGTTATAACGCCTTGCCTTTTTCCGTCCTCTGTGTGCGCACCAATACTAAACATGTGACGCTTTAACGGTTTGCTGTGGCGGTGATGCAAGCTAGTGAAAAGCTGCGCTTGCCGCAGCTTCACACGATGATGAAACAACTTAGCCATCACGATCCCCCATATATTGCAGCTGCAGCAGCTGACCTGGCTTTGTCTTGCTTGGCCTCGTTTTTAGAATAGTGACCATACTGTGCGTAGGTAAAGCTAGGGCTGTGATGCCCCATCAGTGCAGCAACCTCTGCCCAATCCTCACCCAGCGCAGACAGCTGGACGCTGGCAAAGAAATGGCGCATGTCACCCCACTTCATTGCAGACAGCCCAGCTGCTTCTGACACACGCTTGATTAGTGCCTGCAGTGTTTTCTTTTGCTTTGGCTTGCCGCTGTCTGTGGCGAACACATAATCGTCAGGCTTGCTGAATCTGCTGCACATCTTCAGCTCACGCAGCAGCTGGATAAGGTCAGCGTCAACAGGTATCTCACGATAGCCGCGCTTTGTCTTTGGCGCACCAGCCTCGCTGGTCATGTGCTTGATAGCTTGCGACACGCGCACATAGCCGCCATCAAAGTCTACATCTTTCCATGCCAATGCCCTCATCTCACCCTGACGCATGCCAGTAGATAAGCTGGTCAGTATCATTGCCCGGCTCAGCAATGTCTCGCCGGACAGCCCGACAGACACCAGCTGCTGCACAGCTTCTGGCTGGATACGCGGCGCACGATTGTCGATTGTCTTTTCCATCGTAATCCGCACACCTTCCATCGGTGACACATCAATCCAACCGCGCTGCACACAAAAGGTAAAGAAACCCTTTGCTGCCTTCACACGCTTTGACAGTGTGCTGCGGCTGTTGCAGCTGGCTTTGAGCGAGCGCATGATAGCAGCTGACACATCAGCCCTGTTCTCCGGCTTTGCAATGATAGCCAGCTCGTGCTTGCTCAGCAGCTTGGAATCTATCTTGATTGCTGCCAGCTCACGCATGCTGCGTGTAAAATCAGCTGCATGGTCTGCGCTAATCTCGCCATCAGCATGACGCCGTTCGATGTAGCTCTGGTATGCCTCGATAGCTGGCGCGACAAGCTCTAGCTTTTCTTTCCGCACAACCATGCCCAGCGTATGCTTTGCAAGCAGCTCGTCAGCAGCTGCACGAGCTTCGGCCTGCGTGTCAAACTTACCATGCTTGTCTGTTAGGCCAACACGCCTGCCATCAATCACCCAATAATCGCGCTGCTTCCAATGTCTTATTTTTAACGGTTTCATATTATCGCTCCATCGGGTCAAAACCCGGAATAGTTACTGGCTCTCCCTCGCCGCTGACTTCACGAATGACCATATCGTTAGCACTAAAAGTTTTGCGGCGTGTAGTACCGACATAAAGAGCTTCCCAGTAGCTTATCTTTTCGTACTCTTCGCCATCATATTTAAACTTAAAACCGTATGGCACATGTCTAAATTTGTTGGTGTACTTCTTCACTTTTGTCTCCTTAATTAACAGCTTATACATATAATATAGACAGTATCTGTCAATTATGCAAGAGAAATGCGAACAAAAATGCGAACAAATAAAAAAAGCCCCTTGCAACCGCAATGGCTGCAAGGGGCTATATCGTTGTATATCAACGGTTTTTATTGGCAGGAGTGGAGGGGCTCGAACCCCCAGCCCCCGGTTTTGGAGTTCGGGGATTAGATAGTTTTGCGTCAGTTTTCTGCAGTTTTTGGTAAGTTAAATCAGCTGGTGTCAGTCAGTGTCAGCTGAAAAAGTGCGAACATTTTGCGAACAGTATTACTTGTTCATCATGCTCTTTTTATATTCGATTTTCTTGCCGCTTTTCTTTGCAGCTTTTTTCGCGTCAGCCATGCCCTTCTTGTCATAGCCATACTTCTTTCCATCAACCATTGGCATCTTACATTCTCCTTTTGATTACCAGTTGCGGCAGCTCCAATAGCGAGCTGTGGTTTTGTCTTTCGCTGTGTCGCAATTATGGCGGTTGCGAAAATTCTCACGATTCTTTGGGTTATCAGCTTTGATTTCCATTTTGGCATCGCCATACTTTATGGTCTTTTCGCTGTCGCCTTCTTTGACTTTGACCACAAACTTTTTTGTGCCATACCCTGCCTCGCCTTTGCGTATCCGGCGCGGCTTGTTAATGACGCTAACGCGAGCCATCAGGCTTTCTCTTTTTTCTTCTTGTCTTTGTTCGGATTAAAGCCGCCTACCTTGCGAGACATCATGCTATATATCTCCGGGCTGATGGTGCTTTTCTTTTTGCTGCGGCTTGTGCCAGCTTTCTTGCGCTTATTCATGTTCTCATAAAGGCTCATGCTATCAATCCTTTTCTGTAGCCATTGTCTTTGTCGTATGTCAGCACATCTTTGCGCGGCTCATGCACATAGCTGCAATGTATCCAGCCAGTGTTGCCGCCTGTGTAACATTCCAAAATCAGCTGGTCGAAATCTAGGTTGTCGCGGATGTACTCAGCGACTTCCATGTTCGACACGCCAGGTATCTCGAAATCAGCAGCCTGCCCTTTTGTGTGCTGGCTGGTAATCTTGCTGCCAATCGCGGCGCACAGCTCCGGGCTGCGGTATCCGCTAGTGATTGTCACTGGTCTGTCAAAGTGGTCGCGAATAGGCTGCAGCACATGCTCGCATAGCAGCTCAAGGCATGTCACATGATGCGGCGATGGCGAATTGTCCAAGCCCTTACGCAAAGCTGTTTGGCTTTTCGTCATTTCTTCAAGAGAAAAGTTTTTGCTCAGCTTCATTATTTTTTCCTAAACTTATCTACGCCCTTCAGCCCTAACCCGGCTAAGATGGTCACATAGAGTATGTTCTGATACCATTGCGGCAGCTCGTTCAGCCTGTCAAAGCCTGCCTGCACAATCTCTTCCATGCCCGGCACAAAGCTAAGTACGCAGGGCAGCAGCACGACTACTGTGATCAGCTCGTCACGCCAGCTGCCTTTTGTGCTTTCAGCCATAATCATTTCCCAGCGGCTGTCGTTGTCAGCTGCGGTCTGCATGATTTTGCTTTTAGCTTTTTGCTTTTCTACCTTGCCCTCAAGAAATGTCTGGGCAAGGCTACCCACTACGCCTAGAAGCTGTATCATTTGGTTTCGCTTCCCATCCAAACCGCAAAAGCACCTGTGGCAGCACCGACTATGGTGCTAACAAACGCAGTCTGTTGCGTTGTCGCTTCTGTGCCTAAAGCCATAAACCAATCACAAACATTCCAAGCCATCAATGTAAAGGCCAGCATCATCAGGCGCGGCAGTATCTTCCACGCTAAAAAGCGTTCCATTGTAAGTTCCATTATAACAATCCCCTTAGATGCAAAGCCCACCAGACAAGCAGCCACAAGCCCGCGCCCAGAACGACAAGCAATATGACGATGCTTACAATCTCAATTATTTTTTTACGCCTGCGCCGTGCAGCGGCTTCTAGCTCTTGCCTGCGTTTGCGCACCTGACCTTCGACACGCAAAAAATCACTCCAAGCATTCGGGTTTATCGACAGCATGTAGAGCCGGAGCTGCTCTCTGTCGCGCTTTATTTTTTGCGCAGCAGCGTATGTTTCTAGTGCCTCTTCTTCGACACTGCGTTTGAATAGCTTGTTCTTTTCTTTTTCATGGCTGCGTTCTATTTCATGGCAGGCAGACATCCAGCGGCTGATGTCCTTGTACATGCCTTCTATATCTTTGCCCAAGCCGATGCCTTTTTTCACAGCAGCAAACGCACTCGCCGCCAGGGCAAGTGTGCCTGGGTCAATCATGCCTTTAAGTTCCTCTGATAAGCATAGTCAGCAGCAGCACAATCGTTGTGCCAGCTGACCCCATCATGACTGCTTCGATTCGCTTGATCCGGGTGATTGTCTCACGCCACCGTTCTGAGCAGACAGCCTCATGCGTGTCGATTTGCGCCTTCACTGTTGCAGCTGTCGGCCTGCTCATCCGGCTATCTCCATAGCTGATATGTATGAAGCACCTCTCATAAAGTTATTACTATCTGTGTCTGAATTATGTATCCTATTCACATATATAGTGTTACCACCACTTGTATAAGTAGATGTTACTTGTACTTTATAGGTTATTTGAGAAGTAGTTGAAGGCTCGTCTAAATAAGCACTTCCAAGGGTTGTTGATGTCCAACTTGATATACGATGATTTTTCCAACCCCCAGATAATCCAGCAACACGACTACCTTCAGTATCTGCTAAAGCAGTGTCTGTACTGCCTACAGTTCTAAGTATCCTGCTATTAAAATTATATCCGCCAGCCATATCACTATTAGAAAATTGGTCTAAATGATATTGAAGCAAGATAGTGCTATTAGTAGATATAGGCGTAATTGTTAAACTCAATCCAGTTACATCTGCGTATTGATTAGCCGTTGTTACTGTGTGGCTAAATGCGTTTGATGTTTTACCAAACTTAACTTGCAAAATAGAGCCACTAGGCAAACCAGCAGATGTTACATTTGTAAGAGCCTGATTGTTTACTCGTGTAAGTGCCATGTCAGTCTCCTATGCGTCATCTGTTCTATATGTTAGAGAAACAATTATATCTGCGCCGGATCTTTTTAGGTATTGAGTATGAAGCTCCGTAACTCCATCGGCATCAGCGTAATAAAAGTTAATCCCCTTTGTGTTAGGATAACCTAAGGCCATAGGGGTATAACTCGCAAGCCACCCAGTCCAAGTAGCAAAATACCCTACAGAACCAGAAGGGAAATAATTAGTATCAGAATTGCTGATAGTAAAAGGTAGTCCATGCATTATAAGTCTTTGATTATCTGCACCACCATTTGTATAAGAAATAGTAGATGAGCTTAAATGCACACGCCCTGTTACATTAACTGTATCTCCAATGCGAGTATATTCTCCACTTTGTTTTTGCGGAGTGCCGCTATAAATACTTGCCGTACCATCAGTAGCACCTGAGCTTGTTAAAAGCGGTGTCCATGTACCTTTGCGATAAAATGCATTGCTGCTTAAGTCAGTCATTTTAAAAGTAGATGATGTAGTATCAATAGCTAAATTTGTGCCAGACAAATCATCTGCTAATTTTGCTCTTGTAATCGCATTGTTAGCTAGTTTTGCAGTTGTCACACTGCCATCAACAGGCGTTACCGCAGAGCCTGTATCACCCAGAGCAATGATAAAGTCTATCACATCGCCAGTGACGAGGTTCTCTGTGAAGGTGATTGTTGATCCGTTGATAGTGTACGCATCGCCAGCAGCCTGTATAACACCGTTGACGCTGACCAGCAGGGCATTGGCAGTAGCTGGCTTGTACGCCGCACTGTTGTAATTCATGGTGTATGCGGCCTGACCATTGACTACAGTGATTGCGTCTAGTTTTTTAAACTGGCCTGTCAGGGGCTGTGTTCCAATGTAAGGCATCCTGTTACTCCTAAGGCTTCGTAGGCCAAGTTACATCGTCAAGAGATGTGGCATTGTCTGTAATGTCACGCAGTTCCTGACGGTATGTAGCCATAGCATCTGACATGGTGTTGTCAGACAGGGCTAAGTAATCTGTTTCAGCCAGCAAACGGTTACGCTCTTTGCGTAGCTTTGCCATGTCACGGTCAGCCTGACCATCTGTCCATGCTTTTTCTTCAGCTTGACGCTCTGCAATTTCATCTGCAGTCATGTCAACAATAATGCCATTTACACATCGCTTCATTTTTCATACCCATAAACATGAAAGGTTGCTTCATCTATATTGCCGCTATCAAAAAAGAACCGCATACCCCGAATGGCATCTGCTTGAGCCTCTTCCAAAACGCCAGTAAACGAAAATCCGTTATGATTCCCATTGTTATTAAAAGTATTTGCAATGCCCCAAATGCTTGGCGGGAGTTTGTCTGTATCGGCTGTAGTAAAGTTTCTGTTATGTAACCAAAAACCACCAGCTATACTTTCGTAGCTATCGTTGCCAATCTCTGACGAATCAAATGCCATAGATGCTCTGCCGTTAGAAGAAACTGCGTTTGTGGCGGAATCCATATAATTAACGCCAACACCATAATCAGTTGATGAGTTCATTGCGTTACCGCTTGTATCCAAAAACCTAGCCAGCAATCCCACATTGTCTGTAGCTGGATGAACATCAAAAGAAATATAAAATGTGTCAAAGTCAGTAGACAGATTATCAATGTCTACCTGTGCTACAGCAGTTGTAACAGTGACTGTCTGTGTGTGACGCAGACCACCTACACCAGACACAGTGCCAGTAAACGCAAAGGTATCAGCAAGGTTCATGCTTTCAGCTTGTATCTTTGATAATGCCATTGCTTACTCCTACCCTACCAAATGACCGCTAAAATAACAGAAAGGCGTAGTGCCAACATACACATAGCCTGAATCTACATTTATTCTCACTCTGTCATCTGCGTTTAGTTCGATGGTGAGGTTTATGTCTAATTTTTGATGGTCTGAACCGGCGGCATAGTTGTAGCCTCTGGCCTGTTCAGTATATGTTGAGCCACCATCTGTAGAGACTTCAAGTCTGCATTGATATGACCCAGAAGCGTTACCACCAGATGAGTTTGCGCCAAACCCAACAAAAGAAAAATGATACACGCCATCTACAGGGGCTTTAAAATAATTGCTGTTCCAGCAACCGCCAACATCATGAATTTCGTTGTTAAAAGCAAGATGACCATTTGCGCCTGTTCCTGAAGCCGCAGTTTTAGTCACATGAAATGATGGCCTTGCTGGTGTAGTTACACGACCACTGCTATCAATGCTTATGGCTGTAGTTGTGCCTGTGTTTTCTTTAATGGTGTTTACGCCCAAACTAGTCACAATGTTTATATCGTGGGCTAACTTGTCAGATGTAACAGCATCATCATTGATACTAGCAGTAGTTACGCTGTCATCAGGCGGCACAGTTGTTTGCAATGCCTTGCCTTGAAACACCACATAGAAGTCGTCTGTGCTGGCTACATTGCCTGTCATGGTCAGAGCAGTACCTGACACTGTATAGGCAACTCCTGGCTCTTGACGGACATTGTTTACAAACACCTCAATCTCTTGAGCGTTTGCAACAGCGTGTGTCAGCGTATAGCTTGCACCACCGTCACCAGTGATGGTTTGCTTGTCCAGACTGCTGTAGCTGTTAGATGTTTGGTTGCCTATGTAGCCCATGTGTCACCTATGATGAAATTGCATCTACAGCAGATACCCACACATCCGCAGATGATGCTGTATCTGACTTGACATATAATCTGTCACCTGACTGCACGACAATTTTTGCGCCGCCATCGAGTACCTGTAACGCGCCGCCAGCTGCAATCGGCGCATCCTTAATCAAATGGATGTCGTTAGTGCCATCATTTATGTACACCTCAACGGTGATAGCGTTACTGGTAACATTGGCGATGTGGATACCAACCAAGGTATCGTAGCTGTCAAAGTTTGTGCCGTCAGGAATGTCAGCTGCAGCAGTGCCGACAGCGTTTAATGTGTAGCGTCTAAAGTTTTGTGCCATCCTTTACTCCTTACAATGCGATAGCCATAGCAATGCTAAAGCCGTTCGTAGCAAAGCCAGTAGTGTCCACAACAGCGTCATTCCATGCTGCGCCGTCATAAACTCGAAGCCTATTTGTGGTAGTTGAAAAATAAAGATCGCCTTGGGTTAGCGGATCACCGTCATTGTCGACTGTTGGATCGGAAGATTTTGGGCCAAGGTACAAATCATCTACGGAGTCTGCACTAGCCGCTGCCTGTTCTGCCCAATACTTTGCCGAATACAAACTGCCTGATACGGCAGTATTTGAGTCAAACCCTGTGCCACCACCCAACGCCCATTGTTTTGCAGAGCCATTAGTGTTGCCTGATTGTGTACCAATCGCATATTCTTTGGCTGAATACTCAGTGCCATCACAAGTGTTTGTTGTATCTGTTGCCCATTCTTTTGCAGAGCCAGAGCCAGATGCGTCAGTAACGCCTGTGCCGCCAATAGCCCATGCTTTAGATGAGTAGCCTTCGCCAGAAACCGCTTCGCCGTTTGTCTTTTGCGCCCATGCTTCGGCTTCATCTTCGCTGCCTTGTGCGTCTGTGGCTGATGATGCGGCTGCTGTAGCTGATGTAGATGCAGCTGTAGCACTTGTCGCAGCGGCTGTCGCAGATGACGCTGCATTTGTAGCAGATGTAGAGGCAGACACAGCGTCTACAACCAAAGCCCAATAAGTTGTGTTCGTCAGCAGTGTGCCAGACGGACTGTCCTGCAGCGCAATGTAAACATTGTTCAACTGTGCAGTTGTTGTAGATTTTACCAAGTCACGCGCATTATAAGCGGTTGTAGTCGTAGTTGTGTCTGTGCCTCTAAAAGTGCCTAGCTCTTGCGCGATGCTTAAGTTGCCAGAACTGTCAAATGCAAACACTTTGTTAGCCCGGTCAGACGCAGACAGCGTAAACTCTGCACCTGTAATTGTGTTGCCAACAGATGCTTTGATAGAACGGTCTAGCTCTTCTTGCATTTGCTGCGAGATAAAGGTCAGACGGTCTAACGCCTCTTCATGGCTTTCTGCAGGGAAGGGGTCGTTAGCAACATAGTCAGTGCCTTGCGTCAGCGTCAGCACACGCTTAATAACAACGGTCTCGCCACTAGCCGGGCGGTTGTCTGTTGCGCTATAATGCGCGTCTGAGCTGTCGCCAGTGTTGTATTTAAACAGCACATTGCCGCCAGACTCGCTGCCTGCACCAGTGACCACATAATGAGTATTTAGTGTTTTAAGTGTTTCAGTGCCTAAACTATCGCGGATGTAAACCTCAAGATCAGCATCAGCAAAAATCTTAAAGCCATAAGCAAAGCTATGCTGTGTGCCATCTCCCGATAAGCTGGCTTTGGTAGTGGTAGAGCTAACTGTCATCTGTAGTCCTCTTCCTTCAAGTTTTGTATTTCGATCGCTGCTGTGCCGAGCCTTTCAAAGCTAGGCAAAGCAGTCAGCTCTATCCAAGCAAGCTCTATAAAATCGTCATGCACTGAGCGCATGAGCGAGCGTTTGCCGCGTGTATCTGATTTGCGGTAACGCCTGCTGTTTTGCATGTCCTCTAGTGCTTCGCGGAATGTGCGGCCTTTACGGTCATACACTGGCTCTGACACCAGCTGCCGCCCCTCGTTGTCTTGCAATGCTGCGAGCCCTGGCGGTATATCTTCTTTGTCGCCTTTTGCCAGCCATACTAGGTAGCTTTGCTGCGCTATAGTCAGGTCAACGCCCAAATAGTTTTTAGGCGTTTGCGGTATAGGCCAATCAATGCGAGCCAGCTCTTTGATGTAATCTGGCTGCTCTTCTGAGCTGCCGATCATAATAGGGCTGATAGCGTTGAACAGGCGTGTAAATGGTGCTTGCTCAAAGGTAGGGCCGTCTGTAATCAGACGGCCTAGCGTGTCATACATCGGCACTTCTGCGTCTGCATTGTTTGCAAATATGTTTGTTGCAATCCCCTGATTGTAGCCGTTCTCCACAATTCTAAAGAAATCGCCAGACAAACCGCCTTTAGCTAAACCGACATATCTGAAATCGTAGTCGCCGTCTGGTGTCTTTGGCAGCGCACCTTCGTCTGTTAGCTGTATCACATCATCTTCTGTGTAAATGTCAAAGTCCATGTTGACTTTGCTTATTCTGTTATCAAATGCGCGTTCACCAGCTCTTGTCAGCGCACTGTATGGGTTAGGCACACCCGGCACTAAATTCATTGAACCTAGAGGGCCACTGTACAAAAATGTCGCGTCTTGCCGCTGCAGTGCTAAAAAGATGTTGCTCACGCCTTGCAGAAACGGCAGCTCCTTAAAATAGTCAGTCACAGCAAACACACCAGCTGATGCGATTGTCTGCCTGTCCTCTGCGCTTCTAGCCTGCGACATAAACTGCAGCGCGTTAGCTGTAACGCCTACAACAGATGACGCTGGGCCAAGCCCGGAATAGCTCACATAATTCAACGGGCCATTAGGCTGACCATACTTGTCGTACAATGGCAGCGGATCACCGTCATCGTCTGTTGGGAAGCCTTCGCCCCGAAACACAAAGCTATACGGTTGCCAGCCTTTCGGCAGCTTTTCGCGTGTCTTTTTGTCTACTGGCCTGCCGCCTGTAATATGCCCGGCTGCAGCGTAGTGCGCTATGTAAGCCATTGTCGTGCCAGCCAGTGTCATCCGGCCTAGTGCCTTCTGACGGACAGCTGCGTTACTGCCAAACACTTCTGCATAAAAATATGGGTTTAGCCCTTCGATAAAAGGCAACCGCCGCATAGTTTGCAGCATGTCGTTTGTCGGCGCGGTGGCAAATGGCATGATGTATCTGCCAACCATCGTATTCTGAAAAGCAGACATAGCTTGGCTAAACTTGCCATGATCCGTCATCAGCGTGTCGTACTTGCTTTTCAGATCAAGTTCTGGCTGCACAACACGCGGATTGAGGAATATCATCATGCCTTCATCAACCGCTTGCTGGTCGGTCATGCCAGCTGATTTAGCTGCCTGCATCTGCCTGTGTGACATAGTGAACAGCTCGCCGTTCTGCGACAGCACTTTAAAAAATTCATCGCCTGCTAACAAAAAGCGGCTAGGCAGCTGCGCTCTCTGGTAAAGCTCAGTCATAGCTCTGCCCAGATATGTGCCTTGTATGTCTGACGCGCCAGCATTGCGGTATGCGTTAAACTCTACCTTGCCCATTTCATCGCCAGGTATGCCGCGCCGAAAACCCTCGCCAGCTGCAGCCCATGCGTCACCGAAGCTGTAGAACCAGCCAGCCATGCGAGCTAATGGGTCAGCCATATACTGCTGCTTAGTGTAGTCTATCTGCTTCCCAGCAGCTCTAGCAACAGCTCTTTCTGTTGCGCCGTACATGCCAGCCAGAAACTCCTCTGGCAGCTGATAGGCCATAAAAAAAGCATTGCCCAGGACATTCTTAAAATTAGAACGAGGGTTAGACAGAAGGCCGTTAATGTATAGCGTTTCTAAACCTTCTTTGACGCGGCTCATAATACCGCGCTGGGCTGTTTGGTTAAAAGCTCCCTCGCCTTTTCTAGCAGCCTCTACAAGCCCCATAGCAGCCTGTCTAAGCGCATGCTGCCCACCTGATGCCTCTACTACATCTGTTCGCAGCGCAGCCGCTGCAACAGGGTCTAAACCGTCAGTAACAGGTATCTGGAAAGATTGCAGCAAACGAGCTGCCTCTGTCTGCATACCTTTGATCTGCAGCTGTATGCCATTATGTATTGCCAGCTGCCGCCTAAACTGCAGCATAGAAACATCGCCGCCCTCGCCAGCTACAACCTTTTTTGCCAGCTCAGCCAGCTTTTTTGCGCTGTCTGCAAGCAATAGACGAGCTGCTGTTGCGTCTGCAGCGTTGCTAAATGTTGTGCCGACTTTGCGTTTCAATACGCGCTTAGTAATCCCTAGCGCGTCTACCAGCTGGCCTTGTGCGTCTGCCAGTGTTTCTGCGTTTGTGATTGTAGGGCCACGCATAGCAGCTTCTTGCGCTTCGGGCATGCTGTCCGATACTGCCTGAATCAACGCTTTTACATCGTCAGTTGTGTCGATGTAGTTCCAGTTGAACGGCGCACCTTCCTCGATGCTTTGCATGTAACGCTTGCCAAGTGCTGCGCCTTCTAGCACCTCAAGGGCTTGGCCTTCGTCTGCTAAACCGCTGCTGGCATCTGTCAGGTTAAAGCCTTGCTGCTCGTTCTGTACGCCGCGTTGCGCTGTAGATACCGTCTGCTGCAGCTGCTGTTCTGATGACAGCTCTGCAGCCTCTTCTGCTTCTGCAAGTAGCTGCGCGTCACGCTGCCCTTCAAGGCTTAAATCTGTCGGGCGGTTGCCTTGTTCTGCAAATTTGGCTTGACCTTCTGGGCTAAGCACATCAGCTGCGGCTGCATCTTGTGTTTGCTTAAACCCTAAATCTGGGGGTGTTAGATTGCCTTCTGCGCCCACACGAGGCCGAGCATCAATAGCAGGCTGACCAACCCCATCGACATTAGGCACAGCATCTGTCATGCGAGCTGTTGCGGAGTCGCCATACAGCTTTGTCGCGCCTTTGAACAACGGGCCTAAAAAGTTAGCGACATCATAGGCTTGCGCCGGGCTGCCAGCCATTTCGTCTGGCCCTAACCGCACAATATCCATAAGCGACTTTTGCCGCATATCGTTGATAGCGGTGTTCTGATCGTCAGTCGTAAATGCCATGAAAAACCCATAAAAAAAGGGCGCGTAAACGCACCCATATTGTAGTTTTAATATACCCTATTTTAGCGCATTCGTGAAGCCTACATTGCAGGCTGTTGTTTTCCAGTTTTTGCTTGTTGCCTCATGTTGCTATTAGCTGCAGCTAGTGCAGTGCCAGCAACCAACGCGCCCGGCGTAAACAATGACTGCCCTTTGCTTGTGGTTTCAGAAACATCAGATATTCTTATAGCATTTCTAAAGCCAAACTCAGACGGATGGGTTGCCATTACATTAGGGTATTCGCTTTCTGGTGTGCTATACCTGATACTGTCAGATGTAAGCTCTGGTATCTTAATATGCCCCATCTGCAAATCCATACCGCTGAACAAATCGCCTTGTGCGTTGTCCATTTTCTTCAGTAATTGGTTAGTAACCTTCGGAATAATTTCATCATAAAATGTTATCAACCCCTTATTACGCCAACGATCATACTGCTTCACACCCGGACTGAAGGCTAGATAATCATAACCATTGTCTGCTGCGTAACGCATCAATCTTTTCAAAGCAAAAGCTGTCCATTTGTCAGTGCTTTGTACAAGAGGGCCACGCGGTACTGAGTTTGCTTTTAGTTCAGTTTTCAGCTTTTTGCGCTTTGCCATCAATGCGCGGTATTCTTTGTTCACGCCTGCGTAAGCATAATCCCAATCGGTAAGATTTAAAGCTCTCACGCCACTTTCCCCAACAACAGGAGAAACTTTAGGATATGACTTTTCTACTTCCCAATTTGGATCGCCTTTTATGTCAGGGGATTTTGGGGGAAGAATTGGCGTTTCAAGACGCTGCCCTTGCAGCTGTAAATCTAAATCCGCAATGTTTCTTTTGACTATGCCTTTTACTTCGTTAGGTGCTGCATTTTTTATAACAGCCATTTGCTGTTCAATATCAGCAAGCTCAATTTCTACAGTCTCTGGCGGTCTAGGGTTGTCCATGTAGAAGCCATTGTCTCTACCGCGTTGCGCCCAATCAGACTGCAGCTCTTCTACATAAAGAACTTTGCCGCCATCTTCTGCTACGCGGTCTTTTACTCGTGTATGGAAAATAATGTTGCTTTCATCATAGTGTGCGCCAACTCTGAAACTGTGCAGTTCAGATGCCCCATCATCACCCATACGATACGCCGGGTCGCCTTTGTAGTTGTCGTTTATAAGCAACATCTCGCGGTAGTTTTCGCCGCCTTCTTCGGTATGCTCACCCCATTGCGCTTTGCCAGAAATGCGAGTGTCGCCCTCTATTGGAAATTCTAACAAACCACGATCCACTGCTGTGTCTCGTAGCTGTATAGAAACTTCGGCAAGGCTATAAACATCGTCAATAATTGTGTTGCCGCTTTCATCGCGCACAATAAACCCAACATCGCTGCTGCCATGAATGTTAAACTCTTGATCGCCTATTGTTACTGTTTTGCTGTAATACGGCGAGTTCATGTAATCAATTTCAGCAATTCGTTCTAATGCCTCTTCAACATCAGTGTCGATGTCTTGCCAAAAATCAGGGTCACGCTCTTGCAATACGCGCCATGCGTCTGCGCCATGCTCTTCCATAGCTTCTTGCAGCTCTACAGCCCAATCGCCGTTTGCGACATCTACACCGTCTTTTGGCGTTACAAACCTATAACCTAAATTTGATGTGTCTTGAACGGCTGTTGATGGGTAGCGACTGCCAGCCTCTTCCCACAAGTTCTGCACTAAAGATGCCATAGTGTATTGGTCAACAGAACCGCTGCCAGTGCCGCTAATGTTTAGCTCAGACTCAAAATCTTCTATTCTATAAGCCCAATTCTCTCTGTCAGTATCAATATCGTTATCGCTCATGTCCATTACATCTCTGTCTATTTGAACATAAGCCTCTTCTGCTTCGTAATAAGCGTCATTCTTTTCAAGCTCTGTAGCTTCTGGCAGCTCTATTTCTTTTAGCTGTATCCTGTTGTTTTGCAGATGCGTCTGCATCATTTCTTTTGTGATTTGGTCGCCGCTGTCTAACAGGTCGTTGAGCCCTGTCCATTCCATCTCTTCTGGCTTTACGCCAGCTTTTGCCAACATCCGGCGAGCCTGCTGGCTTGTCATCTTATCCATGCCCAAACCGTTCACAGCTCGCATAGCTTGGCTGTAGAAACCTAGCTCATCTTCATCGACTACTTGCTTGACTGTGCTGCCATCTCCTAAGTCAACGCCTTTTGGAAAAACCCGGAAATCCTCTGTCATAGGTATGCTAGACCTGTTTGGATAAACAGGAGCTTCATCAATTAGCCCCCTTGCTTGGCCTACAGGCATGCTCTCTGCATCGCTAGATGTGCCAGCTACAGCTGCGCTTGTGCCTAATGCTGTCGTTTTAGGTGCAGCTTTAGCCAGCTTAAAACCTTTGGCAGCTGTCAGGATAGCTACGGCAAACATTGCGCCCAGCGCATTGTCCTCAAGCACTGTGTCCAGCTTACGCGCTAGTCTGCCCTCTGCAGTCAGCTGTGTGCCTTCTTCTAGCTTTGGGTTTGCCCGAATAGCCAGCTCGTCTGCTACGCCTTCTGCAGCTGTGTCAGCTACACTGCCTTCTGCAAAATATGCGCGTAGCTCTTCGTCAAAGCCCAGCTCTATCGCCAAATCAGAAAGGTTTGATTCTTCTACATTCAACGCCATCGCGCCGCCTGTGTTGCCGCGTATCGCTCTCAAAAGGTTGTGTGAATGCCGCCCTAGATAATCTATGACAGATTCGCCTGCTTGCTTCGCTTGCCCTCTGCCCATAGTCATCAGAAAGCCTGTAGCATACGCAGTCAGCTCACGCGCTGTAATGCCTAGCTCTGTGTTTGGCGCGATATGCTTTAGCGGCAGCTCAGTGTTGATGCCTTTGTCATTCAGATGCTGCAACATACTTTCCGGCAAGATTGCGTCTACCTGTTCGTCTGACGCAAATCCATTAACCTTGTAAAATTCTTTCATCTGCATGCCGAACCAATCAATCCCTGTGTTGATTGCTTCTTGCAGAGGCTGACGCACACCAGCAACCGCAACCCGGCCTGTTTCTGCAGCAACATCGCCAAACTGCCTCGCAGCATCTGCCAATGATGCAAAGTATTCGTCAGCGTCAGTTTGCGGCAAACGCAGGCCACCAGCGTCAGCTGCTATGACAGGAAAGGGCTCATGCCCCAGCTCACGCGCTGCGGCTGCATAAGAATACTTTTCTACCTCTTCATCAGTATTGAGTTCGGCTAACGGCTCGTTTTGTAGGTTATTCACCGCGCAAGCTCCTTATCATGTTGAGGTAATAATTAAGCTCAGTCAGGCCGCTTTCTATGCGTCTGCTTGGGTTTTCTTGTAAATAAGCAAGTAGGTCAGCTGGTATGGCTGCATAGTCATATTCGCCGTTTGCGGTTTTTGATAGCACTAAGCCAGGTGTGCGCTTTTCTAAATTACGCAGCAGCTGGATAGCCTCTGTCTGCACAACAACGATTAGCCCCTGCTTTTCTTCTTTTATAATCTGCTGCGCTTCTGCTCTAATCTGCGCGCCAGACGCTCCAAGATTTTCGCGCTCAAAATCCATGATCCGGCTTTGCGCCCGGTAGTACGCTTGCATAGCCGCATTCTCATACGGCTCTACATCTGCGCCGCGCTCTTCTTCATAACGGAAGCTGATAGCCGCGTCCTTCAAAGCAGCTGTGACAAACTGTGACCGCCTTGTGCCAACAGATGTCATGTATTTCTGAAATGTGCCTTGCGTCACAAAAGCTGCGCGATTTACAAGCGCATCTGTTGATAGCTCGCCTTTCTGCAATAATACTTCTATTTCAGTGACAACATTTGTATCATCAAACTCTGCAAACACACCAGAGCCTCTGATATACGCCTCTGCCACATCTCGTTGCTGCGGCGACATAAAGTTTGCCCGGCTTAGCTGGTCAAAGACAACCTGTGCCTCCTCTGGCGGCATAGAGAACAGCGAATTGTACTTGCCTGTCTGCTTCACCTTCAATGCAGCGTTCTCGTCTGCAATTAGCTTTTGGCGATTGTCGTATGCCTCAAACGCTTGTTCTGCAGCGTCATCAATAATCTTTAGCTTGTCAGCCTTGTCTGTCACTTGGCTCAAAGCATGCAATACCAGTGCGCCGCCGGGCATAGCTGCTATTGCCTGCAAATCTTCTTCGTCACCTTCTTGCAACATCAGTGCTGTCTGCACTGGATTTGTTGCTTGGTTAATAAATAAAGCTGTCGCTGATTCTGCTGTAGCAAATTGCGTTTCATCAAGCCGCTTGATTACATCATCTGCATTAAGCCTGCCTTGCGCTACCAACGCTGCCCCTTGATTGCGCAAATCAGTCATCGCGCCATCATACAAAAATGCTGATAACTCAGGGTTGTTGATGTCGCTGTATGTTTCTTGAAAAGCCAGCGTACCTAACTCAAAGCCATCCACGAGCTGCTGATTGATGCGGTCATCTATCTTTGTACGCATAGAAGCCGTATAACGCGCCTCTAGTGCGCCTATCTTCAAATCAAATATTCGCCTAGCTCCGGGGGCAAGTTGGTCGCGTACAGTGCCTCTAATGTCCAGCAATGAGCCTTGCCAGCTATTCTCGTTAGTCAGGTCGTCACCAAACACTGATGTCGGGTCGCTTGTTCTTGACAGCTCAGACAGCCTCGCCTGCATAGCAGCTTCAGCTGCCACTAGTGCTTGATTAGCCGCAGCCTCACGCGCTGTCTTGTCTCTGTTGACCAGAAACTCTGTAACCATATTGACAGCTGTTGCGCCAACTTCGCCTTTTGCAAGTGCCTCTTCTACAAACGGCCTGCTATTCCAGCGTGTGCGCCAGCTGCGTTGACCAGTTGCTGTTGTTGGAGCTGCGTCAGTACGATATACAGGTATCTTCGCCATTTAACCCTCAAGAAATATCTTTTTTGAGATTTGACCAATAATCTCTGCTAAACATGCCAGCGTCTGCAGCAAGGTTGATGCCTTGTCCAACGCCTTGCAGCAGAGCTGTTTGCCCTCTAGCTCGCAGCGTACTTGCCTCTGCTGCACCGCCCATGCGAGCCACTTCAGCTCTCAGCTTTGTCTCTTCGATTAAATCTTCTTGCTCAAGAACAGCAATGTCTGTGTTGTACTTGTCGATAGCCAGCTCGTAGTTAAACTCAGCGACATTTTTGAGCATGACATCTTGCACTGTGCCTCTGCTTGTTACACCGCTACCCAGCGCAACATTGCGTACAGTACCTTGTACTGCGCTAAAGCCCTGACGCTTGCGCTGGTTGCTTATCTGCAAATTGCGATAAAGTATTTGAATTTGCCTATTGGCAATATCTATATCACGCTCAATGATGTCAGCATTCTTTGCGCCAATAGCCAATGACTGCCCGGCAGCTTTATTTGCAGCCTTTTTCTGCTGTTGTCCTTGATAAAGACTAAACCCGATTGATGCGATTGTACCCCACATTTTTCACCTATTTGTCAAAAGTGTTCATACGCGGATAGATGGCTAACAAAGTCAGCGGTAACGGCTGTGACTGTTGGACAACTATCTGATCGTCCTCGTCAAAGCCGCCTTGAAATTCAACTTCTTTGTCGCCAGTAAACAAATCAATCGCAGCACCCATAGCTGTGCCAGATGATCTAAAAGGTATGCGGTCAACATCTGTAGTGCTGCTGCCCACCTCTACACCCACAGTTTCGTGCAAACGCAGCGTCACAGCATGTATGCGCTTTGGTTTGCCCTGTGATGTACCGTCAGCTGATCCGCTTTCTAGCCGCAGTGTTTGCAGCCTGCTTGTGTAGTTCAGCCCTACCGCAGCTGATGTAGCATTTACAGCTAGTGTGATGCCGCCGCCTGATACAGTCCTGTCCGGGTGTGTTGAGCCATTAACGAGGCTGCTTACGCTCTCGCCCTTAAGGTGGTACAGCCCTGACAGCGAGCCTGTTGCTGCGCCGCTGTATGTCAGACCGCTATCTACAAAGAAAGCTGTCGTTGTGTCATCGCCAAAATCAAACGCCTTCATGCGCTCAATGTACCGCTTTGTCGTGCTGTCGATTGTGCGCTTTACAATCATATACAGCTCATCTTCGCCGTTCTCGTTAGGCAGAGTAGCAATGCTCTCTACCATGCCATGCGCGTAAGTCTTTGACGCTGCGCCTTCATGTGCGCCAGTGAATGTGCCGCCAATGCTGTGCTGATGCCACGCCACCACCTCTTCTTCCCGGCGATAGGTCAGGCCAATCAGTTTGCCATCGTTGCGAACCATCCACACAATGCTGTCTGGCTCTTGCTGGTATGCCATGTCGAGCATGCCGCCTTCGGTGATATGCTCTGCAAGAATGGTCATGTCTGGTGCTTGATAGCCGCTAGTGTTAATTTCGCCAGCGTATCTAAACTCACGCAGCTTGCGCTTTGCTCGCTGTAGAAACAGCGTTACATCCGCAACTTGCACTGGCTCAACCAAAGCTGTGCCATAGTTACTGTACTTGCGTATCTGTGCGTTTGTTGGCGTTACCGGGCCATCGTTGGTAGTGGTCAGCACATACTCACCGCCAGATGTGCCAATAGTCAAAACTCGCGTTGCTGACAGGTATCTGATGCTGTTTACTTGGTTTGACGCAATCTGATAAATCAAAGCATCATCGTCATTAGTGCCAGCCGCCATGTTTAGATAGTCGCCGTTCTTGCTGAAGAACATTGTCTGCGGCTCGTTAGTTGTCGCAGCAAACACCAGCCGCTGCTCAAAGAATGTCACGCTGCTGGGGTAGCCTGTGGTATCTGACCATGCGCCCAGCTCCCAATCAGCTGTAGCTGTGCTGGCTGACAGGTTGCTCTTGATGTCAAAGGTAACATTCTGCGCGTCAGTAAAAGTCTTGATAATGCCATAGCCGCCATGCAACGCCACCAACCTGCCAACATCTGTGCTGGCGAAAAGGTTTGCGCTCGCTGCTAGAGCAATGCCAGTGCCTGTTGTTGCGCCGGGGTTTAGTGTTGTTGTCGTTGTGTTGATGTCCAAATATGGGCCATCGAGAAACTCTGGTGTCGCAAATGTCCATGCGTTGTGGTCTGTTCGCGTCAATGTGCGCGGCGCATACTCCTCATGCACCAGATACATCGTGTCAGCTGACTGCACAAAGCGTAAATCAAATATCTTTGTTGCCGGGTACGGCGTTGCTACCTCAAAGATTGGCTCTACAGTACCGCCGGATGTGTATGCGGTAAAGCTGCTGCCATCAATATTACCGCCGTACAAATCTTGTATTTCAAAAGTTGTGCTGGTGATGTTAGCAATTTTGTAGTTTCTGCCATTTATCTCTGTCATGCCAGAAACGCTTGAGATGTAAACCTCGTCACCATTAGACAGACTATGCGCTGTGCTGGTCGTGATTACCACCGGGTTAGCTGCAGTAGCTCCTGAGATGTTGATGGCAGTATCAAGCACCTGACCGCCATCGCGGTAAACGCGCATGATGCTGTCGCCAAACTCAAGAATGTATGTATCGCTTGTCTTAAACTGAAAAGGGATAAGCCGGGTCTTAACTGTGCTGTCTTTTACTTCGCCCAGGTACTCTGTACCCGGCCTGCGTGACACACCGCCATGCGGATGCACAACCATGTTTGACAGCTCAGACAGCCCAGCTCGATACTTCTCAAGCTCTGTGCGGCCTTCTAAGCGCGGCGAAATTTCGCCAGCAACAAAAGACGATAAGGATGGTGCAGAACGAGCCATACTTAGAACCTACTTTCTATCAGGTCACTGGCCTCGAACCGTTCTGTCGCTCCTTCTGTCGCGTCTACAAACCGCGCCTCTTTCATCTTTTCATCATATAGGGTTTTTGTTGAACCTAGCAGCGCATTGCTGCCAGTAATCGCGTAGCAGATTTCATACGCTAAGCGAGCTGATATAGCCTCAATAAGCAGCGTATCGTAAAAGTTAGGGTCAGTGATCTGCGCGATATATTTGATTTTTGCTGTTGATTCATCTGTCAACAAGTTCCGGCCTTCTATGACATAGACAGGGCCACCGCTGTTGCTGAAGATGTTGTCTTGTGGGTAGGACTGCACACCGTTAGTAAACTCTAACACGCGCAGGCAATCGGCAGGCAAAGCGTATTGGTATGTGTAACCAAACGCCGGGGCAGCTGACAGCCGCCCTAGTGAATCTCTTTTAATTAAACTGTTCCAAGTGTGACTGCGAAACACCGCATCGCGTACAGCTGTATAACGCTGATTAACAATACGCGCAGCTTTACTATCTTCTGTCAAAGATATGATGTTTGTCGCGCCCAGCATGTTTAGGGCTGCGTTTGATATATCAACAGCACTTGGCATAGAAAACTCCGTAAGGTGGGATGGAGCAGGGTGTTACCCCTGCCCCACGCTGTTTAGTCGAGCGCGTACTTAATAGTCAGCTCGATTGTACCTGTGCCAGCAGCACCGCCCATTGTCACAGTTACAGGAAAGCCATCTTCATTGGCGTTTGTCTCTGTACCAGAGCCGAGTGCCAAAGTAGCCAAGATGTCTACCTTCTGTGCAGAGGTTGATGCAGCAGCTGCCTTATAAGCAGCGGCTGATGCTGAAACTGCAGTACCATCTCTGTCTGTGTGGGCTGCGTAGCCTACTGACAAAGTTGTTGATGATCCCAGAGCATCATGCGCCAGTGAACCTTCAATCAGACGCGCACCATCTGGCAGCAGAAACATCTCGATGACATCGCCAGATGCCAATGATGATGCTTCGTATGTGCCATGTGCCACGCGAATGCGTCCACCAAGCTCATTCGCTTTGTTCATAACAACAGGGTTTGCACGAGAGTTCGTGCGCTGTGCTGAGTAAACAGTAGCCATTAGTCAGTCTCCTTTACTCTGAACATGCGATTTCAACTACTTTTTCTTCTTCCATGCGTGTCGCAGAGAATGAAGAACAGTAGTAGACCTGAGTTGCGTAGCTCTTATCAGCACGCTCCTCAATGCGGCTTGTTGGCTCTTTGCCCACAGCCAGCTTTACGCCATCCATAGCCCATGCGTAGCACAGACGGTCAGATGAGCTGTCAACGCCAAGACGGTTTGACACGATAAAGCGGAAGCCGACAAAATCTGAGATGCTGCCAGTTGCCAGCGCACGAACAGTATTATAATCCGCGCTAGTGACAGTGGTGTTGTTCAGCAAGTCAGAGATTTGCTTTGGTGAGCAAACGATGTAACGCTGAATTGACGGATCAACAGACGCTTCATCGAGCTTTTGCTTAGCTTCTACTAGCTTGGCAATAGTCAGGCCAGCAGATGCAACCGCAATTTTTTGACCAGCTGGCAGCGCAACAGATGTTGAACCTGTCTGCCCTGTGTTAGCTGAGCCACCCAATGCTGTGATGATTTCATCATCCATAGCGCGTCCGATAGCAGCTGCTGCCGCACGAGCGTATGTTGATGTAGGATCAATCAGCATGCGGATTTTGTCCTGATCATCAATCAGATCAGCATATTCAAAATCCTTCAAGGTCACTTGACGGCGTGAATGCGGTGTCGTGATCAACGGTGTATCGCCGTTTCTCGATGTGCGCTGCACTGCAGCTGCCGCACCCACTTGGTCAAAGAAAGCCTTTTCGCCGTTGATGGTTTCAACATCAACAGCCCCTCGCAGCAGAGAACCCATCTGCTGTGAGAGCATCTGCACATTCGATGAAAACTGATTCACGAATGCGGTATTGATTTGTGTACCCATGACACAATACTCCACAATAGTTAACGATAAGGTTTTTCTGCGTCTGGTTGTCCTCGTTAAAGGGCCATGACTGCTGCTTACGCCAGCTAATCGGCCTGTCTTACAGGCTTACACGAAGGGGCTGTCGCTTATCCTTCAGTTTCCGGGAATTGGTATTCCCTAAGTCGAAACACCTCAGAGACATAGTTTCTATGCTCTGGATGCTGACTATCCCAATATGGTGAACCCTGCTTCGTCATTTCGGCTATCTGCCGCCCTGCCTCGTCCGGGGTCATCACTAATTCTTTTGTCGCGCCTTCAAGCGTATCTTCGCCCAGCTGGTCAGCCAGCCCTGCGAAAAGCCGGATGATAAACGGATGGTCGCCTAATGCCCTGCCATCTGACAGCCGCACTTGGTCAAACATCTCTGTGTCTATCCCCATCGCTCTAGCTGCGCCTTGTGCGCGTTCTAGCTTCTGGTCGAACGCTGCGCCATATTCTTGCCGCAGTTCTTGCTCGCCTGCATAACGCGCTTGCTCTGCAGCTTCTTCAAACGAACCGCGTGTCATCTGGCCTTGCGCTTGCAGAAACTCAGCCATGTGCTTTGCCTGCATTCCGTTCAACCCAGCTGCATGCGCTGCGTTCTTAAATGCTTCATGCTCCTGTTCGGAGAAATCAGCTTCATATTCGTAGCCTGACGCTTCTTCTGGCATACCAAGCCTAGAATATACACCGCGCCATTCTTCTTCAGTTGCAGACTGACCGGGCAATGCAATCTTATCTGCCCCAATCATGCGTTGAGCATGCACATAAGATTTTGCTAACGCGCCTGCGTCAGTAAAATTCTTTAGTGATGGCTCGCCTTGCAAGTCTGCTGGCAATGATTCTAAGAAAGATGCTGGCTGCTGCTCTTGTACCTCTGGCTGAGATTCAGTTTGAGTTGTCTCTTCCATTTAGTCCTCTGTGTTTTCTGCAGTGCCTCTCTCTTCCATCATTGATTTGATTGTCAGCACTACACTGCGTTGTCCTTCCAGAAAGGCACTGTAATGTGGATCACCTCGCTCGAATGTAGACGCTGACAGATGAAACCGTTTTTCCAAGTCAGCAAGCACTAGCTTGCCATCGTCTGTCTCAAAGACAGCCCGGTAAGTTGCCAAAAGATTTTCAATGTTCATGTGTTAGCCCTGCTGCGTAGCCTTGATGTATGGCGCGACTTTGTTCGCCACCTCTGCTTCTTGCAGCTCTGCCATTTGCTCTTGTTGTTGCGCGGCCTGCTGTGCCTGCTGCCGCCGGACTATAGCCACCTCTTCTGGGCTTCTGACAATCTGTGCAGGCATGCCCATCACATCAATCAGATAATCAATCATCTTATCGCCATCGAGGTAATCAAGCACTGGTGCAATCTGCGCCATTTGCGTCAACACCTCTACACCGCGTAGCGTGTTTTGCAGCTCGCCCTGCTTCTGTGCCTTCGCCAATGGGCTAACCAGCTCAATATCGTAGTCTGCCCCCTGCAGCTCCTCTGGCGGCTGCGGAAACGCACCTTGACGCAGCATGATAGCAAACACCCGGTCAATCATCGGCTGCAGCAGCTCATGCTGCAATCTGCCCATGACAGGGCCAAGCACCCTCATCCGCTGCTCTTGCCTGCTCAACACCTCTGTCGCAGTCATGTTCGGGCTTTGGTCAAGCACCAGCTGGTCTACATAGAACGCCTGCCGGATAGAATTTCTGCGCTGCTCTTCCATATTCAGCCCTAGCGCATTGTTTGCGCCAATGTTCAAGGCTTCCATACGGTCACGAGTTCCGCTGCGGTAATAGTTCAAGCTGCCTGGCGTTGTGCGAATCGGCGCAAAGAAACCGTCATCAGGTATCATTAGCGGTGGATCAAGCTGCTTTTGCGCTGAACGAATTGTAATCTCGCTCATTTTGTTCAGCATCTTTGTGTCTGCCAAGCAGTTCATCGCTGGGCTTCTGCCCCAAACGCTCACGCTGTCTTTGTTGAAGCGCGGCACTAGGAACGGCATTTCGTCAAAACCACCCTCTGACAGCTTCATTTTGCTGTCCGGGCAGTAATACACACTAGCAACAGGCTTATTGATTCGTGAGAACAAATCAGCCTTTGTGCCATCTTTCGGGAAAATGACATGCACCAGCGGATGCTCTGTGTATGGCTCGTCTTTCAAGCTCTTGGCAATCTTCTGCGGCAAGTTCTTCTCGCCAAACCGCGCAGCAATAGCACGAGCTGTCATATTGAATTTGCGATAAACAGTGTCTACACCGCCCTGCGCGTTCTCAGAAATGTAGATTTCAGCGATGTGCCTGCAGCTGAACCTGACACCCTCATTGTTGTTGCCAGCCTCTACAAACAGCGCAGCTGTGCCAAACACCACAAGATCATAATACATCTCGTGTATTTCTTGCTGGAAGTTTGACCTGGCAAACTCCATATACATCTGCTTCTGTGCGGCTTCTAGCCATTCATTTGCAATGTCTACGCCCTGCAGAAAAGGGTCACGAAAGCGCAGGCTAAACCATGCAACGCTAGGGCTGGTCAGCATACCATGCAAGCTGGCAGCAAGCAGCTCAACAGCCTGCAGCGCAGTACCGTCAAAAATCAGCTCTGTACGCTTATCGCCTTCAGCGCGTTTCTTCGTAATATCTGCCCGGCGCGGCAACATATAGTCTGCCAGCTGCTGCCAGTGGCTTTCCCAATTTGACCGCTGTGAGGTTAAATCAGACAGCCGCTTATCGAGCGCAGCAATCTCTGGTGATACACTAGCCATTCGTTCTGCCGCCATTCATCATTGATTTCATATCTAACTTAACACCAGCCATAGCCCTGCCTTGTGTGCGCCCCTGTACGCGCTGCAGCAGCTGCTCTAGTGGGTTAGTAGCGTTCATGCCCAACTTGGCAGGCTGTGGCGATTGTGCGCCCATCTGCCCGGCAATGTTCATAGGTTTCTTATTACCCATCATCTTAGCAGCCCCCCAGCCATCAATGACCGCCGCCGGGTACGAGCCTGCGTCAGCAAGCCTTGTGCAGATGTCTGTATCTGCGTGCTTTGCCCATACTCGCGCTTAGCCTTCACATCCTCTTCGCCATCGCCTATGCCAGCGTCCGGCACATCAGGCAAATCAGGCTTTACTGTATTGAAACCTTGATCATCTCTGTTTGCGGTTATGTCGCCGCCAGCGTAATCCCTGACCATAACAACATTGTCGTCACCTTCGTCAGACTGATAGTCAGCAATCAGATTCTCAAACTCGCCTGTGTAGCCAGCAATCTTGCGGCCTGTGTAAACATCAAAACCCAAAGCGTTTTTCGTAACAACACCAGCAAAGTTGTTGCCATCGTAAATAGCCCTTGCGCCCTCTTTGTCCAGCGCATTTAGCAGCGTGTTTCTGCCGATATTCGTTAATACATTCAGCCCGGCTGTCAGAAAAGTAGGTATTTCGACATCACCAATTTTAATGCCAGTAAAGTCTTTCATGCGCCCTTGCACTTCAGTTCTAGCCTTATCGACTAGCTGCTTGCGCTCGCGCTCTTGTCTTTCTGCTTGTGTTTCTTGCCGGGTGACATTGTTGTTTACGCGGTTAATGGCTGACTGATAGTAGTCACTGCCTGACATGCCGCTAGTGCCGCTGTCGCTGTCACCGCCCCAATCAAATGCAGAGCTGGTACTGTAGCTGCCGCCAAAGTTACTGTCAGACGCAGCTGCGCCAGTGCCATCGCTGCTGAAGCCGCCATCATAATCTTGTCTACCCATCAATAACTCCTATGCGCTTACCGCAAATGGGTCATAATCCATCACTGCCTGCCGCTGTGTCGGCCTGCGTTCCATGTTGCCCTCACGCAAACCCACAGCGAGGTAACGCCACGCATCGGCTGCATGGCTTGACCAATCGTGAACAGGCGTTGCACGAAACGCCCTAGCTTTCTCATTGTAAGCCCGGTGATACTGCCGCAGGGCTTCGAGCCCGGCCTTGCACTTGTCTCTGTCAAAGTAGACGCGAGGTATAAGCATCTGCCCAGCATGTATGCCATCCTCTACAGGTAGTTTTGGCAGCACACGAAAGTTCAGCCCCAAATCCCACGCCACTTCTCTACGGCTCTTACCCGAACCAAGCTCACGAACCTCGATGTCGTGAGGCGCAAAGTGATCCCCATAAAGATAATTTTTACGCGATAAGACTGAGCAATAGTGCGGCAATCCCTCGCCACGCGCTTCATAATAGTCAATAACATGCACACCCCTACCAGCTGCACCGCCTGTTTGTGCAAACCAAATGGCAGTGCTATCGCCTACACCTAAATCCCAAAATGTATGCACCTTTGTTGTCGGATCATACGGCACATTCGTTATGCGCCCTTCTTCCAACGCCTGCTGCATCTCTTTTCCATAAATGCTGCCAGGGACATTCGCTACCCAGCTACACTCAAATTCCTGCTCATACTGGTCAGGGGTCATTACATCACGAGCAGCCTGCAGCTCCTCGTCATCCAATATCCCTGTCTCGCTGGCCTTATAAACAGCCGCTACCCAATCATCATTGCCTGCCGCCTGCTCATACAGGTCATAGAAAGCATTGTGGCCTCTGGGCGTTCCTACGAACACACACCAGCCTTTTCTATCTGCAAGCGCAGGCCGGACAATCTCAGGAAACATGCTCTCAGGCATGTCAGCCACCTCGTCCATCACGCAGCCATCTAAATAGATACCGCGCAGACTGTCTGGGTTTTCAGCACCCAACAAACTTATTCTAGCACCATTAGGCAAGTCACAGCGCAGCTCAGTCTCATGGAAGCGTGTGCCGGGTATAGAACCAGCAAACTCCTTGAGATAATCCCAAGCTACAGACTTAGCCTGCCTGTAAGTAGGGGCTACATACGCATAGCGAGGGTTGCCCTTACTGTTCAAGATAGCGTCACGCAGTATGTGATTGACGCTCATAACAGTCTTGCCAAAGCGTCTGTGACAGACAACTACGCCCCAGCGTTTGCCCTGCAGCTGCTCGTGCAGCGTGGCCTGCAGTTCTCTAGGGGCATAGGGAATGACAATCTGCATGTGTGTCAGTACCTTCCTAGACTATCTTACGCTACTACATGGGCAGGGTATTTTTTTGGGGGGTGGGGGTCGCCCTTGCCAGATTTTAGACACCCCCTGCCTTGTTTTGCGAACACTTTGCGAACACACAACGCTGCATGCTTTCTCTAGTCCAGCGTGTCTGCGGATTGCAGGCCACACGACTACCGAACTGCAGAGCCGGGTGCGTCATGCCGCCAGCCTCGTGCGCGAAGCTAGGTCAGTCAGCCAGATTATATATGGCTATCCCACCTACGCTTCTGCCTTTACTTCCCCACCTTCCCAGCTAATCGTAATGCTCTGCTGAGCTGGTGCATCTTCCTTCTTGTCACGCAATCCAAAGGGCTGCAGCTTAGCCATAGTAAACTTTAGCGTGTCCACCTCTAGCCTTCTACGCTGCACCTCTGCATTCAATACCTTCGCATCCATTGCCTCTGGCAGCGGCTGCATAGCCAGGTCATTGATGTGGTCGCTATAAAACTCTGCTTGCAGAAGCCTGCCTCTGCGGTATATCTCGAACAGCTCGTCATCTCTAGCCACAGCTCTTGTGACAGTCCTGTAGCTTGGCATGCCTTCGAGCTGGCATATCTTGGTCAGACTATCGCCACAAGCAAGCCTGTCGACAATATCTTCCATGATTTTCTTGGTAACTCGTTTAGTCATACTTCATCCAAAAAAGGAGCAGACCAGCCTATTTGGATCAGCTGGCCTGCTATGAGTGATTTGCTGTTAGGGAGGATAAAATGACAGCTACTACATGTAGCCCTCAGTATATACAAATCATACCAGATTTAGCGGCGTTGGCAACAAGAAATAACAATAGGTGTCATTACTCTTGACAGTTTCTGTCAATAACATTAACTTCAGCTGTATGAGTGTTCTGCAAAGGAGATAGATATGACATTCGATACAGTTAAAGCTGAGCGTCTACAGCTGCGCTACAATGAAGCTGTTGCAAACAATGAAGAGCAGTTTGTCTTTGAAGGCCATGAGCTGCTGACAGCATACGCAAAGTATCTGCTGCAGTTTCTGCAAATGGAAGGGCTGTTGAGCGATGAAGCCTCTACAGTTTTGCATTGAGGCTGTATTGTTCGTAGCATGGATGGTGTCGCTGTACTGGCTCACCATCCTGTTACACGCACTAGCTGGCACATTATAGCTGATACCACAGCTTAATCAGCGCATCCTTGTACATCTTCTTTACAATCCTTGGGTCACTGAGCCCAAGGATTTTTCTTATGCGTGTCCATTGTGGCCCTCGTCTGCGAAATGCAGCTGAGTGTGCAGCTGCCCAGACTATCTGCCTGTCTTGCTGTTCTAGCTTCAGCACACGCTCTACAACCCAATCCATATTGCTTATCTGCTCAGCTGTAGGCTTCAGCATCACCTCGCCTTGCTGTGACCAGCCATAGCCATGCCAATCCAGCGGATAGTCAGGCCAGCTCGCCATTTTCGTCTTGCGAATCACAGGCGGCAATCTGCGTTCTGTCTCTGCTGCTTCAACAAGCATGTCATGCAATTCATCTATCCCCATTGTGGCTCTACCTCGCTTAACCATTTCACCAGCTCTGTATGATGCAGCTGCGACACAGCAATGCTAATCTCGTTAGCCCGGTCTGCAGACATGCTCTTTCGCATCTTTCTCAGCACCTTATCCCTGCGGTAAGCCAATGGGTCGCGCCTAATTTTATCCATCGCCTGCTGATACCTGGGGCTGCTGTTCTTCGTAATCCCAGACAAAAGCTCAGCGATTTCTGCTGACCTGTCTTGCACTGTCTTAGACAAAGTGTCTTGACGAGTCTTAGAGTTAATATTATTAGTTTGGATATAATCTGTCTTAGACAGTCTAAGACATGTCTTAGACAGCGTACCGTCCTCATTCAAAAATCCCATCTTCCTCACCTTCCAGCGCAGCTGCTATCACTGCGTAATTCGCTGCGTCCACAGCATGATCCTCAATAAAATTACTGTTCCACCTTGCCAGCTTCATCTCTAGCAGCATCCGGGCTGTCATGGCTGGCGTTATCTCGCAGCCTGTTACTAAACTCCATCGCACCGCCAGCTCTCTGTATAGCTGCTGAAAATCCCCCAGCTGCTCTGCCCTCTGGTCGTATATCTTGGCTGCTTCTTGCAGCAGCTGCTTCGGCTTCTTTCTTTTCAATGTACTGTCTCCAACAAATGTCATTGCCACACAAAAATGTTTTGGCTGCTGTTACAATCCAATCGTTGTCGCGGTGTCTATGATACTTGCCGCAGTTGGCACACTTGTCGCCGCCCTTGCTCACCCCTGCCATTGGATTCCTCTTCTTCTTCAACCCCCATCTCCCTTATTTGCTTTGCCATCTCAGAAAGCACATACGGCTCTGTCAGAAGGCCGTAACCATTTCTGAGGTAGCTGGGTAGGTCAGAGCCCAGCCTATGCAGCTCTACGAGCTTCTGAGGGGCAACAATCAGTGTTTCAATGCCCCATGCTTCTGCAATCAGGAATATGCCCATGCCTTCCAGTATCAGTCTGCGGTACTCTGACCGGGCAAGCCGCATCGCGTAATCTTCAGTCATAACCAGCTCAGCTCCGTCTTTGTCGCGCCCTGCTCGAAGCAGAACCATGCGTATGCAGTCTTGCCGCTGCTGCCATACCAAGCCTGATCCTCGTCACCGCGCCAGATGGTCAGACGCTTGCTGAACACATAAACGCGAGCTGGTGGATTGTGCTGGAAAATGTCATCGAATCGTTTTTGGCCTTCAAGAAATGCAAGGCGCAGCAGCCAGCAATGCTTTGTCACACCCAGCTCTATCGAATGCTTGATAAATTCATTGGCGAGCTTGTACGGTGGATTGCTGATGATGTGGTCAGCCTGCAACTGTGTTTCCATCAAATAGTCGATGCCAGGCGTACCGTAGCCGAAATCGTTGAGGTCTGTGCTGCTGACAACATGCCCGGCATCAACAAGCACTTTGCTGATTGCGCCGTCACCACAAGCGCATTCCCATACATGCTCGTCAAACTGCTCGACAGACAACAATGCTTCGGTTGCGTATGGGGGTGTCGGATACCAATCGTCTTTGTGCCTGCGGTCAGTCATCTACCTGTATCGAGCCATCGAACAGCCCGGCCTCTAATTCTTCATCGGTCAAGTCTGCCCAGATGTCGTCAAAGTCATCTTTTTTCACAGGGCTGTGAAACTTTTTCACAATCTTCACAGGCTGTTTCTTCTCCTGTCGCCTCTTGTAAGCTCGTGTAGGCTTCTGTTTCACAAGCTGCTCGTTTGTTGTGAAACGATGACCACAGCGTTCACAAGCCCTGCGCCTTATCACGCCTGTTTTGTTTACCCGGCTGTCCTTTACGCCTGTTTTGCTATTGCATTTTGGGCAGAGCATCTTCTTCCTCTTCTGTAAGATGCCGCCAGCCGCTGCCTTCGCAAGCAGCGCAGTCTGCAATGCGGTCTGTGAGGTAGCCACCGTTCATAAAATCAACCACAGCTACTTCGCTCGACACGCTGCCTGTGCCTTCACACTCTTCGCATTCAGCGACTGTTTCCCATACGCCGGGCTTCCGGCTGATACGCATGTAATCAACCACCTTGCGCCTCACACATTTTTTTGATTGCATCTGCCGCATTGTTGCTGCGTAGCTTCAGCAGCGGCGTTAAGTATCGCTCGACATGGTGTAGCTTCTTAGCCACAAAGCAATAAACGCCTGCACAACGCAGACGCTCATGTATATCTTTTTGATTTGCGGAGACTGAACCACCCTTCGGGCGTTTGATTTCAATCATTATCGCGCCCTGCTGGTCTGTATCTTTCCAGCCTGTCTCTGGCACGAACAGCTCCAAATCAGGCCACCCGGACAGCGTACCCATGCGTTTGAGCTTTATCTTGTAAGCTACATGCCGCCTGCCCTCGTTAGGGCTGTGATGCACAACACTACCCATCGGCAGCGTATGCTTTAGCCATTCAACGATGTACTGATGTAGCTCATCTTCTTTCATGCAATACGCCTGATGTAAAAATCATTCGGCTGCACTGCGCCGGATGTGATTGTCATAATCCGTTCCATGTATTCCATGTTCGGGATCATGCGATCTTTGTGTCCGATAGGCAGGCAATATCGCCGGGCAATCGTTGGATGGCTTGCCCCTAGCTGTTCTGCCAGCTGCTTGTATGTGAGCTTGTTGGCTCTTCTGTATTCATCTAGTGTCATGCCATTTTCTTAACTGAATTGACAGTTACGGTCAACACTGTTAATTATTGTTGATGAAAGTGACAGAAACTGACAATGGACACTGTAAGATGAATGCCGTATTCTCGCCTGTCATGGCTAATAATTTGAAACATTACATAAAGTTATCTGGAAAGACACAAGTACAAGTGGCAAAGGAGAAGGGCATACAGCCTGAGAGCCTGTCACGACATATCAGTGGGCG
>JBMYOX010000037.1:0-35538 GCA_049599735.1 Pontibacterium sp. | reverse complement strand
GGCAGCGGCCTAAGAAGTTGGAAGCCTCGCCCGATAAGGGCGGGGAGCAGTCACTGTTAGCGGTACGTTTTGTCACCCAATAATTATAAAAACGGGGCGAATATGAAGTGGAGTTTTTTAACAGCGCCGTTGCTTGTGCTGTTGCTGATTTTATCCGGGACTCAGGCCTCAGTTGCCGCTGAAGGTGCTGTACAGCAGACGGATCGTTTACACACCTCAGCAGAGGTTGTTGAAGATGCAAGCCGTTCGTTATTGCTGGATATTAGCCGTGCCGCAGACCGATTGGTGGCGGTGGGTGAGCAGGGCATTGTACTGTTGTCGGATGATGCGGGTGAGCATTGGCAGCAGGGGCAGGTGCCGGTCACGGTGTTGTTAACGGCGGTCAGTTTTGTGGACGGGCAGTTTGGCTGGGCGGTTGGTCATGACGGGGCGGTGTTACATACGCAGGATGGTGGTGAACACTGGGCGTTACAGTTGGATGGCGAGCGGATTAATCAGTTACGCATTGAAGCACTGGAAGCGGAGATCCGTCAGTTGTCGACGGCTGTGGCTGTGGATGAAGAGATGCTTGAAGCCTTGAGTTATCGCCTTGAAGATGCACAGTTTTCTCTGGAAGACGGGCCTGGTTCACCGCTGCTGGATGTTTGGTTTAGTGACCGGCAGACGGGCTACATTTTGGGTGCTTATGGCACTTTTCTGATGACGCAGGATGGTGGTCAGCACTGGGTCAGTCTGGATCATCATTTACCCAACCCTGAAGGTTTCCATTTAAATGTTTTAACCGCCACAGCCGCCGGTGATCTTTATATCGCGGGTGAGGCCGGTTTGTTGTTAAAGCGTCGCGCCAATACTGAAAAATGGCAGGCTCTTGATTCGCCCTATGAAGGCTCCTTTTTTGCACTGGAAGCCAGTCGTGAGCTTTTTGTAATGGGTTTGCGCGGGCATTTATTCCGTTCATCTGTGGGGATTAACTGGCAGCCAGTTGTCACTCCAGCCCGGGCTACGTTGAACGGTGCGCTGCGTGATTCAGAGGGTGCGTTGTTGTTACTGGGGCAGGGTGGTTTGCTATTGCGCCAGCGCCCGGAGGGCTTTGAGGCACTGGAGAGCAATACCCGCAGCAGTTTTTCATCAGCGGTGCTGGCAACCGATAATCGGCTGATATTAGTGGGTGATGCGGGCATTACGCAGGTGCTGCTGCCGGACAGTGAGGGTTAACCATGAAACTGACCACCCTATTACTCACACCGGTTAAAAGCAGCGAACAATTTCTGGAGCGATTTTTATTCTATCGCCGGGGACTGGTTGTCGGCCTGTTTTTTCTTCTAAGCCTTTGTTTTGTCTGGCAGGCGAGCCAAATCCGGCCCGATGCCAGTTTTGTGAAAATGATTCCTTCTGATCATACTTATGTCAGTCATTTTCTTGATTACCGTGATGATCTGGCAGGGTTGGGCAACAGTATCCGGGTGTCGGTTGAGGCGACAGACGGTGATATTTTTAGTGCGGAGTTTCAGGAAACGCTGAAGCAGGTAACGGACGAAGTCTTTTTTATTCCGGGTGTGGACCGCTCTGCGCTAAAGTCGATCTGGACACCTAATATCCGCTGGACGGAGGTCACAGAAGAAGGTTTTGTTGGCGGGCCGGTTATTCCACAAACCTATGACGGCTCACCCGAAAGTCTGGAACAGATCCGGCTGAATATTCTGCGCTCCGGGCACGTAGGCACGTTAGTCGCAAATAATTTTAAATCGGCGATTATTCAGGTGCCGCTTTTTGATACCGATCCACAATCGGGTGAAAAACTTGATTATCAGCAGTTATCCCACCGGCTGGAAGCACTGATTCGCGATAAATATCAACGGCCGGGTGTCGCGATTCATATTACCGGTTTTGCCAAAGTGGTGGGTGATCTGATTGACGGCGCCAGTCAGGTTGCGCTGTTTTTTGCCGTGGCGTTTCTGGTCACGCTGGTGCTGTTGTTCCTTTATTCGGGCAGTCTGGCCGGTACTTTAATTCCGCTGGGCTGCTCGCTGGTGGCGGTTATCTGGCAGTTGGGTCTGCTTCGGTTACTGGGCTACGGGCTTGATCCTTATTCCATGCTGGTGCCTTTTTTGGTCTTTGCGATTGCCGTCAGTCACGGCGTGCAGATTGTTAATACGATTACCCTGGAAGCAGCACGGGGGGCAGATAAATTACTGGCGGCCCAATACGCTTTTCGGGCGATTTTTATACCGGGTTTAATAGCACTCTTATCCGATGGGCTGGGTTTTGTGACCCTGAGTGTGATCAAAATTGAGGTGATCCAGGATCTGGCGGTGGCAGCTTCGGTGGGTGTGGCGGTGATAATACTGACTAATTTACTGCTGCTGCCGGTGTTAATGTCTTATGCCGGGGTAGGTAAAAAAGCGACTGAACGGGCGGCCCGTACGCTGGAGAAAAAGCACAGCTACTGGTCGCTGGTGACAGTTTTTGCCCGGCCTAAAGGTGCGGTTGTGGCACTGGTGGTGGCGCTGGCTTTAACTGCGCTGGGTATTGGCATGAGCCGTGATCTTAAAATCGGAGATCTGGAAGCCGGAGCCCCTGAGCTCAGGGCTGACTCACGCTACAATCTGGATAATCAGTTTATTACCCAAAACTATTCCACTTCCAGCGATACCTTTGTGGTGATGGTTAAAACGGCCAAAGAGCAGTGTAGTAGTTTTGAAACCTTGTCTCTGGTGGATCGTTTTCAGCACAGTTTAAAGAATACTCCCGGTGTGCAGAGCAGTATTTCGCTGGCTGATGTGTCAGAACGGGTGACGGCGGGTTTGAACGAGGGCAGCCTGAAATGGCGCTCGGTCAGCCGCAATCAGATGGTAATTAATGCCTCATTATCTTATGTGCCTAAAGGCCTGATGAATACGGATTGTTCCCTGTTGCCGGTTATTATCTTTCTGGATGATCATCGTGCAGAAACGCTGCAGGGACTGACGCGGGCCATTGATCAGTTTGCCCGCCAGCATAACCGGGAGGATATTAAATTCCTGATGGCAGCCGGTAATGCCGGTTTTGAAGCGGCAACGAATGAAGTGATCTCGGTGGCACAGTACGAGATGCTCTGGTGGGTGTATGGCGTGGTCAGTGTGCTTTGTCTGCTGACCTTCCGGTCATTAAAAACCGTATTCTGCATTATTGCACCGCTGGCGCTGACCTCTTTACTCTGTCAGGCATTGATGGCGCAACTGGGTATCGGGGTGAAAGTGGCCACGTTACCGGTTATTGCGCTGGGGGTGGGCATTGGTGTGGATTACGGCATTTATATCTATTCCAAATTAAATACCTATCTGGTGCAGGGTTACGATCTGCCGGATGCTTACCTGGAAACCTTAAAAAGCACGGGTAAATCAGTAGCCTTTACCGGCGTGACGCTGGCGATTGGGGTGGTGCTTTGGTTGTTGTCACCGATTCGTTTTCAGGCGGATATGGGGGTGTTGCTGACCTTTATGTTTATCTGGAATATGCTCGGTGCCCTGATCCTGATTCCTGCGCTGGCCTGCCTGCTGCAGGGCAATTTACCCCGGCGTACTAAAAAGGAGTCTGATCATGCTGTTCAGTAAACGAATTCTGGTGGTGCTGGATAGCGGGCCAAACAGCCAGAACGCACTGGTGCGGGCCAGTCTGATTGCGGCGCGTACCGGCTGTGGCGTGGAGCTGATCTGGGCGGGAAAATCTGAACCCTGGCAGGGGCTTGAAGAGTTGATTGAGGCCTTAAAACGTCAATCGGCGCATTGTTCGCAGCACCTTTTAAAAGGATCGCTGGTACAGATGATTCGTAAACGCTGGTCTCAGGATCATTTTGGCTTGCTGGTGAAAGCGTGTGATGCCCGGCACGATAAACTCTCACTGCTGGCACCTCGTGACTGGAAAATTTTGCGTGAAACCCCTTGCCCTGTATTGCTGGTTAAGCAGAAAACCAGCTGGGAAAATACCCGTATTCTGGCGGCGATTAATCCCGGCCTGGCTAAAAGTGACAGTCATAATCAGAGTATTTTAATGCTGGCCGGTTTTATCGCCCGTGAAGTGAATGCACAGCTGCATGCGGTGATTGCCACCCGCCCGGTGATGCAGGGTGATGAATCAGAATTACAGTCACAGGCGACGATTGAGCATCAGGCAAGGCGTGCACTGGAAGTCGAATTAAAACAGATGTGTTTGCCGGTCAATCAGATACATATTGGCGAAGGCCCGCCAGAGCACCTGATTCCTCTGGTGAGTACGCACATTAAAGCCGGGCTGCTTGTGATGGGCACTCATGCCCGTAAAGGTGTGTCGGCAGCATTACTGGGCAATACTGCCGAGCGCATACTGGATCGTATAGATACCGATATTTTGGTATTACGCACGGACCTGTCGGAACCTCTGGATCCTCTGATTAATCCCTGACGATTTTTTAAGTCAATTCAAACGCTTAACCCTGGTGCTTATCAGTGCTGGGGTTCTTATCGTTCCGGTTTTTTGATCGTTTATGTTACCTGGCTAATTTGTCTGGCAATGACAGGCCTGCTTGTAGGGCTGATTAAATCACAATGTGAAACTGGCTGACACTTTTTGTCATAAAAACTGGTGGCTTTTGTTATTGGCTGAAAAGGGCCCGTCAAGCATGCTTATATGAAATAAAAACAGGCTGTTTGAAAAGGTGCAGGTCATGCTGATCTGCACTGGTCGCCAGTAACAAGTACAAGTATTGAGGAATTTGTTATGCCGGAATATAAGGCACCCTTACGTGATATGCACTTCGTGTTAAATGAAGTACTGGGCCTTGACGCTCATTATCAGAACCTGCCCGGTTGTGAGGAAGCAACACCGGATATGGTGGCGGCCATTATGGAAGAAGGTGCTAAATTTTCCGAGCGAGTACTCTCTCCGTTGAATCAGGTGGGTGATCAGCAGGGCTGCACTCTGACCGACGGTGAAGTGAGCACCCCCGAGGGTTTTAAAGCCGCTTATCAGCAGTTTATAGAAGGTGGCTGGCCTTCCCTGGCCCATGATCCTGAATGGGGTGGTCAGGGTTTGCCGGAGTCTCTGGGTATTGTGGTTAATGAGCTGGTGGGCACGGCAAACTGGGCCTGGAGCATGTACCCCGGCCTGAGTCACGGTGCGATGAATACCCTCGAGGCGCACGGTACAACACAGCAGAAATCAACCTATCTGACCAAACTGGTGTCCGGTGAATGGACCGGCACTATGTGCCTGACCGAACCTCACTGCGGCACAGATCTGGGCATGTTAAGAACCCGCGCTGAGGCCAATGAAGACGGCAGTTATCGGATCAGCGGCACGAAAATTTTTATCTCAGCCGGTGAGCATGATATGGCTGACAATATTGTGCATATCGTGCTGGCACGACTGGAAGGTGCGCCTGAAGGCACTAAGGGTATTTCATTGTTTATCGTGCCTAAGTTTATGCCAACGCAGGAAGGCACGGTGGGTGATCGTAATGGGGTGAGTTGTGGCTCGCTTGAACACAAAATGGGTATTCACGGTAATTCCACCTGTGTGATGAACTTTGACGGGGCAATCGGCTACCTGATTGGTGCGCCCAATAAGGGCCTGAACTGCATGTTCACCTTTATGAACACCGCGCGTATTGGCACGGCTTTGCAGGGACTGGCCCATGCCGAGTGGGGTTTTCAGAACTCACTGGCTTATGCTAAAGACCGCCTGCAAATGCGTTCGTTAACCGGGGTTAAAAACCCGGATAAAGCAGCGGATGCCATTATAGTGCATCCGGAAGTACGTAAGTTACTGCTGACCCAAAAGGCCTTTGCAGAAGGCGGGCGGGCGCTGGTTTATTACGCCGCTCAGCTGGTGGATAAAGTGAAACGGGCGGATAAGGATGAACGCAAAGATGCGGATGCCTTGCTGGCTTTCCTGACACCGATAGCCAAAGCCTTTTTGACAGAAGTCGGTTTTGAGTCGGCCAATCATGGGTTACAGGTATTTGGCGGTCATGGTTACATCGCTGAATGGGGTATGGAGCAGAACGTGCGCGATAGCCGTATCTCTATGCTGTATGAAGGCACTACCCAGATACAGGCGCTGGACTTATTGGGCCGCAAGGTCTTGATGACCCAGGGTGAAGCTCTGAAAGGGTTTACCAAAGTGGTGCATCAGTTCTGTAAAGCAGAAACCGATAATGCCGCGATGACCGAGTTTGTTGAACCACTGGTTAGCCTGAACAAAGAATGGGGTGACCTGACTATGCAGGTGGGCATGAAAGCCATGCAGAACCGCGATGAAGTGGGGGCCGCCTCAGTGGATTATCTGATGTACTCCGGTTATGTCAGTCTGGCTTATTTCTGGGCACGTATGGCCAGAACCGCACAACAAAAGCTGGCAGAGGCTGAGGGGGATGTCGCTTTTTATGAAGCCAAGCTAACCACTGCCCGTTTCTACTTTCAGCGCATTTTGCCACGCACCCGCGCACTGGCAGAAACCATGGTTTCAGGTGCAGATAACTTAATGACACTGGATCAGGCGCATTTTCAGCTGTGATCAGGCGATTAGATGCCTTAGTGAATCGTTCAGGCCGTGCGCTTATTGCCGGTCTGATCCGCCTTAACGCAATGCGTTATCGTACAAAAAACAAAAAACCTACCAGTAAAAGGACCATTCCCATGGCTGATCTGAACGCAATTTTTTCCGAAATGAAACAACGTTTTAATCCCGCTGCGGCGGCAGATGCCGATGTGGTTTTTCAGTATGTGATTGATGATGAATCCCACTGGCATGTTACGGTGGTCGATAATGATTGCAGCATTGCTGAAGGTGAACATGAGGATGCAACGGTTACCCTGAACATGGATAGCGCCACGCTGGAAGAGGTGATGTCGGGTGAAACTGATGGTATGCAGGCGTTTATGACAGGTCGCATTAAAGCCGATGGCGACATTATGGCCGCAACAAAACTGGCAGTTTTGTTCCCGATTAGCTAAATGTAAGTAATCAAACTGATAATAGACTCAAGAATAACAATAAAGATGAGGTTGTCATGGCCGGTCAGATTCCCACTGCGGACAGCATTCCTGAAGATATTAATGCTCAGGGTTTTAATACCATTCCCGATGTTCTCGCTTATGCGACAGAACAGTTTGCCCATAAACCTGCGTTTACCAGCTTTGGTCGTACACTGGATTATTCTGAGCTGGACCGTTTATCTGCTGCATTTGCGGTCTATCTGCAACAGGAAACCGATTTAAAACCGGGTGACCGTATTGCCATACAGTTGCCTAACCTGGTGCAGTATCCGGTGGTTTTATACGGTGCGCTGCGGGCCGGGCTGGTGGTGGTTAATACCAATCCGCTTTATACCGCGGGTGAGATGAAGCACCAGTTTAATGACTCCGGTGCCAAAGCGCTGATTATCCATAAAAGCATGGCCCATAATGCAGAAAAAATTATTCAGGATACCGGGCTGAAATATACCTTTGTGACTCAGGTGGGTGATCTGCATGGTTTTGTAAAACGAACTTTGCTGAATGCGGCGGTGAAGTATCTCAAGCGAATGGAGCCTAAGTACCATCTGCCCGGTGCTATTCCTTTAAGGGATGCACTTTTAAAACATCTGGGCTCAGTGCCTGAGCCGGTTCCGGGTAAACCGGGTGACCTGGCGGCCCTCCAATACACCGGCGGTACCACGGGTGTTTCTAAAGGTGCAATGCTGACCCACGCTAATCTTATTTCTAATATGTTGCAAGGGCAGGAACGTATTCAGGCCTGCGGAGATGGCTGGTCTGACACAGTGGTTTCACCGCTGCCGCTGTATCATATTTATGCGTTTACTATCGCTCAGGCCGTGTTGGTATCCGGCGGCCATTCCCTGCTCATTCCCAACCCACGAGATATCGATGGCTTTGTAAAAGCGCTGAAAAATTGGCAGCCCAGTACCTTTATTGGTCTGAATACACTCTTTGTTGCGCTTTGTAATAAACCGGCTTTTCAGGCACTCGATCACAGTACCTTAAAAATTACTGTATCCGGTGGTATGGCGTTAACCCATGCGGCGGCCGAACAGTGGCAAGCCGTCACCGGCTGCAACATTATGGAAGGTTATGGCCTGACAGAAACCTCACCGGCGGTTTGTATGAACCCCCCAGGTGCCATTCAGATTGGCAGTATTGGTGTGCCTATGATCCATACGGATGTATGTATTATTGATTCGGATGGCAAGGAAGTCGGTGTGAACGAGCCGGGTGAACTTTGTGTTAAAGGGCCCCAGGTGATGCGGGGTTACTGGCAGCGGGATAAAGATACCCGGGCAATGTTTACTGAAAATGGTTATCTGATGACCGGTGATATTGCTGTGCGACAGGCCGATGGTTATTTTCGCATTGTGGATCGCGCTAAAGATCTGATCATTGTATCGGGCTTTAATGTCTACCCCAATGAAGTTGAAGACGTGGTGAGCTCTCACCCGGACGTGATTGAGTGTGCGGCTGTAGGTGTGTTTGATGAAGCCTGCGGGGAGTCTGTGAAGTTATTTGTGGTGACAAATAACCCGGAACTGGATCGTAAGATGATTCGTGACTGGTGCAAAGAACGCATGACTCGTTACAAAATTCCCAAATATGTAGAATTTAAAGATGAGTTACCTAAATCTAATGTGGGAAAAATTTTACGCAGGTTGCTAAAAGAACCAAACGAGGCGCTGGCTGAAATAGAGAGGGCCAGCTGATGCCACTGTCGAAACCGGTACGGCGCTCACACTTACATCAACGCCTTGTGACTTGTAATGGCTATCAGCGTGAAGATGGTTTGTGGGATATCGAAGGCCATATGACCGATGTTAAAAGCCAGTCGCTGGATAACCCGGAACGTGGTGGATATATCACGGCCGGTGAAGCTTTTCATGATATGGGGTTGCGTATCACGCTGGACAGTCAGCTGCTGATCCATGAAGTAGAGGCATATATTGATGCCTCTCCTTTTCGTATGTGTCCGGGCATTGTGGGGGCCTTTAAAAAACTGGAAGGCACCCGTATCGGTCCGGGCTGGCAGCGCCGGGCTAAAGAAATGTTAGGCGGTGTTCAGGGTTGTACCCATCTTAATGAATTACTGGTGCCTGTTGCGACAACGGCTATACAAACTTTATGGCCCGGTGCACGGCAGGATGTGATGCAACTGGGTGCAAAACTTATGCTGAACAGTTGCCATACCTGGTCCCAAAACAGTGATGTGATTAAAACTTACCTGCCGGAGCTTTATAACGATGGAAAACCTGGTTAAGCAACAGACTAACGGCGCTGTGTTGGAGTTAATTCTTAACCGGCCGGATAAAAAAAATGCCCTGACACTGGCTATGTACAACGAACTGATTCGACTATTAGGTGACGCTGAAGAAAACACAGACGTACGAGCTGTGCTGATACGGGCCGAGGGCAACAGCTTCTCGGCGGGTAATGATATTGGTGACTTTATGTCGGTTGCCAGTAATCCGGATGCACTTTCACCGGTTATTCAGTTTTTACACCGCATTGCTGCGTTTAAAAAACCGTTACTGGCAGCGGTACAGGGTGATGCGGTGGGTATAGGCACCACTTTGTTATTGCATTGTGATTTGGTGATTGCAGCGGGTAACCTGCGCTGTCAGACACCGTTTGCCCGCCTGGGGCTGGTGCCAGAAGGTGGCACAACCTTGTTTTTACCTCAAACAGCAGGCCATCGGCAGGCGTTTGAGTTGCTGGTTGAAGGTGCGCCTTTCGGGGCTGAAAGAGCAAAAACGCTGGGTTTAGTGAATGACATTTGTGAACCTGAAAACTTGCTGGAACAGGCGCGTGTAAGAGCGGCCGGTATTGCCGCTTTACCACCTGAAGCGGTGCAACTCAGCAAAGCGATGCTTAAAAAAACCTACCTGGAACAATTACATCAGGTGCTGGATGATGAAGCAGGTTTGTTCTATCAGCGGTTATTTTCTGACGAAGCCCGGCAGGCGTTTATGGCCTTTATGAGCAAAGCCTGAAACGCTGTAAATACCCGCTAAAAACGTAGGCGGCAGCTGGGCTTTTGTTCAGATTTGCCGCTATATGTCAGTTATTACCTTTCCCGTCTGGTCTGTCTTTCTCGTCTGTTTATAAAGCTTATAAGTACACTGGCGCTTTTTGTCATGTTATTAGCTGTATTTTGTCATTGTTGATTTTTGCAGTCTGTCTAGTATTTACCCATCAACTGAATTAAATGCCTGATGCAACGGTAAACGATGTATCAGGTCAGATTTTTAACCGTGGTTTGTTGCTAACTAAGGCACTGCCAATAATAAAAACGGAGTAAATCGAATGCTTTACCAGGGTCAGGCAATTCGTGTAGATGTTGCAGATGAGGGTATTTATAACCTCGTATTCGATAATCAGAATGAGTCCGTGAACAAATTTGATCAGACCACGTTGGGTGAATTACGTGAAGCGGTTGGCCGCTTATCTGCTCAGGACGGGCTAAAAGCGGTGATGTTTTCCAGCGCCAAAGACTGTTTTATTGTCGGTGCGGATATTATGGAATTTAACCGGATGTTCTCTTTGAATGAAGAGAGTATTGCGGCGGCTCTGCTTGATCTTAACCAGATCTTTAATGCGATTGAAGATTTGCCGTGCCCGACGGTCACGGCGATTAATGGCATTGCATTGGGGGGTGGTTTTGAGCTTTGCCTGAGTACCGATTTTCGGGTGATGGCCGACAGGGCCAAAGTGGGTTTGCCTGAAGTGAAGCTGGGTATTTATCCGGGCTGGGGTGGTACGGTACGCCTGCCGCGCCTGATAGGTGTGGACAATGCCAATGAGTGGATTTGTGGTGGTGTTGAAAAACGTGCGGCGGATGCTTTAAAAGAAGGTGCGGTGGATGCCGTAGTGCGGGCTGATCAGGTGCAGGCAGCCGGGCTGGATTTGTTGCAGCAGTGCATCGCCGGTAAGTTTGATTATCTGGCACGTCGGAAAGAGAAAAAATCATCCATTAAACTGAATCAGATTGAGCAGATGATGGCATTTGAAAGTGCCAAAGGTTTTATTGGCAGCAAAGCGGGGCCGCATTACCCTGCACCGCTGGCCGCGCTAAAAACCATTCAGAAACATGCCAATCTGGGGCGTGATAAAGCCCAGTTGGTTGAGGCTAAAGGTTTTGCAAAACTGGCAAAATCAGAAGTGACCGCATCCCTGGTGGGTTTATTTCTGAAAGACCAGTTAATCAAAAAAATCACCTCAAAATATGAAGCCCAGGCGCTGCCGGTTAAGCAGGCGGCTGTGATCGGTGCCGGTATTATGGGCGGCGGTGTGGCTTATCAGTCTGCCTCTAAAGGCACCCCTATCCTGATGAAAGATATTGCCGAACCCGCCTTGCAGCTGGGGCTGGATGAAGCCAATAAACTGCTGGCCGGTCAGCTTAAACGCGGCCGAATTGATGCGACTAAGATGGCTAAAGTGCTTAATCGCATTACCCCTACGCTCAGCTATGGTGATTTTGACCGGGTGGATCTGGTGGTTGAAGCGGTGGTTGAAAACGTAGCGGTTAAACAAGCAGTGCTGGCTGAGGCTGAAAAGCACTTACCCGAAGATGCCGTGCTGACCTCGAACACATCCACTATCTCTATTACCGAACTGGCCGGTGCGCTGGAAAAGCCTGAGAACTTCTGTGGTATGCACTTCTTTAACCCGGTGCACAAAATGCCACTGGTAGAAGTTATCAGGGGTGAAAAAACCTCGGAAGCAACGGTTGCCCGCACAGTCGCTTACGCCAAAGCGATGGGCAAAACCCCCATAGTTGTGAACGACTGCCCCGGCTTTTTGGTTAACCGCATTCTATTCCCTTATTTTGGTGGTTTTTCCGCGCTGCTCACTGAAGGCGCAAATTTCCGTCGGGTGGATAAAGTCATGGAAACCTTTGGCTGGCCAATGGGCCCGGCTTACCTGTTGGATGTGGTAGGTGTTGATACGGCCCATCATGCGGATTGTGTGATGGCGGCGGGTTTCCCGGATCGTATGACGCATGAAGGTGAAAGTGCGATTGACCGTATGTATCAGTTACAGCGTTTTGGTCAGAAAAATAACAAAGGTTTTTACCGTTACGAGATGGATCGTAAGGGTAAACCTAAAAAGCTGCATGACGATGAGGTTGATGGCTTGCTGGCCGGTACGGTTGGTTCTGCCCGTGAGTTCTCCGATGAAGAAATTATCGAACGTATGATGGTGCCTTTGTGTATCGAGACGGTACGTTGCCTGGAAGATGGCATTGTTGCAACACCGGCTGAGGCCGATATGGGACTTATTATGGGCATTGGTTTTCCACCGTTTCGGGGTGGGCCGCTGCATTATCTGGATCAGATGGGGCTGGCCCGTTTCTGTGAAATTGCTGAAAAATACGCATCACTGGGTCCGCTTTATCAGCCGACTGAAAAAATGAAACAGATGGCTTCGGCTGATAAAACCTACTTCGGTTAAGGGCGGATAGAACAATGAAATTGAAAGCAAATGACGTAGTGATTGTTGATGCCGTGCGTACCCCGATGGGGAAATCAAAAAATGGTTCTTTCCGCAATGTCCGGGCAGAAGCTTTGTCTGCAGCAGTAATGAACGGACTGTTGGAACGTAACCCTCAGATAAACAGCGCAGAAATTGAAGATATTATCTGGGGTTGTGTGAACCAGACCAAAGAGCAGGGTTTTAATATTGGCCGTAATGCAGCGGTGCTGGCGGGTATTCCCCATACCGTGGCCGCCCAGTCGATTAACCGGCTTTGTGGTTCTTCTATGGCGGCATTGCATACGGCGGCCCAGGGCATTATGACGGGCAATGGTGATATTTATATGGCCGGTGGTGTGGAGCATATGGGCCACCTGTCGATTCTGCATGGCATTGATGTTAACCCGCAGATGTCAAAGCAGGTGGCAAAAGCGGCGCTGATGATGGGGCTGACTGCCGAGATGCTGGGTAAAATGAATGGCATCTCCCGTGAAATGCAGGATGAATTTGCTGCGCGTTCACACCGCTTAGCCCATGAAGCGACAGTGAGTGGACGTTGGGACAATGAGATAATCCCGGTAGAAGGGCATGATGAGAACGGCTTTAAAAGCCTGCTGACACAGGATGAGGTTGTCCGTCCGGAAACCACCGTTGAAACCCTGAGCACCCTGAAACCCGCCTTTGCACCGGGTGTAGGTACAGTGACAGCGGGTTCATCCTCTGCCTTTTCCGATGGCGCTTCGGCTATGTTGCTGATGTCTGTCGCTAAAGCGGAGCAGCTGGGCCTTATTCCCCGTGTTCGGGTGTTGAGCATGGGTGTGGCGGGTTGTGATCCGTCTATTATGGGTTACGGCCCGGTGCCTGCGACTCAGAAAGCGCTAAAACGGGCAGGGCTGACCATTAATGATATGGATTGTGTTGAGCTGAACGAAGCGTTTGCCGCACAGGGGCTGGCGGTATTAAAAAACCTGAAGCTGCTTGATCAGATGCATGAGAAAGTGAACCTGAACGGTGGTGCGATAGCCCTGGGCCATCCGCTGGGTTGCTCCGGTACACGTATATCGACCACGCTGATGAACGTGATGGATCAGAAAGACGCGACTTTCGGGCTGGCGACTATGTGCATTGGCATGGGGCAGGGCATTGCAACGGTGTTTGAACGTCTGAACTAATTTGGCAATTTATTTGTGAGTTTAAAGGGCCATTGATCTGATGATTTTTGGCCCTTTTTATTTGCTAAAAAAGCTTGCTATTCGGCTTTTATCCGTAGCCTGAAATTGCTGATGCAGGCTGTTTTTACACAGTGTAACTTATCCATAAATTCTGTGGATAACACTGTGAGTTCTTTTTGGGTAGATCGCTCAACGCCAGTAATAACAAAGCATTCAGCAAGTTGAATGATTATCGTGCACTTTTAATAAATTCTTTATTTTTCAAATAGTTACTGTATTTGAAGGAAAATGTAATAATTTTACAAAAATAACTATCGTCAAGTCTTGACATGAAATTATTCGGTGTATAAATGCAATTGTCAGATGCGGATCAATGTTTGTCAGGTGGATCCCCGCCTGCGCGGGGATGACAGTTTGAATAAAGATGTCGCATCATAAAAACTCGGTGGATCCCCGCCTGCGCGGGGATGACGTGCAGGGCTGGTTGAGCGGTGCGGATATAAATGGTGGATTCCCATCTGTACGGGTATGACACAGCAAAGACCGCGCAAAATGTGATTAAAGGCGGTGAATCCTCATCTGTACGGGTATGGCACGGCTAACGGAATCGGCCTATCCGGTTAATACGGTGGATCCCCGGCAGGGTAGCACCGCAACCGTCATTCCCGCGAAGGCGGGAATCCATGCGCTTCGCTCCGGTCTCAGTTTCTGTGGTCAGGATAATGCGGCCTTTGCGGAGGGTGCTTGTCAGGAAATGTGTTTCAGGTCTTCGCGCAGTTCACGTAGCTTAGCGCTCATGACCTGCTCCAGACGATCCAGTTCGTTAAGCAGTGTAGTGCGGCGGTCATTGTTATTTCTGTGTTTAGACAGGGAGTTCAGTTCTTGTATGGCTGCCAGCAGAACGGGGTCACTGCCTGCATTGTGTGCACTTTGTGAGGCGGCCTCTGAATCGGCAGCGACAATCTTGTTGCGTTCGAAGCAGAAGTTGCTGCTTTTTGGCAAGACAGAGCCTTCCGAGTGGTTGAAGTAGACTTTGAGTACTTCCTGTTGGCCCTGCTGACTTAGTTTGTAGTGGCTGATGTTACGGATATCAGCCAGGCCCATTGCGTTAAGGGTGCTGTATTCAGACATTACGTTACCTGTTTTTCTTTTTATAGAGATAAAAGCCTGTTTATATCAGTGTTGAGAATAAATGACCGGGTCTGAAACAGTAGGGCCAGTTGGGGCGGGTGAATATGGCCAGGCTGGCTCCAGTATAAATAAATTTCTGGATCTAATGTCTGCTGTGATGGCTGCTTATAGTTTGTTTATTAACGATTTATGCCTGTTGTTATTATGCGTGTTGTGGCCGGTTTTTATGCCTCTAAAAAACGCTGAGCGATAAGCATTCTTAAACTATAAATTCGGGGGAGTCTATGGCGACTAAATCTCATGTTCAGATTGAATTGCAGGCTGAAACGGTTGAGCTGTTTGATCGTTATCACAAATATACGGGCACCACACCCGAGCTTTATATTACCCAGTTAGTTGAGAAAACCCTGCCTACCGTTCAGGCAATGGTTGATGCGATGGACGAAGCCAGTGCAAGTGAAAACCCTGATGAAGTAGATGTAATGGAGTTATTCAGTCGTAAGATGGCAACGGCGGCTATGGAGCAGCAGAAAGCGTCTCAAGCTGACCCCATAAAGGTTTAATTAAGTTCTACTCGTGTGTTGTCTTTTATGAAGTTGCCCGGTGTAACCAACCTTTGAGTCGCTGATTAGCGGCTCTTTTTTTTGCCTGAATTTTCTGGCGTTGATTTGTGCTTAAGTGGGCCTGTTGTGAGGCTGCCAGGAAAGTAAAAAACACTATCACGGGTCATCCGGCTGAAGACAGGGTCACCGCGATGGAGAGCCGTGATAGTGTATGCCAGGCGTGGCAAGGGGTGGAGAGCATTGAGTTTGTGCTTGCCTAACCTGTCAGACGTTATGGTAAAGCGCGCTGCCCTGTTCTTTAAACGCTTCTGATTTTTCCTGCATACCTTGTTCCGCCTGAGCGTTGATTTCAGCAACCTGAGCGTCATCCAGGTTACGGACTTCCTGGGAAATTTTCATAGAGCAGAACTTAGGTCCGCACATGGAGCAGAAGTGTGCAACTTTTGCGGATTCCTTGGGCAGGGTTTCATCGTGATAAGCGCGGGCGGTATCCGGGTCCAGGCCGATATTAAACTGATCTTCCCAGCGGAACTCGAAGCGGGCTTTAGACATGGCGTTGTCGCGAATCTGTGCACCCGGATGACCTTTTGCCAGGTCTGCTGCATGCGCCGCAATTTTATAGGTGATGATGCCGGTTTTTACGTCATCTTTGTTGGGCAGCCCCAGATGCTCTTTAGGGGTGACATAACAAAGCATAGCGCAGCCGTACCAGCCGATCATGGCGGCCCCGATGCCGGAGGTGATGTGGTCGTAACCGGGTGCAATATCGGTAGTTAGTGGGCCAAGCGTATAGAAAGGGGCTTCATGGCATTCTTCCAGTTGCTTGTCCATGTTCTCTTTGATCATGTGCATAGGCACATGCCCCGGCCCTTCGATCATAACCTGAACATCGTGCTGCCAGGCAACTTTGGTCAGCTCGCCCAGGGTTTCCAGTTCAGCAAACTGGGCTTCATCATTAGCATCGTAAACAGAACCCGGGCGTAAGCCATCACCCAGTGAAAAGGAGACATCGTAGGCTTTGCAGATTTCACAGATCTCTTCAAAGTGGGTGTAGAGAAAGTTTTCTTCATGGTGTGCCAGACACCATTTGGCCATGATAGAGCCGCCACGGGACACAATGCCGGTCATACGTTTTGCGGTCATAGGTACGTAACGCAACAGAACGCCGGCGTGAATGGTGAAGTAATCAACGCCTTGTTCTGCCTGTTCAATCAGGGTATCGCGGAACACGTCCCAGTTCAGGTCTTCGGCAACCCCATTAACTTTTTCCAGTGCCTGGTAGATAGGTACCGTGCCAATAGGTACGGGTGAGTTACGCAGAATCCACTCACGGGTTTCGTGAATGTTTTTGCCGGTGGACAGATCCATAATGGTATCTGAACCCCAGCGGGTGCCCCAGGTCATTTTGGCGACTTCCTCTTCAATGGAAGAGCTTAAAGCCGAGTTGCCGATGTTGCCGTTGATTTTAACGAGAAAATTGCGGCCGATAATCATCGGTTCCAGTTCGGGGTGGTTGATATTGGCCGGGATAATCGCACGGCCCTCAGCGACTTCCTGACGTACAAATTCAGGCGTGATCTCTTCTGGGAGTTTAGCGCCAAAGCTGTGCCCCGGATGCTGCTGGTTAACCATCTGGCCTTCAGCCTGGGTTTTGCTTAGCTTCATGTTTTCGCGGATGGCGATGAATTCCATCTCGGGGGTGATAATGCCCTGGCGTGCGTAATGTAGCTGGGTAACGTTCTTGCCAGCCAGTGCTTTTAACGGTTTACGGGTCAGTTGGAAACGCAGGTGGTCAAGGCGCAGATCCTGCTCGCGTACACGGCCATATTCTGAACTCAGGCCGTCCAGTTGTTCGGTGTCGTTGCGTTCTGTAATCCAGGCGCCGCGCAGGGGTTGCAGGCCTTTGTGCAGATCGATAGTGGCGTCCGGATCGGTATAAGGCCCTGATGTATCGTATACATAAAGAGGAGCATTTTCTTCACCGCCCATATCCGTGGGTGTGCTGTCCAGGGTTATCTCGCGCACAGGCACACGCACATCAGGGCGGCTGCCGGTAATGTAAACCTTGCGTGATTTTGGAAAAGGCTGCACGGAGTCATTATCGACGGTTGCAACCTGGTCTGCTGGCTTGTTGTTATCAGACATAGAACGATCACCTTATGTGCAGTGTTGTTATGGTAAGGACAGGCTATTGAGTGCGATCTCAGGCGAGTTTCAGCGAATGCCTTGTCTGTTAGCCCGGTTTCTGTAGCAGAAGCCGGGTAGAGCGCTGATTCACTATAACGAGAGCTTATTCGAACAGGTTAGGGCCAGAATATGGCTGGCTTCGGTGCCAGTATTGCCCTGAAAATACAGGTTAATAAAATAGCCCGTGATTTTGGTCGGGGCTTGTCGGGGCAGGAATACAAAGCTGAATATTGCTCTATAATGAGGCTCTTGGTGGCCCGCAAGCGGAGCCGCCTGTTGTTTCAGCAGAGGCTTGTGCAGCGGGCCGGTTCTTTTTTATTGTTTTTTATTCATAAATTGCTTAGCTTCGGGGTCTGGCTAAACGATACAAAGAGGCATGCTATGCAGTTGAAAGTATCTCAAAAAATCGCCCTGGGTTTCGCTTTTCTGGTTCTTTCTATTTTGCTGGTAGGTGGCGGTGGCCTTTGGGGTGCTAACAATAACAACCGCAGCCTGGGTCTGGTGACTGACCAGTCTCTGCCTACAGTGGTGGGTAGTTTAAAGCAGATGATTTCCCTTCAGCAGGCTCATCTTGATGTGCTGGGTTTTATGTCGCCTGACAGTGACGCTGAATTGCGAAAGCAGCAACAGGCCGCATTTAATAAGGATATTAAAGTCTTCAGTGCACAGTTGGCTGAACTCGGTGAAAAGTATGAGTTAACCGATGATCAGCATCAGTTGCTGATAACCAGCACCCGGGCCAAAGACCAGTTTTCTGCTGTAGCGCTGCAAGCGATGGATTTACATCAGCACCGCCTGATGCTGAACGAACGCCTGCGTCAGAAAGAAAGTGCTTTCAGGCGTAAGACCGATACCCTTAATACCTGGGGGCAGAAATACATCAATAAACAAACGGACAGCGAGCGACTTACCCGCATCCGCAGTTTTATGCGCGCGGCCAATGGTCACCGCACACAACTGATTAACTACCGCCAGCACCTTGATTTCCCCAAACTCGAACAGGAATTGTTGACCAGCAAAGGAACGCTGGAGGCAACGCTGGCATCCCTGGCGGACATTGATACTTCGGCACAGCGTATTAGCCGTCTGGTTACTGATCTTGTCAGTGATCTGTATAAGGAAGGCGGTATGGTCGATCTGTACCGTCAGTCTTATCAGAACGAGGAAAAACTGGCCAAGCAACTGGCTGATACCCATAAATACCAAGCCGAAACCCGTCGGGGTGTTGATGCGTTTATCAGTGCAACACTGGAGCAGGCAGGGGAAAGAAAGGCTGATGCCGATAAAACATCCGGCATCACTCAGGCGCTGATTATCGGTCTGTTATTTGGCAATGTGATTATCGCGGTGCTGATTGCTGTCTTTACGGTGCGTAGTATTCACCGGCCCTTATCTGCCATGTCGAAAAAGCTGATGCTGGTAGCTGAAGGTGATATGAGAGTTAGCTTTGATGATAAACGTCATGATGAATTTGGTGACTTAGGCCGCGCGCTGAATGCTGTTGTGGCGAATTTGCACGATATTTTGCAGGAAATTACCAGTGGCTCCCAGCAGCTTAGCCGGGTGGCAGAAAGTAACTCAGTCACGAGTCAGCAGACCCATAGTGCGATGGTGCAGCAAAGTGAACAGCTGGCCATTACCGCCTCGTCCTCTGAGGAGATGGAAACGATGGTGCAGGAAGTGGGCCGCTTTGCGCAGACAACGCTGGATGCTGTGTATAATTGCGAACAGCTAAGCCTGGATGCGGATCAGCATGTGCAACGTACGGTGAGCAGCATACAGCAGCAATCACAGGAAATTGCAGAAGCGGTCACGCTGAGTGATCAGTTGAGCCTGTATAGCAGTCAGATCGGGGGTATTCTGGATACGATCGGCGGTATTGCAGAGCAGACAAACCTGCTGGCACTTAATGCAGCGATTGAGGCAGCGCGTGCCGGTGAGCAGGGCAGGGGGTTTGCGGTGGTTGCTGATGAAGTGCGCGGGCTTGCCAGCCGTACCCAGAATTCCACCCGGGAAATCCAGGAAATGGTTGAGAATCTGCAGGGGGGCATTGGCCAGGTGGTCGCTGTGATGCAGAAGAGTGTGACTCAGACCGAGTCTTGTGTGGATTCTGCGCACAGCTCTCAGGGTGCACTGTCTGAGATGCAAAAGGCAATTGCCAATATCCATAATATGAGTACTCAGATAACTGAAGCCACCGGTCAGCAGAATCAGGCCGTGGAGGCGATGGCCCGTACCCTGGAAGGTATTAATGAGGCGGCTGTTGAAACCTCGGAAGGGGCCAAAAAAGTATCGACTCACAGTGATGATTTGTTGCAAATTTCTCAGCAACAAAAGCAGCTTATTGACCGTTTTATAGTGTAAGGCCGGATCCTGGCAATTTAATACGTGGCAATAACTAACCGATTAAAGACTAAGCGGATTAATGACTGAATTAAGTGTAAGTATCGGATTAAGTAATCCGAAAAGCCCCACAAACGTGGGGGCGGTGATGCGTGCGGCGGGTTGCTACCAGGTGAACGCCGTTTTTTATACCGGCCAGCGTTATGATCGCGCGGCTAAATTTCATACCGATACTAAAAGTGCCAGCCGGGCGATTCCCTTAACCGGCGTTGATGATCTGCTGGCCGCTGTACCTGAAAACGCACAGGTTATTTGTGTGGATCTGGTTGAAGGTGCAATCCCTCTGCCCGAGTATCAGCATCCGGAGCATGCCTTTTATATTTTTGGCCCGGAAGATGGCACTGTCTCTCAGGCAGTGATCGACCAGGCAGATGCGGTGGTGTACGTCCCTACGGTGGGCTGTATGAATCTTGCAGCCACTGTTAACGTATTGCTTTATGACCGCCTGGCAAAGTCCTCGCTGAATATTGCCAGTGATGAATTGATCCGTAAGAGCCGTGATGTTAATAACAAGGTCAGGGTGGTGAGCTAGTACAAAAAGAACGTCCTGAGATGCCATGGGACTACGGTAGTACTTTGATATAAAACGCAGGATGCGTGTTAATCAGTTACATCAGGGAGGATGTTTCTATGCTTTTTTACATTCGTATAATTCTTTTAGTCCTGGTTGGGCTTCCTTTTACTGTGCAGGCAGGTCAGCCACCACTTCAGTTATCCGGTGTTTACAGCCGTCAGCCTGATCTGTCCCGGTTCTGGGTCAGTGAAAAGCTGGATGGGGTGCGTGGCTACTGGAACGGGCAGCAACTGTTAACCCGACAGGGTAATGTGATCAATGCACCACTCTGGTTCACCGCGCCTTTGCCGGAGGTTGCGCTTGATGGGGAGCTCTGGATAGCCCGTGGTATGTTTGATGAAGTATCGGGTATTGTTCGGCGGCGACAGGCTGATGAGGCAAGGTGGCGGCAGGTTAACTATATGTTGTTTGATTTGCCGGGCCACAAAGGGGCCTTTACTGAGCGTCTGAAAACCCTGGAGTCAGTTGTGGCAGAAGTGAATAAATCCTGGGTTCAGTTGATTCCTCAGCAGCGTATAACCAGTGAGCAGGCGCTAATGTCCCGGCTGGATAAGGTTGTTCAGGGTGGCGGGGAAGGGCTGATGTTGCATCGTGGTGAGGCGTTGTACCATGCAGCAAGAACGCATGATCTGCTTAAGCTCAAACCCTGGTCGGACGCTGAGGCACGGGTGATCGCGCATTTGCCGGGTAAAGGCAAGTATACCGGTAAGCTGGGCGCTTTGCTGGTTGAAACCCCTTCGGGTATCCGTTTTAAACTGGGTACGGGGTTTAGTGATACACAGCGGATAAGACCCCCCGAAATAGGCACCTGGGTGACTTATAAGTACACGGGATTAACGCGAAACAAAGTGCCACGTTTTGCCAGTTTTTTAAGGCCTTACCTGCCGTGATTTAAAGCTTCGGAAGTTTGGATGCGGTCTGAGAAAAGGGTTTAAAGCAGGCTTTAAAAGTAAGGATTACAGATAAAAAAACTCCCGCCGAAGCGGGAGCCCGTAAAAAGATGAGCAACACTCATCTGAAGAGGCAATGTTACAAGCCGTGCAAAAAAGCGTGTGTGTGCGGCAAAATCAGAACGTCATTTCCGGCACGTGATCCGGTACAACTAATTCACCTGCTGTTTTGGAAACAATTTCTTCAACAGACACACCTGGTGCCCGTTCCAGCAGCCAGAATTTACCGTCTTTGATTTCCAGGTAAGCCAGGTCGGTCAGCACTTTCTTAATGCAGCCAGCGCCTGTCAGCGGTAGTGAGCATTTTGAAAGCAGCTTAGACTCACCGTGCTTAGAGGCGTGAGTCATAGTGACAATAATATTATCGGCACCTGCAACCAGGTCCATCGCGCCGCCCATGCCTTTAATCAGTTTGCCGGGGATCATGTAAGAGGCAATATTGCCTTTCACATCGACTTCAAACGCGCCTAGTACGGTCAGATCTACATGGCCACCACGGATCATGGCAAAAGATTCAGCCGAAGAGAAAATAGAGGCGCCTGGAATCGAAGTCACCGTTTGTTTTCCGGCATTAATCATATCGGCATCAATAGTTTCTTCCGTTGGGAAGGCGCCCATGCCCAGCAGACCATTTTCGGACTGCAGCATGACTTCCATGCCTTCAGGCACGTAGTTTGCCACCAGAGTTGGGATACCAATCCCTAAATTTACGTAATAACCATCCTGTAGTTCACGTGCAACGCGCATCGCCAGCTGTTCGCGGGAAAGTGCCATAGTGAATCTCCTCCCTTAACCTTTGCGCACGGTGCGCTGTTCAATACGTTTTTCGAAAGTGCCTTTAATCACACGGTTTACATAGATACCCGGTGTGTGAATATGGGCAGGGTCCAGTTCGCCAGGTTCAACAATCTCTTCAACTTCTACCACGGTGATTTTGCCCGCAGTCGCTGCCATCGGATTGAAGTTCTGAGCGGTATGGCGATAAATTACATTGCCATAACGGTCGGCTTTCCAGCCTTTAACAATGGCGAAGTCACCGGTGATGGATTCTTCCAGAATGTAATTGCGGCCATCAAACTCACGCACATCCTTGCCTTCACCTACCAGGGTGCCGTAACCGGTTGCAGTATAAAAAGCCGGAATACCCGCACCGCCTGCACGCATTTTTTCAGCCAGTGTGCCCTGAGGTGTCAGCTCGACCTCAAGTTCACCGTTTAACAGCTGCTTTTCAAATAACGCGTTCTCGCCCACATAAGAGGAAATCATCTTTTTAACCTGCTTATCTTCCAGCAGAATGCCCAGGCCAAAACCATCCACACCACAGTTGTTGGATACGATTGTCAGGTCTTTTGCGCCCATTTTCTTAATCTGGGCAATACAACCTTCCGGGATGCCACACAGACCAAAGCCGCCAGCGATTACCGTCATGCTGCTATCAAGGCCCGCCATCGCTTCCTCGTAGCTGTTTACCACCTTGTCAAAACCGGACATGGGTAGAGCTCCTCTTGTTATGTCGTCTTTTCAGAAACACAAAATCGCTGTGCGCCTGATAACTGAAGCCCTAGCATCCAATAGATGCTAATATTTATCAAATTTAAAAATTTCACTAATTGATTTATAAAATTTATGAATGTAACCGTAAAGCAGTTAAAAGCCTTTGTTGCAGTTGCGAAGACGAAGAGTTTTGCTGAAGCGGCAGAGCTGATGTACCTGTCACAACCGGCGCTTAGTATTGCGATTAAAAACCTGGAAGAAGTGGTGGGTGGGGCGTTGTTGGTGCGTTCCACAAGGATGCTCGCCCTCACGCCGGAGGGAGAAATTTTTTACCCGGTTGCAGAGCGCCTGCTGGCGGATTGGGATGATGCTATGCTGGAACTGCATAACTTGTTTTCCCTGCAACGGGGTAAGTTGTCTGTTGCTGCTATGCCTTCGTTCGCAGGACATCAATTGCCGAGTATTTTAGGGGCCTACAGGGCGCTTTATCCATCGATTAACGTGACTGTTCAGGATGTAGTCGCGGAAATGGTGGTTGATATGGTGCGCAGCGGGCGGGTTGAAATTGGTATCGCGTTTTATCCTGAAAATGTCAGTGATGACCTGCATTTCCAGACGTTGTTTGAAGACCGCTTTGTGGTGGCATTGCCTCAGGGGCACGCGCTATTGGAAAAGCAGGCACTCACCTGGCAGCAACTTAAGGATTATGCCTTTATTGCACTGCAGCGACCGTCCAGTATTCGAGAGCTGATTGAACGAACGTTAGAAGAAAAAAAATTCAAACTCAGCATCGAATTTGAGTCCCATCATCTGGTGACGATTATCAGAATGGTGGTATGTGGCCTGGGTGTGAGCATCGTACCCTCGCTCTGTATTCCGCAAATTGAACAACTGGGCGGTCAGTGGCGACCTTTAAAAGCACCGGCAATTACGCGAAAAGTGGGTATCTTAACTCGTAAACGTTATCCGTTATCAACCGCTGCCAGTGCGATGCTGGATGTGTTAACCGAATATAGCCACGACCAGCCGAAGGGTTTTTAAGCGCGGGAGACAAGCTCGATGCAAATGTGCCAGCCAGTGAAAATCTGCCTGAAAATACAAGGCGTTAGATAATTTTGAATTAATTGTCGTCAAGGGGTTGTCGAACCGGAATTCTCTGGTAGAATACGCGCCTTCAAGTAATCGGGGTGGCAACAAGCCCTGTTGCTTTGAGACGGTGAGGTGTCCGAGTGGCCGAAGGAGCACGCCTGGAAAGTGTGTATACCGCAAGGTATCGAGGGTTCGAATCCCTCCCTCACCGCCATTTTTTAGCTTATTAATTTCTTAATAAGTTTCTGTAAAGCATAAAATCACTACGCATAACATTTTCCCTTATTGGTACGAGACAGTATTTTCTTTTGTTAAACTCTGGAAATGCTATTGGCGGCTATGTCCGTTGCCGCCTGTTTGGTACGGAAGCTGTCAGTTTCGGGCGCGATAATCTTCAAGGCTTTCTGGCTGCACTTAAAGTGCGTCACTAGCCTCTTTTCGCCTGTTACAGGTCGATTTACTGCGAGCAGGTGTAGCGGGGCGGGCTTTTGTTTGAAGGGCCTGACAGTGCCGGGTGAAATTATGGGTTTTGTTATCTATAACTATTGTTAGTATAACGATGACGTTGTGTTGTAAGATTTGTGCTACTTGTCGATTATCACCAGGGATTGCGAATCAATGAAGCTTAGTTCTATCCGGTTAGTTAACCTGACTGCCGTGTTTTTTGTGGCCTCTTTTCTGGCGGCTTGTACCTCGCAACCTGTGCTAAAAACTGAACCAAAATCCTCTTTGGTTATATCGGTTGATAGCCGTCTGCTACCTGCGCTGGTGGGTGAATCTCTGACCGAAAACTTGCAGGCCGTTTCTCTTCTTGTCTCGTCCGGTCAGTACCAGGGCAAAACCCTGACTGCTGAAGCGGCTTATTTTGCAGCCAGTGGCCGTTCATGTCGTAAGGTGCTTATCAGTGATCAGCTCACCAATAAGGCATATATAGCCTGCCAGTCCGGAAAAGCCGGGTGGGTGCTGGTTCGTTCTGCCAGCTGACCGGTGACGGTGTTTATTTAGAATGTTGAGTAACATCCCTCCTTTTTTTGTTTGCGATCAGCTTAAACGAGATAGATAGATGAAATTGTCCGGTAAAATTTCAATTTTAAAAAAAAGTGTCATAGCCGGTATAGGGTTGTTGGCCTGTACCTGCGCAAATGCGGCGATAGAGAGTGCAGGGGATCTTGGCCCGATAGCGGGGTCTGAGATCGGTGGCCAGCAGGTGCAGCAGAAGGTCAGCTGGCAAACCGGCACTTATGGTCGGCCGGGCTCTGCAGGTTTGACTAAGTCAGAGAATATTCAGCCGTTTGGCAGTCAGCTATTTGAAGGCGGCTTTCGTGGTTTACGCGCCGACGGACTGAATCCGGATTACCTTATCGCGCCGGGTGACCAGGTCGTGCTGCGCATCTGGGGGGCCGTTGACATGGAGCGTGTATTGCCGGTTGATGCTCAGGGTAATGTATTTATTCCGTCCATAGGTCCGGTGAAGGTACAAGGCTCAAGCCATAAGGCGCTTGATGGCCGTATTCGTGCCGCAGTGCGTTCCGTTTATCCGGAAAATGTGCAGGTTTATACACAGGTGCAGGGAGTGCAGCCTGTTGCGGTCTTTGTCACCGGCTTTGTAGCCCGCCCCGGTCGCTACGCCGGTACACCTAATGATTCAGTGATCTATTTCCTCGACCAGGCCGGAGGCATTGATAAAAATCTGGGTTCTTACCGGACTATCAGCGTACTGCGTAATGATAAAGTTATTGAAACGATAGATCTGTATGACTTCCTGTTGCAGGGTGCTATGCCCCGGCCACAGTTTCGCGATGGTGACACCCTGGTTGTTGCAGAACGTGAGGCTTCAGTTGTAGTGGCCGGTGACGTTGAGCGATCCTACCGTTATGAGCTGACAAAAAACGAAAAGACAGGCCGTGCGCTGATTAAACTGGCACATATGAAGGCGGGTGTCTCTCATGTGTTATTGCGCGGAGACCGGGCTGAGGGGCCTCTGACCGGATACCTGTCTTTGCAGGCGTTTAACGAGCAGCTACTGCAAGACGGTGATGAAGTCCTGCTTAGCGCTGATCAGCGTTATGACACTATCGTTGTTGAGGTTGAGGGTAGCTTCTATGGTCCGTCCCGTTATTCTTTGCCCCGTGATGTCATGTTGCAGGATTTTCTTGATTCCATCGCCGTGCCTCAGCAAATTACCGACACAAAAAACATTTCTATGCGCCGCGAAAGTGTGGCTTTGCGACAAAAAGCATCGCTGAAAGAGAGCCTGAAACGCCTGGAATCTACCTATCTGGGGGCTTCATCATCCACGCCTCAGGAAGCGACTATCCGGATACAGGAAGCAGAGCTGATTAATCAGTTTATTGCCAGAGCAGCTAAGGCTGAGCCTAACGGACGCCTGGTGGTTGCAACCAATGACCAGATTGCCAATATCCGTCTGCAGGACGGCGATATCATTACCATACCGGAAAAGTCCGACTCACTGCTGATCAGTGGCGAAGTACTGGTGCCGCAATCGGTTGTGTTTGAAGCGGGTAAAACGGTTGAAGATTATATCAATGGCTCCGGCGGATTCAGCCAGCATGCGGATAAAGCGAAGATCCTTATTGTACGTCAGAACGGGGAGGTGCGTGCAGCTAAAGACGTAGCGCTCCAGGCGGGTGATGAGATTCTGGTCTTGCCTGAAGTACCGACTAAGAACCTGCAACTGGCGACCAGTATTTCACAAATTCTGTATCAGATTGCGGTGGCAACAAAAGTTGTTACCGGTTTGTAATAATCTTTGTCATAATGAAACGATAGCTCTGTTATAATGTCTATTTTTAATTTTATTTAATGGTATAGCGCATTGCTTTCACCCCGTACACCCTGGCAAGTCAGCCGCGCTGTTTGGCATGCGTTATTTATGCGTGAGGCCTTGGCGCGTACCTCCGGTGACCGTATGGCTTGGTTCTGGATGCTGGCCGAGCCTATTGCAATGGTTGCGGTAATGTCCTCGGTAAGAGGTTTTGCAATGAGTAATAACCATGTTAATGGTGTGGAATTTATACCTTGGACGGTTACAGGGCTATTGGGCTTTTTTCTTTTTAGGGAGTGTTTACAGCGTTCACTTGGAGCTATTCAGACAAATAAGGGTTTGTTTGCATATCGTCAGGTTAAATCGATAGATCCGGTGATCATTCGTTGTTTTTTGGAGGGGTTGATTAAGTCGTTTATCCTGCTGTTGTTTGTCGGGGCTGGAGCTTTACTTGATATATCACTAATACCTGATGCTCCCCTTTGGGCTTTGTTCTCTTGGTTTTCGTTATGGTTACTTGGTGTTGGTTCTGCATTTGCATCCTCCGCAGCTGCTGAGATGGTTCCTGAAATCGGGCACTTATTAAGAATTATTATGTTGCCTTTGTTGATTATTTCAGGCGTTATTTTGCCACTGAATTTCCTGCCCTTTTGGGTGCAGGAGTATCTGTTATGGAATCCGGTTGTTCATGGTATTGAGTATTTGCGAATAGGTTTCTTTGATGGGTATAGGCCTATGGTGGGTATTAATTTTACCTACCTATGGTTCTGGAATTTATCTCTTATTGTTATCGGGCTTATTCTCCACGTAAAGTTTGATCAGAGACTAAAAGCTCAGTGATCAATATTAAAAATCTATATAAACGTTACCATAATCACCACGGGAGCGAATGGGTTCTTAAGGATGTAAATCTAACCATCCCGAAGGGAATAAGTGTTGGCTTGATTGGGCGCAATGGTGCCGGTAAATCCACTCTACTTCGTATGATAGGAGGAATGGATATGCCTGACCGTGGAGAGATCATTCGGGAGTGTAATGTATCATGGCCTATTGGGTTGACCGGGGGGTTTCAGGGTTCTATGACTGGACGCCAAAACGTGAAGTTTGTTGCCCGAATACATAGCGCCGGAAAAGAAGTTAATGAAATTATCAGGCGCGTGGAAACTTTTTCTGAAATAGGCAAAGCTTTTGATGAGCCAGTAAAAACATATTCTACGGGTATGCGCGCTCGGCTGGCTTTTGGGCTTTCTTTAGCATTTGATTTTGATGTGTACTTGTCTGATGAGGCAACATCAGTGGGGGATCAGATATTTAGGAAAAAGGCATCCTTGGCTTTTAAAGATAAAGTTGGGCAGGCAAGCTTGATTATGGTTTCCCATAGTGAAGGTATTTTAAGGGATTTATGTCAGGCGGGTATATTGTTGGATGAAGGGCTGGCTTATTGGTATGACGATATAGAGGATGCTTTAAGCGCTTATCATGCAAAAAATGCAGTGCGTAACATTGGAAGTCGTAGTAGTTAATTCATATGCTGACTTATATTTTCAGGTGTGTCCTGGCGAAGTAATTGATGAAGAAAAGTAATTTGAAACAGTTCCTGATAAAAAACCCCACTTGGTCAGTTTGCTTCTTTGTTATTGTCATGGCAATGATCTATTGGGGAAGTATTGCCAGTGACAGGTATGTCTCAGAAGCCAATATAGTGCTTGAAAGTCCTCAATTGGCCGTCCCTGTCCTAGAATTTAGCTCATTGCTAGGCAGCTCCGGGGGTAATAGTGGAGATATGTTACTTTTTCGAGACTACTTGTTATCGGTTGATATGCTACGGAAGATCGATCAGTCTGTAGGTTTTCGAAATCATTACGCTGATACTAATATTGATTTTCTATCAAGGCTGTTTTACGACGATGTACCTATGGAAGAACTGCATGAATACTATCTGGAACGAGTCTCTGTAGAGCTAGATGAATATTCCAACATCTTGCGTATCAGGGTTGAAGCATTTTCTCCTGACACTGCCCGGAAAATTGCCATATTGTTACTGTCTGACGGCGAAAAACATATGAACACATTGGGGCGGCGTTTAGCTGAAGAGCAGGTACGCTTCCTTGAAGTCCAGGTTGAAGGTCTGAATAATAAATTTAATATTGCCCGCATTGAATTATTGAATTATCAGAATAAAAACGGATTGATCTCACCGACTGGGACTGTAGAAAGTTTGAATGCAGTTGTTGCCTCACTTGAAGCGAAGCTGGCCAACTTGCAGGTGCAGCGTACTATGTTGAAAAGTTATCAGAGTGTCGGTGCTCCGGCAGTTGTGAAGGTTGATAGCGAAATACAAGCGCTTCGACAGCAAATAGCTCAGGAGAGGGGTAGAATGGCGCAAAAGTCCGGAGGAGCGTTAAATACCTTATCTTCTGAATATCAGACGCTTGAGCTCAAAGTTCAATTTGCCCAAGAAAGTTATTCAGGTGCGCTGGCTGCATTAGAAAATACACGAATAGAAGCTGCGCGAAAGCTCAAGCAGGTCTCGGTATTGCAAAGTCCGACTTTACCAGAGTATTCGGTTGAGCCGAAGCGTTTATATAATATAGCTGTAGTTACAATTATCACATTGTTTATTGGATTAATTGCTCATATGTTATTGCTAATAATCAGGGATCACAGAGATTAGCCAATCTGTTTGAAACAGACAATGGGGATAAAGTATGCATGGTCTACGTTTATAATCAAAAATTTTAAATTTATTTGCCCAATCAGAAGCGATATTTTTGCAGTAGAGACTTTGTAAATGGCGAGCAGGTATGAATAAGAGGCCGATAGGCACTCTTTTTTATTTGTCAATTTATTACTAACTAACCACTTGTGAGCATCAGATGCTTGAAACTCAGGTTAAACATGACCATCCTTACGTTCAACAGATCAAGCTCCCCTTTAAATTGCCAACCAGCCTCTATGGCGGAATGTTAGTAATCTGGCTGCTCAGGCCAGCACTTCAAAAAAGATTTCCATTACATACAAATAAACTACATGTATATCTGAAATTTTTAGCATGGTGTGCAAGTGTTGGCAGGCGTCAGTATGCACTACTTAGGCGCATACCCGCTTGGGATGCTGAGTTGATGCAGCCGATTCAGCTTCCTGAATTGGGTAAGGATGCCTGGGGAAATACTTTCACGGTAGGGATGTACCTCATTGCAATCTGTAGAGCTAAATACTGGGCAGGCCAAATTCATAGTAATGTGAAAATGCGCCATCGGGCAGCAAGATGGTATTTTCGTGATGGACGAGAGATGTTGGGGCTTAGCTATTCACCAAAGTGGCAGCAAAAGGCTCTGCAGTTGAATTTCAAAGACCCGGAAAATTTTATTGCTCATTTGCTATTACCTAAGGATAGAAGGCAACCTGGAGCAGAAAGCCGAATACGAGAGAATAATCGGGATATTGTACTTAACTGGAAACAGGCACAGCAGGGGGTGCCTGAAATTCTAGGTAGGGTAAGTGTGCCTTTAGCTAAAAAACCAAGCTACCTGCTTGGTAATTTTGCCCCGGTTGATGCAAATGGATTGGCTTTTATTCAACATATCATGAATAGAAAGCCTTCTATTCAGCAGGTCGGAAAAGTCATGGCCGGTGTTTCGGTGAGAACACCAGAGCAGCGTTGTGACGACCTCGCTTCCTTGTCAGCTTCTCGTAAACCTTGGGGTGTTAATTTGTTTGGTTATGCAAGGGGGGAGCTAGGCATTGGTGAAGATGTTCGTATGCTGGCGCGTGCACTGGCAGCTGCGAGTGTTCCATTTTGTATTGTAAATGTTCAGCCAGGAGCGGATGTTAGTCAGGCGGATAATAGTGTTGAGCAATGGATTACGGATAAGCCTCTGTATGTGGTCAACCTTTTCTGTGTAACAGGCATCGAGATGTCCAGGCTGGTTTGTGAAGCTGGTTTAGAGGTTATTGAAGGACACTACAATATAGGGCTTTGGCCCTGGGAATTACCCGTATGGCCAGAAGCTTGGGCTCATGCCTGGAATCTCGTTGATGAACTTTGGGGGATCAGCCACTATACTGCAAAAAGTTACGCAAAGGCCCCTGTCCCCGTTATTGAAATGCCACTGCCTGTTGTTTTAGGAAAGGTTGCTGAAAAAACACGACAGAATTGGAAGCTGCCTGAAAATGCTTATTTATTCGTATTTTCTTTTGATATGAATTCTACGCTAAGCCGTAAAAACCCTGTGGCAACAATTAGGGCTTTTAAAAAAGCGTTTCCAGACCGGACTGATGATAGGGTAGGGTTGGTGTTAAAGGTTAGTCATCTGGATGCGGCTCAAAGGAAATGGAAAGAAATTTATAAGCTAATTAAAAGCGATCCGCGTATCTATTTAATTAGTGGTGAGCTGAGGAGGCCGGATGTCTTGTCGCTGTATCAGGTTTGTAATTGCTTTGTGTCTTTACATCGGGCGGAGGGTTTTGGTCGTAGCTTAGTTGAAGCACAGTTACTAGGCCTTGACTTAGTTACTACAGGTTATTCAGGAAATATGAATTTTTGTAGTGAAAACTCTACTTGTCTGGTGGATTATGAATATGTGAGCTTAAAGAAAGATGAATATTTTTATGGTGAAGGGCAAGTATGGGCAGACCCTGATATAAATCATGCAGCAGAATTAATGAATATGTGTTTTTTTCAGCCTGATAAAGATAAAAAATATAAAACAAATTTATTTTCACTGGAATTTTGTGGTTCAAAATATAGAGGACGTCTTGAATTAATCAACTCACTAATTTCTATAGAAAAGAATATTATACAGGGGAGTGTGTCTTAGTAGTCTGGTTTGTTTTTACATGCTATCTGGCAGATATGTTAGTCGCAGGGTAATATGGATAGGGATCTTTTGGCAGGCTCTTTTCGATGGTGGTAGTAACTTGGTAGTTAGGTGATATTGTGCATCTGGACAGTAGCTGCGTTTGACAGGATAGGTAGCCGATTTTGTATATACTGCCCATACACTAAAGATTAATCATTCTGGAAGGCAGTACTAAGCATGAAAGCATTGTGTATTACAGGAGCAAGTGGACGCTACTTAGCTCATTTGGAAGCGGGGCTACAAAAGGCTGGAATGGCAGCACCATGTGCGATTGATCGTGCCTCTGGTCTTGATATTTATCAGTGGCACCGAAGGGTTTCATCACAGCTGAAGGCAAGTGGCACTATGGGGCGCTTGTGGGATCAGCTTGGTTCGGAGTTGTTGTTTGAAAACCTCAAGCAGGATTTTTGGGGGTGGGCCACTCCTGAGAGCATTACTGCGCTGGATTTTTGGGTTGAGCAGGATCCCGGCATTTATTTTGTACTCTTATGCAGTACCCCGGAGCAATCGCTGGCTAGAAGCCTGATGTCAGATCAGCCTGAACAAACTGCTGAAAAACATATGAAACTCTGGTTCACAGAACATGAAAAAAAATTGGCGTTTTATTTCCGGCATCCGAAACGTTGTATCATGCTTAATTTGCAAGACAGTATTAATAGCCCGGAAAGCGTTATAGCTGCTTTGGTGGAAAGGTGGCAGTTGCCTTTTGAAAATGTTAAACATGAAAATTCACAGACACCAGATTTTGAGCAGCCTGACTCGCTAGGTGTTTATCTGGCTAGCCAGCTGCTTTATGCAGAGCGCGGCAATTATGCTGCAGAACAAGTTGAAAATTTATCGGAGGAAATTACAGCAACTCTCTTTCCTCTAGCAGTTCGTGATGATGAGGACTCTCCCTCTAAAGCGGTGTCTTTGCTGACAAAAAGTATTAAGGCATTTCAAAAAATGTCAGCTCGAGTTGATGAAAGTACCGTCCAAACCTTAGAGGCACAGTTGAAGGAGCAGCAGTGGGAAGTAACACGAAGACAGCAGGAGAATAGGTTAAAAGAACAAGAGATAAAGGCTTTCTTCGCTGACCACGAAAAATTAAAGAAACAATTTGAGAAACAGCGTGGTGTTATTGGAGACAGCCAGCAAGAAAAAGATGCTTTGGAAGAAGACCTGTTCAGTTTGAGATTGGAAGTCAGCGATAAACAAAGGGACTTTGAAATACAATTGGATAAGTCACAGGGGGAATGTGAAAATCTGCTTGTGAAATTACACCAAACGCACGAAGAATTTGAAGCGTCATATATGAAGCAGCAGCAGGAAAAGGAAGTGCTGCTCGACGATATTGAAAAACACATCGTTGAAAAGAGAAAGCTGGAGAAAATACACTTTCGGGAAAAAAATGGGCTAGAGCAGGAGGTTAGGCCCCTGAGCGAAGGTGCAAAGCAACAGTTGCATCATCTTGAAATGAGATTGTCTGAAGCTCAGAACGAGTCTGAAAGCCTGCTTGTGCAGTTTCACCAGACACATGAAGAATTTGAAACTTTATATGCGCGAGAACAACAAGAAAAGAAAAGCTTGGTTACAGATATAGATGGATACGTTAGCGAAAAGCAAAAGCTTATTGCAGAGCATTTTCAGGAAAAAAGCGAGCTAAAGCAGGAAATAAATCAGCTTAGTACAATAGTAGAGCAACAGCAGCGCGATATTGAAATGAGATTGTCAGGCATCCGGGAAGAATGTGAAAGCCTGCTTGTACAGTTGCACCAGACACATGAAGAATTTGAAGCTTTATATGTGCGAGAACAAGAAGAAAAGAAAAGCCTAGTTGCAAATATTGATAAGCATGTTAACGAAAAACAAAAAATTTTTGCAGAGCATTGCCAGGAAAAAAGTGAATTTCAGCAAGAAATAAGGCAACTGACTGCGGGTTCAGAACAGCTGCAGCGCGGTAGTGAAATGAAGTTGTCTGAAGCTCAAAAAGAGTGTGAAAATCTGCTAATCCAGCTTCATAAAGCACATGAAAAAATGGAGTTTTACTACCAGACTCTCCAGGCATCTGTTCAGGAAAACGGGCAGCTTAACGCACGGCTTGAGAAGCTGCAGCGAGGAACATTGGGACTGGCTGTCAGTCGAATTAATGTGAGTAGCCATAAGAGCAGGTTTGGAAAATCACTTAAATGGCATCTAGATGAAGTCGAGCTAGCGGGTGATGAAATTCCGGGTATTACTCTGGATACTTTTATTAAATCTGGCCGGGCAGGGCTTCAGCTTTCACGTCACACCGAGACTGACGCAACCTCTTCTCTTCTGGCTCAGTGGCCTGCTGCAGATGGTGAGCATTTAATTGTTCACCCTAGTGACTTGTCTCTGTTAGCACAATTGAATGACAGGGATTACCAGCGCATTTATCAGTTGCCGATATTACTGGAAAAACTACTTCCGCAGACTGAATTATCACATCGTGTTCAAAAACGCTGGAGTAAGGCACTTAAAAACCTGCAACAGGCACTTGATGAGCAGCCTGCTCGGCTTCACTTTTCCGGTGTTGAGTTGCTCCATGAACAGGTTAATCCGGACTATGAGCATCTTTGGCTGAGACTTAAGTCGCCATGTTTTGGGCAGCGTAAACTGGAAGATTGGCCGTTTCGCCTTTCTTGTGCGGGTGTGAGGAGTAATCATTTTGGGCAACAACCTAAACTTGAGTTTCCGGAGCAGTCATCATCACTACTTAAGGAATGGTTTGCTGAGAGCAAGGATGACTTTGGTGAAAACAAGCTGGAGTTAAGATTTGCTCTTCCTAATGGTATGGACATGGGTATATGGAAACGCTTGTGTGCAGATGATCAACAATTACTTTCAGCCTTGATTCAGCAAATGCCATTTATTTTGAATCAATTGAGGCTTAGCGGAAACAAACTTTCGCGTAGCTGGGACGACTGGCATCAGCTTGCAAGTAATATTCAGCATATTCACAAAGTTAAAGGCTAAAAGACGGTCTTGTGCAGGTGTGTTTTTGGCTACACCGTCATGAATATTTAAGGTATAGGTTGCATTAGAAATGTCGAATTCTACAAAAGTGTTTCATAACATTATTCACTTGGGTGCTGGTAGCAAGCCTCCAATCGGTAAATATATTGAAACTGCAGAGAATATTTGGCTAGTAGACGCCAGTCAGCAGATTATTGACGTTTTACAGGCATCAATTAGTCGTAATCTCGGAGTTTTTGACTGTGTAAAGGCCTGGCAGGCGCTTGTTGATTGTAAAAGTCACTCTTCAACTTTCTATGAATATAATTTTGAATGGGCTTCAGGTTTGAAAGTTCCGGGCGTTGCCCAGCAATATTTATATCCTGGGTTGAAATGCTTGAAATGCACAGAACAGCTTTCGACAGGTATTTCCGACCTGCTAGCCGGCCTTTGTCTCGACCTGAACGCAGAAAACTTATTGATTATCGACTTAAATAAGCAAGCAGGAGCGTTGCTTGAGGAGTTGGAGGCAAGTGGCTGGCTTAACGCTTTTACAATGATAGCTGTCTTACCACCTCATCGTGACAGCATTACATTGAATGACCTGCCTGTAAGTTTGCATCCGCTTTTCAGTACACCTGAGTTTCTGAATGAGGTTTTACCAAAAAGCGAGCAGTATCAACTGTATTCGCGTCACCCACTGGTAGACAAAAACCAACACTTAACGCAGCAGTTTCAGGATGTGCAGCAGACGGTCGAAACAAAAAATCAGGAACTGAGCGAAGCCCGCCGGTTAACGAAAGTAACCGAAGAGCAGCGGGAGGCATTAACGCAGCAGCTTCAGGATGTGCAGCAGACGGTCGAAACAAAAAATCAGGAACTGAGCGAAGCCCG